>CAZDHW010000049.1:0-1541 GCA_964505415.1 uncultured bacterium | reverse complement strand
CCTTGAACAAAGAAAAAATAATAAAAATACAATACAACTTCGCTGCTCAAACAGATTCTTTTGTAGATACTTTTTTAATTTAGCACTACCCTCTTTAAAGGAAAGATTTTTCTTGCCCATTAAAAGCAAATTTAAAAACTCCTTGGTCATTATCGGAACAATCCAGCTCTAAAAAGAGGAATAAAATGGCAAAGCCTATATCTTTAACCAACCTAATTCCCTCTCTATCAAATAACGACCATTGAAAAAGTTGTGCCTGATGGAAGGGCGATCGTTGAAGCAGCTAAGGGACTACCGCAATTTTGGCAAACCTTTGCCCCAGCAAGATTAGAATGTTGACAAATTGGACAAGGTATCATATCCCATCACCTCATCCTGTTATATCTTGAAAAGTCTCTTTCATCCACCTAACCTCCCATACCTTCACCGTCTTATCCTCACTCCCTGAAGCCAAAAACTTACCGTCAGGACTGAAGGAAACTGAATACACCCCATACTCATGCCCCTTCAATTTAGCGACTTCCTTCCAACTTCCTACCTCCCATACCTTCACTGTTTTATCCCCACTCCCTGAAGCCAAAAACTTACCATCTGAACTGAAGGAAACCGACACCCAATCCTCATGCCCCTTCAAAGTAGCAATTTCTCTCCAACTTCCTACCTCCCATACCTTCACCGTATTATCCCTACTCCCTGAAGCCAAAAACTTTCCATCTGGACTGAAAGAAACCGACCACACCCAATTCTCATGCCCCTTCAAATTAGCGATTTGCCTCCAACTTCCTGCCTCTCGTACCTTCACCGTCTTATCCCTACTCCCTGAAGCCAAAAACTTTCCGTCCGGACTGAAGGAAACTGAAAACACCCCATACTTATGTCCCTTCAAAGTGGCGAATTCCCTCATTTCCACCTCCTTATGTGTTCATTGCGTTAACTTTTTTATGATTTTTAAAATTCCCCCATTTAAAAGGAGCTCACCCCCTACCAAAACTAAAATTACATGCCCCAAATGTGGAGCACGCCTTGAACAAAAAATAATAAAAATACAAATTCGCTGCTCAAATAGACCCTTTTGTAGATACTTTTTTAATTTAGCACTATCCTCTGAAAATTTCTTCTCTTTACCAAAATTTTTTAAATTTCCAATAAAAACCGTTCTAAAAGCAGTAAAATTCTCACTCATCTTTAACCTCCCAGCAAGAAAAATAAAAAATAAAAATTATAAACCTTATTACACATTATTTAGTTCCCCTAAAGTTTTAAATTATAAAGGAAAATTTTTTTAATGCCAAATCAATGTATAATTCCATAACATTTTGGACTGGTATCTATTTTTTATAAATTGATTAAGTATAAATTCAAGTGGAGAGAATTTTTTAAGAGCAGAATGTGGTTTTATTGTGTTATAGTGTTATACAAGAGGAGAAATTAATAAAAAATCAATTATTTTATTAAAAGTCTAAAATCTTATTGAAATTTTTCATTTTGATTTCCGCAATTTATTATTATAAATATTTTTTAATCTCATTATACCACTTATT
>CAZDHW010000048.1:0-1570 GCA_964505415.1 uncultured bacterium | reverse complement strand
GTGATATTTGCAAGGCATCTTTCCTCCTTTTTCAGTTAATTACTTAACAATTATTTTCTTATTAACCTTTCCTTTTAGAAAATAAACTCCTTTCTTTAAATCTTTTTTAATTTTTTCTCCTAAGATATTATAAATTTCTGAAGCTTTTCTTTCGTCTTTTAAAGTTCTAAAAGACTTGGAAACTTCTTTAATCTCTGGTGCTCGACGGTTTAAAAAGAGATAGCAACCACCAAAGGCAACATCCAAATCAAAGGAGTAATAATAACTAACAGTAATTAGGGAATTTTGGGGAGGGGTATTTTTAAAAGTGAAAAAGCCTTCATATAAATTGATAGCATAATCACTAACTGGAATAGGATTATTATTCACCCTTATTTCTAAAAGTCTTTGGACCGGTCTTCTTTTTAAATAGAATAGCTTTCGCTGACCATCACCATAAAAGGTATCAACTTTTAATTCTTGCCCATCATTATCAATATCGGCAACCGCAATCCCCCATTGACTACTCACATTAGAATACCAAACTGGTGTTGGATTTAAAGAAGAACCAGTATTCTCATATGCCATTGCCCGACCTTCATTGGCACAGATATAATCTAAATCTAAATCACCATCTAAATCGGCTAAATAAGAACGAACAGAAGCATTTTCATCAGAAGAAAGCCAATTGGGAAAGGTATCAATTCTACCATTACGATTAATAAATCCATAATTTTTTGCCGGTTGGTTCATATAATTGCTGACAAAGATATCAAGATAACCATCATTATCAACATCACCGATGCCAATTCCGTCAGCCGAAATTAAATTACCTTGAGGTTTACAAGAAACAATACTTGCCCTCCTTTCTAAAACACCGTTATTATTTTTATAAACCCGTATTAAAGGTATATTCCAGTTGACATTGCCGACAACCAAGTCAAGCCAGCCATCGTTATCAATATCAATAAAAGCACAAGAAAGGTCTAAATTATAATCCTGAGCCTGCCAAGATGGTCTTCTTTCTAATTGACCATTTTGATTATAAAAAACTGCTGGATAACCAAAAAGGTCACAGGTGGCTAAATCTAAATAACCATCATTATTCACATCTCCCCAGGCAATAGCAACAGCACCCACATTTTCTGCTACCCATTGGGGTTCAGGATTTAGATTGCCATTTTGGTTCTTATACAATTTCACCCGACCACCGGCTAAACCGTAATTACCAACTGCCAAATCTAAATAACCATCATTATCAACATCACCGAAGGCACAAGAAATAGTCACATCGACATCGTTTGATTGCCAAGAAGGAAAAGAATCTAATCTTCCTCCCAAATTTTTAAAAAGATAATTGACTTCATTTTCGCGGGCAATTGCCAAATCTAAATAACCATCATTATCAATATCACCAAAAGCTAAATCCCGAGGTGCCGAACAAGGATAATACCAAGAAGGATTAGGGTCTAAAGGCAGAGAAAATAAAACTAAAAAAACTGAAAGAAACAAAAGAAAAACCTTCCTTATTACCTCCCTTTCCATTTAAGAAAATTTAAAGAAATTTTATAAAAAAGTCAATATTAAATTA
>CAZDHW010000047.1:0-1642 GCA_964505415.1 uncultured bacterium | reverse complement strand
AGCTTGATTATAAACTTTTCTTTGAGTTAACAGAAGAGTTTGGCAAAAAAGTTAAGGATGAAAGCTTTAAACTTTATCTCCAAAAAATTTTGGAAGACAAACCAGAAGTTCATGAAAAAATAGTTTTTAGGAAATGGGCAAATGGAAAATTTTCTTTTGTTGAAGAAGAAGAAAGAAATTATTTTTTAAGAGATTTTTTAATTTCAAAACTTTTTTCTGTTATAGGTTATTTTCTTCCGGAAGAAGCAAAAGCTCAATTCTTTCAGGATATTTGGGAAGGTTATTTAACGGGTAAAGAAGAGTTTAATATAAATACGAAAGGTTTAGAATACTTGGAAATTGGCTTAAAAAATCTTCAACAATACTTAAAAAAACGTGTTTGGGATTATAACTCAAGGTCTTTTTTAGCTGGATGGGCAAGTTGGCAGTCCATAAAAGTTTTGGACGAAAATTATAAAATTTTTACTTCATTCTTGCTTCTTCAGTCTGACATTATAGAAATTTTGTTAAAGAAATATGGGGAATTAAAAAGGCTGAATAGGAAATTAGAAGCTGAGAATTATCTTGAATCTGCTAAAGCTGAAATTGAAAGAACAAGAGAAATTCTTAGGAAAGGCGTTGAATACGTAAGGTCAAAATTAAAAGAATTAAAGCTTGAGGAAGAATGGTATGAAGAAATTGAGGAGAAAAAGCCTGTGAAAGAAAAAATAGAAAAAATTGAGGAAATTGAGGAAGAAAAAATTGAGGAAAAGAAAGAAATTTCTGCTGAACAAATTCTTGAAATTTTAAAAGAAAAAAATATGACTGCTCAAGAGATTGCTGAAAAGTTAGAAGCAGAAAAAGAAGAGGTAGCATTACTAATTACAAAGTTAAGAAGCGAAGGGAAAATAGAGCTTGACTCAAACTTCAAGTGGAAGCTTAAGGTTTAAACGAAAAATTTTTATACTTTGTTAGACGTCTAACATTTATGAAGTACATAATAATCTACGACATCCCAAAAGAGAAAAAAGTTTTGCAAGTTCAAGTAAACAGAGCTTTAAAATCGATGAAAGCAGAAAAAATTCAGCACTCAGTCTGGGAAAGTAATGATTTAAAGAGTTTGAAAATTTTAGCAACAAGAATAAAAAATCAAGGTGGCGAAGCAATTCTTTTAGAAAAGAAAGTGATTTCTGATTAATTTTTTATGTTAGACGTCTAACATAAAAAACTTTTAAAATTAAACACTTTATAGAAAATAGGTTAGATGGAAGAAAAAATTTTAAGAACTAAAGTTGATCGTTGCCCTGAATGTGGAAATGGAAATATAATAAAGGATTACGAAAATGGAGAATATGTTTGTGGAGCTTGTGGTCTTGTTTTAGGAAAAATTTATGATAGAGGCTTGGAAAGAAGGATTTTTGACTTAGAACAAAAAGAAAAAAGGTCAAGAGCAGGTGCACCTTTAACTTATACTCTTCATGATAAAGGTCTGGCAACATCAATTTCTCCTTTTGATGTGGATAGGTATAAAAGACCTTTAAAGCCTGAACAAAAACAAACTTTCCACCGTCTTAGAGAATGGCAGAAAAGAACGAGAGTATCTAAAGGCGAACGAACTCTGATTTCTGGTTTAATAGAAATTGAAAGAATGAGTGAGCATTTA
>CAZDHW010000046.1:0-1726 GCA_964505415.1 uncultured bacterium | reverse complement strand
CTACCTTTAAAATTTATTGAAAGTGCTAATATTAGGCTCTAAAAAAATTATTTTTATTTCATTAAGTTTAATCGTTTAACCCTTTCTTTCAAGGTCAATTTACCAAGGGAGTGTCTCATTAATTGTGGAAGACCTTGAAGGGTAAAAACGGGCATGGTATTCTTCCCTATGGATTAATTCACAAATATTGCCAAAAGAGGTTGAAGCTACCATGAAACCACAAAAGCAAAACTTATCCTTTCATTCCCCAAGAAATCATGGCCTTTATCCACAAAAAAGTAAGAAACCAAGTTAAAAATTTTCTTGAAAACCTTTTACTTTATAACGAAATTCATAATTCCTTCCATTGCCCATTTGAAGAAAGATTTGTCAATTTTTAATAAAAATAATAATCGTATTTTTATTTTGGAAGGGGATAGTGTGGAAGATTTAATGAATAATTATGAGATGATTTTGTGGGGAGGTAGAAAGAGAAAAAGGGTTAGAGAGAAGTTTGATGAAAAGTAGGATGGAGGGAAGAAATGAAGATTAGATTTTAAGCATTCTTTTTAGTTCTTAAAAATCCTATTCAGTTTGTATTTGACCTTTTTCAGAAAAAAGAAGGTTTGTTAGCCATGGTGCTAAAAAAGTTTTTGTAGGGTCTTTTAGTTATATGAAAGCTCCTGAGGATTTGAAAAAATAGTTATATCAGTTATAAAATAAAAATTATAATCGTAACTCCTTTGATACTACCATCTAAGAAAAAAACAATTTTTTGAGTAGGGAGGTCAAATGTTGTTTTTAGCCTCATCAAACCTTGTGTATGCAAAAGATTATAGGAATATAATTTCTTTTCTTGAAGATAATAATATTTCTTACAATTTCTTTGTTACTAAAAGGATGTTAAATGAATTGAAGAAGCTCGGTAGTAATCCAAAGGGCTCTGTGGTGGTTAATTATAATCTTACTCCATGGATAAAAGATTATGCTCCTCAAATATATATTCCTTCGATGAGAAATCATGATGGACGTGGTTTTTTGTTATTTTTTAAATATAAACCTTTTTATCTTAAAAGAGTTGGTAAGTCGTTTTCTGAATTCCAGCGCTATTTTGAACAAAGATTTGTAAAATCACAAGGTATTTCATCAATATCAATAGATAAGCCTCTTGATGGAGGAGCTGTTTTAACTCTTGTAAAAGAAGATGCTTGTTTAATAATCATGGTTGATGAATGGGATATAAATGAAGAAGTTTTCACTTCGATTTTTGGTTCAGATTCAAAAATTCAACTTTTGAAAGTTCCGGTAGAAAATTATTTTAAACACATAGACGGTGTGCTTTCTCTTTTTCCTTCTTTGACTCAAGATAATACTTATTGTTTAGTTTACCTTGATGATGAAACAACAAGAAGTTGGATAGATAAGGTTTGTTTGATAATATCTGATTTTTTAAAAATTAAGGTAAATGCTTTTCCTGTTCCAGTAGATGATTCTTATAGAAAGTTTATTATTGATTACAGGCATTATTCTTGCGTAGTAAATTCTGTTGTATTTCCCGAAATCGGCACTTATGCTTTCCTTTCTTACGATCCTGTCTCTGAAATGATGTCTATTTTAAACGATGTGGGCTTCTTGAGTTTTCTTAATGCTCACGGATACAAACCTGCACCTATTTTAGGCGATAACCTTTTGAGAAACGGTGGGGGCTTAGCTTGTGTAGTATATAACGCTTGGTTTTTGAAACCTT
>CAZDHW010000045.1:0-1752 GCA_964505415.1 uncultured bacterium | reverse complement strand
AAAAATAATTTTTTTAGAGCCTAATATTAGCACTTTCAATAAATTTTAAAGGTAGCAGGACTATGAAGCCTTGGGCTAAGATTATTCTTGGAGATAGCAGGGAAATGAGCGAGGTTGAAGACGAAAGCATAGGCCTTATCATTACATCTCCACCATACTGGCATATTAAGGACTACGGTATAGATGGACAGATTGGTTATGGGCAAACCCTTCATGAATACTTAAAAGACCTCTATCGTGTATGGGAAGAATGCTTCAGAGTGTTAGAACCCTGAAGAAGATTGTGTATAAACATCGCAGATCAATTCGCTCGTTCTATTAATTTATGGAAGGTATAAAAAATTATCCCATTGCATTCTGAAGTTATATCTCAGTGTGAAAAAATCGAGTTTGATTATATTGGAGCAATTATGTTTTGGAAGTGTGCAGATTAAAAATTTTGAATTACACAGTAACGAGCTTGAAAGTTTAGTCCAAAAAATAAAAGCTCTAAAAGGTTCTAATCCTACTAGGGAATTTATGAGTATTTCAAACACAAAAATTTATTTAATTAACCTAAAAGATAAATTTTGGAATTCTTGAGAAGATGCTATGAATGATTTAAGAGATAATTTTTACAGAGAATTAAAGAGATGTTTAAATGTTAGAAAGATTTGCTTATAAACCATCTTCTGGTGAAAGAGAATTTTTCCCTTTGATTATCCAAATAAAGAAAATGGCAGATTCAATTGATTATTTTGGATTAGTTTTAGTTTGGGAAAGGTGGGATAGGTTTAAAGATTTTTATTCTTTTTAGAAAATGTAAAAAATTCTTTTAAAATGAAGGAAATATGAGATTTATCTATCAAATAGAGAGATTTAACTCAAATTATATGATTAATATAAGGTTTGAATTTGAAAATAAAACTTAGGCTTCCCCGCTTTCTTCAATTTCTTTGAAGCGACATTACAATAAGGAGGCAGGTGATTTTTAATTATTCATTCAATCGGAAATATACGATGGTATTGTTTTAGAAATTTTAACTGATATGATTGGAAGATTTCTTGAAAATAAGGATGACGAAAATTGGTTTTATATTGATATTTCTTCTAAAATAATTTATTTGACTTTTAATTTTTTTTTCTTTTATAATTTTGCTCTTTAAAATGATAGAAGTAAAGAATTTATTAAAGTATTTTGGGAAAATAAAAGCAGTTGATGATATCTCCTTTAATGTGAAAAAAGGTGAGATTCTTGGATTTCTTGGTCCTAATGCTGCTGGTAAAACAACAACGATGAGAATAATAACAGGATTTTTAAAACCAACAAATGGAAATGTTTTTGTTGAAGGTATATCTGTTTTAGAAAAACCTGAAGAAATTAAAAAGAAAATTGGTTATCTTGAAGTAGTTGAAAAATTATATGAGAAAAAGAGCAAAAATTTACCGAATATAAAAGAAATTTTAAAAAATGAGCTTGAAAGAATTTTTATGAGAAAAGAAGGGGACAAAGAGAAACTAAAAGATTATTTTGAAAAGGAGATTTTACCTAACTTTGATAAAGTAGATGTTGAAAACTTTGCTAATTTACTTGTTATAGCAAATAAAATTTCAAAGGAGGTGAAAGTATGAAGAGATTCCTTTTTATTTTACCTTTTCTCTTATTTGGTTGTTATACAACTGCTTTTTTTCAATCTCCAAAAACCTTAGATAAAGGGAAAGTTGAAATTGGAGTTGGAATGACAGAAACAGGAGGTGATTTATATGAGATTT
>CAZDHW010000044.1:0-1775 GCA_964505415.1 uncultured bacterium | reverse complement strand
AAAACTTGAAGAGGCTCATATTTGGCAAACAAAATTTTATATTTATCAACTTCAGAAAATGGGAATTAATTCTAAAAGGGGAATAATTCATTATCCAAAGTTATTGAGGAAAATTGAGTTTGAACTTGCGGAAGAAGATAAAGCAAAGATTGATGAAGCTCTTTTAAAAATTGCGGAAATAAAAATAAAAAAAGAACCGCCCGAAATTAAAGAAAAACCTTATTGTAAAAAATGTGCCTATTATGAATTTTGTTTTTCATAATGGCAAGAAATTATTATATATTTAAAGAAGGGAGAATAAAAAGGAGTCAAAATACAGTTTTTATTGAAACTTCTGAAGGTAAAAGACCTTTACCTGTTAATGATATAGACCAAATATTTATATTTGGAGAGATGGATTTAAATACTTCATTTTTAAATTTTATAAGTCAGAATAAAATTGTTATCCATTTTTTTAATTTTTATGGTTTCTATACCGGAAGTTTTGTTCCGCGGGAAGAAAATCTTTCCGGCAATCTTCTTATCAAGCAAGTTGAACATTATTTAGATAAAGATAAAAGAATTTTTTTGGCTAAAAAATTTGTAGAAGGTGCTTGCCATAATATGAAAAGAAATTTTGAGAAAAGGGAAGGTTTTGAGAAAGAGGTTGAAAAAATGGACAAATTGATTAAATCTCTTTCTGACTGTAATGATACAAATAAATTGATGACCGCTGAAGCCCATATTAGGAAAATCTATTATGAATGTATAGAGAAAGAAACAAAATGGGAGTTTGAGAAAAGAAGTATAAGACCGCCCCAAAATCCTCTGAATGCTATGATTTCTTTTGGGAACTCTTTAGTTTATACCCAAATTTTAAAAGAAATATACGAAACTCCTTTAAATCCCACAATTAGTTACTTACACGAACCTTTTGAAAGGAGGTATTCTTTAGCTTTGGATGTTGCTGAAGTTTTTAAGCCGGTGTTATCTGATAGATTAATTTTGAAGTTAATAAATCTAAATATAATTAACGAAGAACATTTTGAGAAATCTTTAAATTTTGCTTATTTAAAAGAAGAAGGAAGGAAAATATTTGTAAAACATTTTGATGAATTATTAGAAGAGAAAATCCTTCATAGAAAACTAAAAAGAAAAATAAAATATAAAAATTTAATAAAATTAGAACTTTATAAACTTATCAAACATCTTTTAGGAGAAAAAGAATATATTCCTCTAAAAGTTTGGTGGTGATATGAAAGTTATTTTGATTTATGATATTTCCTTAATTGAGAAAAAGGACCAAAGAAGACTTACCAAAGTTATGAAAATAGCGAGGAAATATCTTCACCATATTCAAAAGTCGGTTTTTGAAGGTGAATTAACCTACGGAAAGTTAAAGAGGCTTGAATATGAGATATTAAACACTGTGGATAAAAATCGGGATAGTGTGATAATTTATACCTTTCCTGATTCAGTAAATTTTGAGAGGCGCATTTTAACAAATATTAAGGATGCTACTGATAACATACTATAACATTGACTTTTCAAAAATTTTATATTAAAATTATGATGAAAAAAATAAAAGAAAATAAAAAATGCTCTTTGACAATTGGGTTAAAAGAAGATTGGAGTATTTATTATTTCCAGGCTGACGGTTTGACGCAAAAATTATTAAAAAAATTAAATAAGTCATTGATTTTCCTAAACTTAAAGTGCTGTCACAATCTGCCAAAGAGGAATTTAAACTCTTTTCCCGTTCCAATTATTAGAGCTAAAATATTATGTCACAATCT
>CAZDHW010000043.1:0-1797 GCA_964505415.1 uncultured bacterium | reverse complement strand
TCACTGGGCAATTTTTTATAGGCTAATTAATGAATAATTTATTTGATTTATTTTAAGACTTCTTCTATTTCAAAATTTGTCGATAGGAAATTTCTAATTTCTTTTTCTTCCAAAGAAGGAATTTGCTTAAAAATCTCTATTCTTTTTTGGCTTGATTTTTTAATGAAAATCGGCCCTTCATTAACAGAGCAAGGAGCATATTTTAACCAAGAATTTTTTCCAATAAGAATGTCTGATTTAAGAAGAGAATATTTTGTTTTTTTGAGAAAATAATGAGTAATTCTATATAGAACTGGAAGCGCCTTATTTATTTCCTCAGGGCTATCGAAATTTTTGCTTGTGTTTAATAGCAAATTGATATCTTTTTCGACATTTTTAGATGGTTGGCTTTCTATTACACTTGCTTTTTGTGAAAAAAGATTTTCAAGAAGAATAGATCTTTTGGTAACAAAAGAAGTAATACCTTTGAGAGTTTTGTTGAGAGTGCCTTTTTTCTTTGAAGTTAAAAATGCTTTCAATCCTAATCGTCCATTGATAACTGATTTTAAATTAGTAGCAAAATGTGTTGAGAAGAACCAAATCTCATGAAATGAAGGAGAAATTATATAAATTTCCCTTAAAATCTGATAATTTTCTACAAGCTTATTGTTTGTCTTTAAGAAATTAGAAATAATCTTCAATTCTCGTAAAATTTCCTTTTTAAGGGAAGGCGATAAATATTTATTGATAAATTTTAAAGTCAGAGGGTTATTTTTCGATCCAATCCCTTTATCTTTTTTCTTAAATGCCCAAGTAAGATATTCTTTTTTGAGCACCTGGTGTAACCTTTCTAAATTGTCTATATTACTAAAAATGTTCATTTTATAATGATTCCTTTATTGCCCTGAACTACCTTCATTCTTTTTTTAACGGCTTCACAAAAATTCTTTACAGGGCATTCATTAAAAACAGGGCAGATTTTATTTCTTTGTTTACTACATCCGTATTTGCTTAAAGTCCATAATGGTTCATCTAAATCAAATTTCTCAAATTTCTTACTTTGTTCTGCTGCTTTCGTCCAGACCTCATCTACTTTCGGTGCAATTTCGGTAATCGAAGTTTTAATGCCTTCTCCCTTTAAACAACCAGTAAAAATAGTTGCTCTTGCTGTATGCACATCGACAGGAAACGGAATTTTATTTAGATTTGTAATACTTACACCACAAACTTCTTTCAACATTCTAATCCAAAGAGGAAGAATTTTATTGCCTGTAAGATTTGGAAAATCCTTTTTATAGAGTGTCTTCATTCGGCTAAAAATGTTTTCTGCATTGTTTTTACATTCCCCTGTAAGAAACTTTATCATATTCCCACTAAATTTTTCTTTTATGCTAAAAGCTATCTTCTGCCAAATTTTTGCATCTTTTATTGGTTTTTTCGAAACTTTATGTTTTTGTAGGGCTTTAATTAAAGTATTTAGATCTTCCAATTTTTCAGAGTTTATATCAAAAACCCACCGCACCTCCTTATCATTAAAAGTATTAACTCCTGCTTGCCATAGTTGGTTTGCATCTCTCATATAATCAAGTGCAACTAAGAGGGTGAGATAATGTACATGTTGGAGAGACCCTCTTTTTAAACTTTTTGGTTTTAAAAGCTCTGGCATGTCGCCCATTTTGTATCCAAAAATGCCTATTTTCTCATATGTGTTGAGTAAGATACTTCCAACCTTTATTGCTCTCTCTGTATCAATTTGAATTACCATAAGTATTATGCCTTTTTATTATTATATTAAGAAAATTTCTCTTTAACCAAAAA
>CAZDHW010000042.1:0-1808 GCA_964505415.1 uncultured bacterium | reverse complement strand
ATCGGAAAAAAAGAGGCTTTACCTATTTTAATTGAGGGTTTGAAAAGAGAAATCTATCGAGGGTATGATTCGACTGGGATTGTTGTTATTGAAGGCAATAAATCCTATTGTGTAAAAGCAGTGGGTCCAATTGAAAATTTAGAAATGAAATTAAAAGGAAGCTCAATTAAAGGAAAAATAGGACTTGCCCATTGTTTGCCACCAGATACTTTAATCCAATTAGCCGACGGAAGGATAAAAGAAATTTCTAAACTCACTTCTGAAGATAAAGTATTGTGTTTGAACCCCAAAACTCTAAAATTTTGCGAAGGCAAAATAAAGATATTAAAGCATAAATCTCCTTCTTATCTTTACGAAATCAAAACCCCCTCAACTTCTTTAATAGCCACTGGTGAACACAAAATGATAGTTTATCAAGGAAATAAAATTTTAGCAAAAAAAGTAAAAGACCTTTCAGAAAACGATTTACTTTTATTTCCAAAGAGAATCGAAATAGAAGGTAAAAAAATAAAATTTCGAAAAGTTTTCTGTAAAAGGTATTACAAAATGTCTGAGAACCTAAATGAAATATTTCTTGAAAGAATAAAGAAAATGAGCCTATCCAGAGCAAAAATTGCTTCTTTAGTAGGAATAAGCGAAGGATATTTAGATCATCTTGTAAGGAATGATCGAAATTTTAGGGAAGATCAACTTCAGAAAATATTGCCATTTTTAAATATAGATTTTAGTAGCGAAAACTTCCTTCCTGTTAATACAATCCATGGGAAATTTATCAACTTACCAGATGAAAGCTCGCCAGAACTAATGCAAATCCTTGGCTATTTTCTTGGAGACGGAACAGCTCAGCCAAGAACGGTTAGATTTAAAGATACTGATAAAACAGTATTGACAATATACCAAAAGCTCATTGAAAAAGTCTTTGGTGTTAAAGGTAGAATTGCTCCCCAAAGTAAAACCACTGCCTATTTATTGGAAGTCAATAGCACTTTTTTATCTAAATGGCTAAATGAAAATATTGTTAAAAGGAAAGAAGAATTTTTAGAAGAGATAGGCCAGCTACCAAAAGAAGAAATAGCTGCTTTCTTGCGAGGAATTTTCGATGCCGAAGGCGGGGTAGGAATTAAGGCCGGGCAAATTTTCCTTGGAATAACTAATAGAAAATTAACCAAAACAATTCAATTTTTACTTTTAAGGTTTGGTATTCTTTCTTCAATTTCTGAAAACGAAAGAAAAGAAAAAAATTGGAGTAAATCCTACCGAATCTCTATAAGCAATTATAATTCAATTAAAAGCTTTCTAAATTACATTGGATTTTCCTCTTCTTTAAAAGAGAAAAAAGCGAGGGTTATCTTAGAAAGAGTAAAAAATTTTGAAAGAGGAGGAACTAGGAGCTTTAAGGTTTTACCTTTTTTTAAAAAAGAAATTTATGAGAAGTGCAAAAATTTGGTTAAAAAGAGCGTGTTGAGAAAATTTCTTGGACATGGCAAAAATCTTAATTACTTTATTACCGAAGATAATTTAATTAGTTTTGTTGATTTTCTAAAAAAAGAAGCTGAAAAAAAACCTAAAATTCAAAAGATAATTAATGAGTTAGAAAAATTTTTGAAAGGAGAAATTACTTTTCAAGTAATTATTAGAAAAAAGAAAATAAAATCTCCCTACTCTTATCTCTATGACTTGGAAGTTAAACCTTATCCCAATTTTATTGCCAATTGTCTTTTATCACACAATTGTCGATGGGCGACCCACGGCGGGGTAACCGAATTCAACGCCCATCCCCACCAAGATTGCACCGGTAACATTTTCTT
>CAZDHW010000041.1:0-1850 GCA_964505415.1 uncultured bacterium | reverse complement strand
ATTTATACAAAAGAGTAAGAAATCATTTTGAATTAATGCTAACCCTGTTTAAGCGTATAAACAAAAACTTAAAAGGAGGAGGTGTAAAATGGCGGAAATAATAGCTAAAAAAATTAAAGTTGGAGATCTTTTTAGTGAAAGTTTTCAATTTAAAATTCCGTATTTTCAAAGGCCGTTAAGTTGGAGATTGGATAATTTTGAGGCATTGTTTGAGGACATATATAATGCTTTTACTCAAAATCAAGAAGAATACTTTTTAGGAACAATTATTCTTCAAGAAGAAAATGATAAGGTTTATTACATTATAGATGGTCAACAACGATTAACAGCACTTTTAATTCTTCTTGCCGTGATTAGGGATAATACTGATTCTGAAGATTTAAAAAATTCTATAAAAAAAGCTCTTTACCAAGAGGAGGATAAATATAAGAACTTACCGGCTGCCCCTAGGATAAAAATGTGGGAGGATTTGGCTAACTTAGAAGATTTTATATATAAAGTTGGGAAAACTAAGGACTATCTAAAAGAAATTGCTGAGAGAAGAATTAAATATATTGACGATAAAGATCCTAAATATCGTTTATATGAAGCTATCTTTCTTTACAATCAAAAATACAAGGATATATTCCAAGAAAATAAAAATTCAGAAGGTGAGTTTGTTAAATATCTATACAATAATGTATATGTAGTATATATATCGACTAAAGACTTACCATATGCTATTCAATTGTTTAATGTAATAAACACACGAGGACTTCCTTTGACTACAGCCGATATTTTAAAAGCTGAGAACTTAAGTTTAATTGATGAAAGTGAAAGACATACTTTTTCAAAAAAATGGAGAGAGATAGAAAATAATATAGGAAGAGAGAATGTAGAAAAAGTAATTGAATTTATAAGAACATTAAAACTAAAAACAAAGGCAAAAGCAAGTATTTATAAAGAATACAATGATTTAATTTTTAAAAAGGAAATACTTAAAAGAGGAAAAGATTTTATAATTTATTTTGATAAAATTTCTGAAATTTATAGGGATTATATATTAGAACCAGATGACCTTAGGGTAGAAAACAAATATAAAAATCTTGTTAAGTTAATGAAGGAATTTATACCTTTTGACGATTGGGTGCCACCTTTAATTTCTTATTGTGAAAAATTTAAAGAATCACATTTGTTAAAGTTTCTTTATGCTTTAGAAAGAAAAACAGTAATAGAATGGATCGTTGGGTTTACGCCCACTAAAAGAATTTTGAGTTTAAATAAAATAATAGAACTAATTGAAAGTAAGAATAATCCAGAAGAAGTAATTACTGAATTAAATATTCCTAAAGATCTTAAAGAAGAATTTAAGAAAAAAATTGATGGCAAAGATTTTGGTAGTGAAGATTTTGCGAAGTATCTGTTGCTACGAATAGATTTAGAGAAATGGGACCCTGAGAACTTTAGCGGATATTCTGGAACAATAACGATTGAGCATATCTTACCACAAAATCCATCCGAAAAAAGCGAATGGGTTAAAATTTTTACAGATAAAGAAAGAGAGGAATGGACTAATAAAATTGGCAACCTTGTATTGCTCGGGAGAAGAAAAAATTCAAAGGCAAGAAATTATGATTTTAAGGAGAAAAAAGAGGCTTATTTTTTTAAGGGAGGTGCGACACCTTTTAAAATTACTGAAAATATTAAAAATTACAAGACTTGGACTACAAAAGAATTAGAAGAAAGACAAAACGAATTGGTTGGAGAATTACTGAAACTCTATTTTGGAGATTAAAATGACAAACCATCTTACCGAAGATTACCTGGTTGAAAAACCAGCTATAACTTGGTTTAAAGAAATTGGCTATTCA
>CAZDHW010000040.1:0-2168 GCA_964505415.1 uncultured bacterium | reverse complement strand
TCATAATATATAACGAAAAACCACCCCTTTATCTTACCCCTAATTTTTAAAAAATATTAAAATCGTTATTAAGGCATACTTAAGATACCTCCGGTCGTAAAAGTATTAAAATTTATTATGCCTTATATTTTTGAATGTTATTTGACTTTTTAGAAAGTTTGCTATATAATAAAGCGATAATTAAAATAAAATTTTAAATATGGAAGATAAAATTCAAAAAACGCTGAGTTGCTTCTTATGGATAATGTTCAATTTATTTATGAATTATCATTAGCTCAACTTGAATTACAATCTTTAGGAGTAAAATTTAAGGTTACTAATGGATTTAGAGAATTTAGCCTATTAGCCGCAAAAATGACGAAGAACTTATAAAAAAATTAGCCTATTTTAAATCAGTAAGAGGCAAACCTACTCACTATTTTCAAATAATCCAAATGAATAGAACCCGTTCTATTAATCAGTATCTTACGCATTGGATTTATCCTTATAAAGGTAAATTTCATCCCCAAATGATAAGGGCGCTTATGAATATTATTGGACTAAAAAAGGGTGACACGGTTCTTGATCCTTTTATTGGAAGCGGTACTACTGCTTTGGAAGCACAACTTTTAGGTATAAATTGTATCGGCATTGACATATCTCCTCTTTGTGTGCTTCAAAGTAAAGTAAAAACTGAGTCAATTTATGTTTTGCCACAGATTAAAGAATGGGAGAAAAAAATAGTTAAAATTATAAATCAATCTTTGTTTAACTTTGATAAAAAAACTATTGACGAAGCTATCAGTATAATTCCTGATGAGAAAGTCAGAAATTTCTACCAAATGGCGAAGCTCGTTGCCCTAAGTGATAATGCTCGACGAAGGCAAAAATTTAATAATGCTTTCTTAAAAAATTTAAAATTGATGATTTCTTCGGTTTCCGATTACGCTCTAATAAAAGAAAAACTTAACTTAGAATTGGGTAAGATAGAGATAAAAATTGGCGATGCCAGAATATTACCTTTAGAAAATGAGAGTATAGACGGAATTATTACATCTCCTCCCTATTCAATTGCCCTTGATTATATCGCTAACGATGTCCACGCCTTAAAAGATTTGGGTTACAATCTTTCCGAGATGAGAGAAAAGATTATTGGTGTAAGGGGTAAAGGGCAAAATCGGATTGATTTATATAATGAAGATATAAAAGAAATTTTAAAAGAGATGTTCAGGGTACTTAAACCTAAAAAATATGTAGTAATTATTATCGGTAATGCTACCTATTTAGGGCAAGAAATAAAGACTGTTGAATTCGTTATAGAATGTGCCGAGAAAATTGGTTTTAAATTAGTAAAAAATATAGATAAAATTATCTTCGGACTCTATAATGTGATGCAAAAAGAAAACATATTAATTTTTCAAAAATAAACACACTTAAATTGGAATTTTAACATGAATCAAGAGGACTACATAAAACAACTTGAAGAAACAATTAGTAAATTTTTGGCACCTATAAAAGGAATACCTTTTCCGTTAGCTATAAAGGTTCTTACTGGTTTTGAAGTTTTGGTCTTTGACATTGCCGTTGACAAAAATAAAAAATTACTTGAAAAATTAAGCAAAGCTGCCCAATCGGCTGCTCAAAAAGCTTTTGAAGAAGGTATTTTTACCAACAGACCAAATGAAGCAGGAAATCGCATAGAGCCTTTTGTTCTTGACTCTTTAAAGGAAGTTGGTTTAAAAGCCGATAGACCTCTTTCTAAAAGCGGAAAGAAAAAACTGCTGGCTATCCGGATATTCAAATAGAAGATGAATTTGGAAGAATAACTTATTTAGATTGTAAAACTTATAATACTCTTACTAAGAATCAAACTTTTAGAACTTTTTATTTTTCGCCCTCAGAAGATCCAAAAATTACTAAAGATGCCTTTCATCTTCTTATGAGTTTTGAACTTACTACTGCTGAGAGAAAAGGTAAAAAAGCCTTTATTCCTATTACTTGGCAAATTTACACCTTAGATAAATTATCGGTCCAAATAAAACACGAATTCAATGCCAGTAATAAAGAACTTTACACAAAAGAAGCATTGATAGCCGAAGGTAGAATAATAGGTTAACCCTTTTTGATAATGAATTATAGCAAGCTTTTAAAAGTAAAGCCGGAAAAAATCTCTTTTAGAAAGATGAAAA
>CAZDHW010000039.1:0-2306 GCA_964505415.1 uncultured bacterium | reverse complement strand
GAAATTCCAATATTTGAAAGAATATATAGGAAAAATGATAGAAGCACTTCAATATTTCTTTGTAAAAAATTAATTGAAAAAGGAATAAAAAAATAGCATTTGAAGATCCAAATAGCTTAAGAGCAGATAGTATAAAAAATCCAAATGTAAAAAGATATAGAGAAGAAATGAATATAATACTATTCTTAGAAGAATTTAAAAAAGAATTAGAAAAATTTGGAATAGAAGCAATTCCTGTAAATCCAAGAAGAACAAGTGAAAGATGTCCAAAATGTAATAAAAAACTTGAAATTTTAAATGAAGATATTCATATTCTTCATTGTCCATTTTGTGAAATAACTTTTGATAAAAATGAAATTGCTTCTTGGAATATTTTGAATAGAGGAATTAAGAAAATTAGTAGCAAAAATGAATTAAGAAAAATGATAAGTGAAATAGATGAAGATATAATTTTATAAGAATTGGATTAAAAAATTCATTATATATAAAATTTATTTTTTACTTACTAATCCAAATATAATCACTTGAATTTTTGCTCAAATTTTATTTTCAATATTAAAAACAAGGAGCAAAATTTTTAATCTTAAAAGTACATATGGAAATAAGCATTAAGAACTATTATTTCTCTATCTACTCATCATATCATCGAGCTTGATAATCTCTTGTTTAAAGCGAAAATAAAAGAGCTTGGAATAAAAAAACTATAATTAATAATGCTTACATTAAGATTAAGAAAAAAGATTTATATTAAACATTGAGCAAATAAAATATAAGTATGAAACTATTTCAAAAAACTAATAATAAAATAACTTTATCCATTTTCCTCGCATCACTTTCACTATTCCTTATCGAGGGCATTCGTTTCCATAGGGAAATGCAAAGATTAAATATGGAAAAAAAGCTTGATGATTATCGAAAAAATTTTGAAAAGCTAGAAGACCTTGAAAATAACCTTTTTGAAAGAAAAATGAGTAAAAGGGAATACCTAGGCACAGCAGCAGGCTTAATTACAGGTGGATTAATTGGTATAGGATTAGGAAGATTATTGTTTCCTCCAAAAACTGAAAAAGAAACTGTAACAAAAAAAACTACTGTATTCTCAACTACAACAGTCACTTCTAAAGAAACCCTAACAACAACAAAAACCGAAACATCAACTTTATACGCTCCTAAATTGAGTAAAGCGAGTTTTGAAAAAGCTTATTCTTCCGAAGGTTTAAATGTTTTGATAAGGCTTGAATTTGATAAAAGAAGTTCAATAAAGCAAGCAAGCCTATCTTTTCAAGCATCTGAACTGCTTTCAATTCCATTAAGCAAAGAGGAAGAAAATGTTTATGTTGGAAAAGCTTTTATTGAAAAGCCTAAGCCTGTTGATTACAAAGCAATATGGGATGCTGAAACTGTAGAGGGAATAAAAGCTTCTAAAGCAATTCCTGAAGAAAGAAGAACTTTAAGAATGAAGATGCCTTTGGAAGATTATGACCCAAGCTGGGAAAAAGAGAGTTTGGATAGCTTATTCTTAATTTCAATTTCAAATTATCAAGATCCTGAGAAAATTTTTCTTACAGCATATCAATTAGCTAATAAAGTAAAAAGAAGACCAAAAAGGAAAGAAGGCTTGCGAGCTTTAGTAAATTATTCAATAGCTTTAGAGCAAGGCCTGCCTTTTATTGAAGGTCATGAATTGCTTTTTGATGCTTGCGAAAAAAATCCTGAAATTGTAGATTTTGACCCTATTGTTATTGAGGAGAATGTTGTTAAAAGTGAAAATGTACCAAGAGATACTTGGATGTTAGCCAATTTTATTAAAGAAAGACCTGAAGTAGTTTCTCAACCTCAAAAATTTGAATGGATTAATAGGATGATTCAGCAAATAGCATGGTGTGTATTTGATAGCAAATATGGGCCATGCAAATGGTTTGAAGAAAAATTAAAGCCAACTGATGCTAGCGTATGGCAAGTTATTTTACCATTCTTTGATTATCTTGATGCCTTACCTTCTAGAATGAAGGAAGATGGAATTGAAATTCCATTTCCATATCATGATTCTTCTTTGCTTAAAAGCTTTATAGCTGATAAGGTAAATAGAACTATTGCTTTATTTTATTTGTTTGATTTGCCTTGTGAAACTATTGATAAAGAGTTTGCGAGGAAGTATATAGAAGAATATAGAGCTAAAGGAGGTAAAGGCATTCCTAAGGATTTAGTTGCGAAATCTAAAAGAATAGGAATAGAAGGGATGAAAGTTTTCGTTGAGCAACTGCCTAAAGAATATGAAGAGATATTAACTAAGCTGAATAACCCAC
>CAZDHW010000038.1:0-3091 GCA_964505415.1 uncultured bacterium | reverse complement strand
TAAGCATTTTTAAATATCTTCATAAAAAATATTAATTAATATATCCAAAAATATAAAAACAATTAATGGAATATTTTAAAAAAGAAATATATTCATAATTTATATTCTTCATTTAAAATTCTCCAAATTTTAATAGAAGTTTTATAAGGTATCTTTACTTTTAAACTTAATTCTTGAGAAGAAGCATTAATAATTGCTTTAATTGTTTTAAAATTCTTTAATAATCTTTCTGAATTTTTTCTAATTTAGAATTATTAATAAATATAATTTTACTTTCAATTGTAATATCTCCAATTTTAAGATTTTTCAAATAATATTTTAATTTCTCTCTTTTTTCTTTAAAATATTTTTTCAAATATTTCTTCAATTTCTTCAAAACTTGGTTCTCTTGACTTTTTTCTCAATTTTATAATTAATCCTTTGAATCCATATCTAAAAAGTTTCTTTAAAAATTCATTATATGCTTTATTCATTTTATTTTTTGATGCTCCTTGAGAAGAATAAAATGAAAAGAAATAATCTTTTAATTCTTCTTCTGTTTCAAATCTATTTTCTAATAATAATTCAAATGTTTTTCTTTCTACTATATCAAGCTTTTCAATAATTATTTTCTCTCTTATTTTTTTATATCCTTTTATTATTCCATTAATAATTCTTTCTGCATTTTTTACTTTTCCTTTATTTAATTCTTCAATTATTTTATCTATTCTTTTTTCAAATTTTCTTCTGAATCTTCTATCTAATGTAATAATTTTAATTAATAATCTTAAATGTTTTCCTAATTCACTAATTGACATTTTCTTATAATCATGTAAGATATATTCTTTTAAACAATTTTGAAAAATATTTATTTCTTCTTCTGAAAATCTTAATCTATATTCTTTATTCCATGATTCCATAATTTTATATTAAATAAAGTTATATAAATACTTTATAAACATAGTACCATGATGGTACCATATAGTAAATCTTTAATGAAATACTTATAAAAAAGTTTTTAATAATATTTTTATGAAGAACATGAACTATAGTAAGAATCTTACTATAGGGATAAAGAAATCTAAAAGATTAATGATTTAATTAAAGGAAAAATCCTTGGATAGACCAAGGTCCCTCTTAAATGAGGAGTTTTTAAAAAAAGCCATGAGTGAGGGCTTTGTACTCACTCATGGAGAAAGGCGAAGTGGTAAGGGTAAATTACCTACCACAAGCCTAAGCTAAGCGATTTTCAATGATTTTCTTTGATTTTTGCTATCCCCTTACTCCCCCCTCTTTTTCTCTTGCCTTTGGATATTAATGAATTTAATATCCAAAAAAGGCGGGAGAGGGTGGGAGGAAACTGCTATACGGTTACCCAGAGTTTCTCGCCTTTACAATGAAGGGGCCTTTGAACAATCAAGGGGTGCACCCTTCAATGAAACCAAAAGTCCCATAAGGGTATTGGTTAAGAAGGGGAAATGATTTTGCAATTCCATTATACATCTATACATTTATACGCTATACCAAACTCGGCTTCTTCCTTCAATGCAACTCCTTCCTGCAACCTCACTATTGAAGCTTCCCATTCATAGAGGTCTTTTGGGAGCATTTCATCTCCTTTTTCCCTGCTGAAAAATGCAGGGGCCTCCGTAAAGTGGAGGCCAAAAAGAGGAGGTGAAAATGCTTCCCACCCGAAAGGGCAAAGGCCTCTGGGGAGCGTAGAATATGATTAGAAAATATGCATATAAGGTTGTAAGGGGGGAGTTAGTATTCAATAATGCTGAAGATAAACAAAAAATCAATGAATTAATAAAAGAATGGCATAATGTAGTATTGCAATATACAAATATGTATGCAAAACTTGGAAAATTCATTGAAATTCAAACAAGATTACCAAAGAATTTAAATAAAACTGCAAAAGAATATGCTGAGCAATTAATTAAGCAAAATGGTAATGCAATTTTTACAACTATTGATAAAGCAAAAGAAATGAAAAAAGAAATTGAAGAAAAAATAAAGAAATCAGAAAACATTGTTGGCAAAGAAGCAATTGAGCATTTAAAAAACAAAAAAATCATCGGGATAAACAGCAATATTATCCAATTAGAAAGGAATTATACAAGAAGTGGCGATGGTTTTGAAACTCTGAATATAACATCACTAGAACCTTATAGAACAATAAAAGCTTTCTTTAGATGTCGAAGGAAGCGATTGCTAATAGAAGCTTTGAATTCACCAAAGAGAACAAGGCATTTTAAAGAAATTGAAGTATGTGATCCGCTAATTAAAAAAGAAGACAATAGATATTTCTTAATATTCCCAATAAGAAAGCTTGTAGAACTGCCGAGTATTGAAGATTTATCTAAAAAGCTTGATGAAGGATTCAATATTTTAACCATAGACATTAATCTTGATGATGTCTGTTTCGCAATTTATAAAGTAAATGCCAATGGTTATAAAAGAATCTTCATTGACAGAATAAAGTGGAACATTGGAGAGTGGCAAAGAGTAAGAAAAATTGATGAATTTGCTAAGAAGAGATATAAAACACCTGCAAAAAGACTATGGAAAAAGTTAAGGTTAAGAAATTTGGGAATTTGCCAAAGGTTTTCAAGTGAAATTGTTAAAAATGCTTTAAAATATAACTGTATAGCAATAGTTTATGAGGATTTACGAAATAACTTCAGAAATAAAAATGAAGACTATAACTACAAAATACATATGTGGTTCTATGGAAAAATAGTGAAGTATTTAACGAATATTGCAAATTGGAATGGAATAGCAACAATATATGTAGATCCTAAAGACACTTCAAAGAAATGCCCAAAATGTAATGGAGAACTTAAAGAATGCAATAATACTATTCATAATTTAGAATGTAAAAAGTGTGGTTTCAAAGATGATAGAGATTGGATTGCTGTTGCAAATATTACAAAGAAATTCCTAATGAAGCTATGGGAAAAAAGGTTAGGGCTTCTTCTAGGCTTCAAGATGAATAAAAGATTGAAGTCTGAAAGAAGAAGGTTTAGGAATTCAACCCAAAACCTTCCTCCAAGCAAAATATACGCAATGATAGGAGCATTTAATGGATGTTAGGCGAACGAGCTACGAT
>CAZDHW010000037.1:0-3193 GCA_964505415.1 uncultured bacterium | reverse complement strand
TTTCACAAATTTAATTATAATTTAAATTGACCCTTTAATTCAAATTTAATTATAATTTAAATTTAAAAAGGAGGTAAAATGAATTTTTTAATATTTTTTATCCTTTTGCTTTTGCCAAATCCTGAATTAAAGGATAAACTTATAAAAGAAGGGAAATGGGAAAATGTTAAGGAAATATTAATAAAGGCAAAAGAAAAAGGTGTTGATGCTCCAAATTTTGAAAATCTTGAAAAATTCAGATTAAGAATTTTGAAAAGACAATACGATACTTTAAGTATTCCTGTTCTTCTTGTTGAATTTATTGACAACCAAGCAGAATCATTAAAAACTCATTTTGAAGAGATGCTTTTTTCTGTAAATTCTTATCCAACAGGCTCTTTAACAGATTATTATCTTGAAAATTCTTACAATTCTTTATTTATAAATGGAATTGTTTCTGATTGGCTTATGATGCCGCAACTTTATACCTATTATACAAATGGTCAATATGGATTTGGACCTTATCCTCAAAATGCCCAAGGACTTGCAAGGGATGCTGTTTTGGCTGCTGACCCTTACATTGATTTTTCACAATTTGATAGAGATGGTGATGGTTTTGTTGATGCGATATTTATAGTTCATGCAGGACCGGGTGCTGAAGAAACAGGTAATCCAAATCATATATGGTCTCACGCTTGGTATATTCCCGGTGGTGTTCAAGTTGATGGTGTTATTGTTTATAATTATTCCATGGAACCGGAGAACGGAAGAATTGGCGTTTTTGGACATGAGTTAGGACATGTTATAGGACTTCCAGACCTTTATGATACTGATTATTCTTCAGAGGGACTTGGAAATTGGTCAATGATGGCAGGAGGCTCATGGGGAGGAAATGGAGCAAAACCTGTTCATTTTGATGTTTGGTGTAAGTATAAACTTGGTTTTTTAACACCAATAAATGTCACGGGGATAATAGAAAATGCAGTTTTTTTATCTTCAAACGAGTATCCTTCAGGATATAAATTATGGAGCTATGGAAATTCTTCCCCTAAGTATTTTTTAGTAGAATTTAGAAATAAAAAGGGTTTTGATGTTTCCTTACCTGGTTGGGGAATACTTATATTTCATGTTGATGAAAATATGCCAAATAATAATAATGAATGGTATCCCGGGCATACGGGTCCTCTTCATTATAAAGTTGCCCTTGAACAGGCAGATGGGCTTTGGCATCTTGAGAAAAAACAAAATAGGGGAGACAGTGGTGACCCTTACCCTGGAAATAACAAAAATAAAAATTTTGACAATTATTCAATACCCGATTCAAAAGATTATAACTTTTTAACAACTTATGTATCAATTACAGGAATATCTGATTTAGGAGACACAATGTATGCAGACCTTTCTGTTATTCCTGTTCATAATTTATCTCTTGATAACTCTAATTTCCCTTCTGTAATAGAAAAAGGAAGTTCATTTATCCCAAAAGTTTATTTTTCAAATAGGGGTTTTTATAGTGAAAACTTTTCAATAATTTTGAGAATAGATTCTCTTGGAATACCTGTGTATCAGGATACTGTTTATAATCTTTATCTATTAGAGGGAGAAAAGGATTCAACCTCTTTTTTATCTTTTATTTCTAATCTTGAAAATGGTTTTTACAATTTAAAATGCTTTATAAATTCAAACTACGACCAAATGCATAGGAATGATACAATAAAAGCAAATTTGTATTCTTACAAATTGATAAAATTTGTCAATCTTCCATATTCTACAAATTTGCCTACAATTGATGGAATAATTAGTGATAATGAATGGCAGGACGCAAAAATAATTGACATTTCAGATTATCTTGCTCAGGATAATAAAAGAAATATAGAAAAGTCGCTTGCATTTTTTAAAAATTCAGATTCATCTTTTTATATAGGAATAATTTTAGAAGATTTTAGTTCTGGGAACGATATTTTAAATATCATTTTTGATGATGATGGAAATGGTTCTTTTCCTTCCTATCCAAATGAAAGTGAAGGAGAAATAAAGTTTCAAGAAACCTCAGGAAGTTTTTTCCTTTATTATAGACCCTTTTATTCAAATGGACAATCAGGTTCATGGAGGCAGATATATTTGCCCTCTGCTGCAAGCTTTACAAATGGGAAAAGAAGTTATGAAATTTGTATACCTGTTCGCCATAAAAATTATGCACTTCCTGAAGAGATAGGTATTTTAAAAGAAGTTGATACTTTTGGAATTTATTTAAGAGTAAGAGATGGTTCTTCATTTGATTATTTTGGTTGGTGGCCTCAGGATATACCTTTTTCCTCTTCAAATAATCCTTCTCTTTATTCCAAAATGGAAATTACAAATATAGATATAGAAATTAAAGAGAAAGAAAAAGAAAATTATTTTGTTTTTGAAATTAAAAGAGAAAAAGATTTTTATGATGTAAAACTTTTGTTCCCTTCTTTAACTCAATTTACTTTATCTCTTTATGATGTTACAGGAAGAAATTTATGGAGAATTGAAAGCAAATCAAAATATTTAAATAAAAAAATATTTATAAAGAATTTTTCAAAAGGAATTTATTTCTTAAATTTAAAAACAAAAAATTTGAATAGAACAAAAAGATTAATTTTTTATTAAACTTGAAAAATTTTTAAAATTCCTTTAATATTATAAACTTAAGGGCTGGGTTCGGGCGGTCGCCCCTTTTAAAAAGGGGAGGAAAGTCCGGACTCCAGAGGGTAGGGTGCTCCTTGAAAAAAGGAGGCCCATAAAGGGAAACCTTTATGGGACGGATAGGGCCACAGAAACTATACCGCCCCTTAAAAGGGGTAAGGGTGAAACCGTGGGGTAAGAGCCCACGTCTTGTATGGGTGACCATACAAGAGGTAACCCCCACCCGGAGCAAGACAAATAGGGAGGTAAAGGGTGTGACCCGCACCCATGAACTCCCGGGTAGTCGCATTAGATAAATGACCGCCTAAAACAGAATCCGGCTTACTGAACCCAGCCCTTTTAATTTTTACTTGACATTTTAATTTTTTTTCTTTATAATTAAAACTTAAAATGGAATTAAAAGGGAGAATTTTTTATGAACTCTCTCTCTCTCGGATAAAATCATTTTTTATAATTTCATCTCAACAATTCCTCCTCCTTTTTATAAAGGATAAAAATTGTGTTTGTTTTAATTTCTATGAAAAAATTTAAAAAAATTTTA
>CAZDHW010000036.1:0-3457 GCA_964505415.1 uncultured bacterium | reverse complement strand
TTTAAGAAAAGGAGTTTTAATTGATTATGACCTTGTTTATCCTTACGGATTTGGAGAAGGACTATCAGGAGGAGAAAGGGAATATGAATACGAGAAAATTTTAGAAAGGATAAAAAGAAAGAATTTGCCTTTGGATTTTTTTGAAGAATATTTAAAGGAAGCAAAAAAGGGATTTTATCCATCTGCTGGTTTTGGACTAGGAGTTGAAAGATTGGGAAGATATATTGGAAAATTTAAAGACATAAAAAGTACAAGAATATTTATTTATTAAAAATAAAAAATATTTTAAATTTTGAAAAATAATTATTTTAGATTAAAATTAAAATCTTAAACAAGGAGAAAAAATGAAAAAATTAACTAAAAAAGATGTTGAATATTTAAAAGGAAAATTTAAAGAAAGAATAAATTTTGATAAAACTGAGAGAAAACTTTATAGTCATGATATTGCAGAAATTCCTTCACTTATTAAGTTCTTTTTTCCAAATATTCTTTCCGAAATTATTATTCAACCTGAAAATGAAGAAGAAGTTTCTCAAATTTTAAAATTTGCAAATAAAAAAGGTATACCTGTTGTTCCAAGGGGTAAAGCAACCTCTGGTTATGGTGGAGTAATACCAATCAAAAAGAGCATAGTTATTGATTTTTGGAGAATGCAAAGGATAATTGAAATAGATGAAAAAAATTTAACAGTAACAGTAGAACCAGGAATAACATGGGAGAAACTTGATAGAGAACTATTAAAAAGAAATCTTACATTAAGACTTTATCCTACAAGTTATCCTTCTTCAACAGTTGGAGGATGGTTTGCACAGGGAGGAGTAGGTATAGGAAGTTATGAATATGGATATTTTGGTGAAAATGTAATTTCAATAAGAGTTGTTTTTCCTGATGGGAGTTTGAAAGAATTTGAGAAGGACGAAATTAAAAATTTTTATGAAGCAGAAGGTACAACTGGAATAATAACAAGGATAAAACTTTATGTTAAACCTTATGAAGAAATTGGAGTAATTTCAATTGCTTGTCCTGATTCTTACAAAACTCAGGATTTAATGGAAAAAATGGTAAAGGAGAATCTTCCTATATGGTCAATGATGTTCATAAATCCAAAAATGGCAGAAATGAAAAATAGAGCCCCTTTAATGGAACATCATGGGCATCCTGTTGAAGAAAGAGTTTTATTGCCGGCAGCTTACATAATTACTCTTACTTTTTCTAAAAAATATGAAGAAAGGATAAAAGAATCTTTAAATAAAATAGTAAAAATTTGCGAAGCAGAAATTTTAAGTGAAAGAATTGCAAGACATGAATGGGAAAGAAGGTTTAAATTAATGATAGTTAAAAGATTGGGTCCATCCCTTATACCTGCTGAAATTATAGTTCCTCTTAAAAATCTTGGAAAAGTAATGGATGAAATAGAAAAAAAAGTTAATCAGCCAGTTGTAAAAGAAGGGGTTATAATTAAAAAAGGTAAAAATGGAGAGCCTGAAGCAGCAATTTTAGGTTTTATTCCTGCTGATCAAAGAAAATTTAGTTATAATTTTGTATTTCCCCTTGTTCTTACAATAATGAAAATAGCCGAAAAATATAATGGAAGACCCTATTCAACGGGGCTTTATTTTGTGAAAAAAGCAGAAAAGGTTTTGGGTAAAGAAAAAGTAAAAAGTTTAATAGAATTTAAGAAAAAAGTCGATCCTAAAAATATTTTAAATCCAGGTAAAGTTTTTTTAAAAAATAGATTAACTACACTTTTAACTTTAGCAGAAAAATTTGAACCCCTTTTAAAAAATATAGGAAATATTGTACTAACACAAATTGGAGAAAGACCAACAAAATCTATAAAGGGAATTCCGCCTGATATTGTATGGTATGCCTATTCTTGCTCTCAATGCGGATATTGTATTGATGAATGTGATCAATTTTATGGAAGAGGGTGGGAAAGTCAAAGTCCAAGAGGCAAATGGTATTGGTTAAGAGAATATATAGAAGGAAGAGAAAAATGGAATCAAAAAATTGTTGATACATTTCTTGTTTGCACAACATGTGAATTATGCAATTTAAGATGTTCAGCAGCACTTCCAATTGAACCATCATGGATGAAATTAAGAGGAAAACTTATTTATGAAGATAAAAAAATGACATTTCCACCTTTTGAAATGATGGCTGCTTCACTTCAAAAAGAAGGTGATATATGGGCTGGATATAGAAAGGACAGAACAAAATGGTTCCCGGGAGATTTATGGGAAAAACATGGACCTAATGTAAAATCAAAAAATGTTTATTTTGCAGGATGCACTGCAAGTTATGTAGAAAAAGATATAGGTATAGCATCTGTTAGACTTCTTGACAGCGCAGGAGTAGATTTTACATATCTTGGTGAAAAGGAAAATTGTTGCGGAACACCTATGCTTGTAGCAGGTAAATGGGATGTATTTGTTGAGGTTATGAGACAGAACATAGAAAGTGTAAAGGAAAAAGGGGCTGATACTGTTATAACTTCTTGTCCAGCATGTGACATGATGTGGAGATATTATTATCCTTTATGGGCTAAAAAGATCGGAATCGAATATAAAATAAAAACAAAACATTATAGTGAGATAATTGCAGAAAAAATCAAAAAGGGCGAATTTAAATTTCCGGAAAATAAAAAAGAACCTATAAAAGTTACATTTCATGATTCTTGTCATATTGGAAGGGTATCAGGAATTTATGAGGAACCAAGGGAACTTATAAAGGCAATTCCAAATGTAGATTTAGTGGAAATGCCTTTTAATCGTGGAAATGCCCATTGTTGTGGTTCGGTATTAACGCTTATAAAAGAACCTGATGTTGCAGCAGAGATAGGTAAAACAAGAATTGAAGAAGCAATTGAGGTTGGTGCAAAAAAAATTGTAGCTCTTTGTCCTTGTTGTGAATTTCAGTTTCGTGTTACATCTCAAAAGAAAAATTTACCCGTTGAGGTTATTGATTTGGCAAGATTTGCATCATCCTATTTAGGTTATGAATTTCCTGATCCCAATCCTGAGGTTCAAAAACAATGGGCAGTTTTTGAAGCCATGATAAATCTTATGACACCAAAGGGTTTTGCAGAACTTATGGGAACAATGTGGAAAGAACTCGTTGATGCAATGCCATTTGGAATGGGTAAAATGATGAGATTTTTTGGTAAAATTCCATTTGTTTTAAATATAATGAAACCACTTTTCCCGCTTCTTTTCCCAAAATTATTACCAATTATGATGCCAAAAGTTTTACCTATTATGCTTGAAAAAATAAAAGAAAAGATTCCAATGCCAGATTATATGGTAGAACAGATGCCTGAAATGATGCCAAAAGTGATGAATGCCTTGATGCCACATATGATAAAGGATGTTGTTCCTCTTGTGACAAAACCTTTGATTGATTATTTGAGAGGTAAGTAAATTAGTTTGAAAAAAATTTAGTATTTTGGATATAATAT
>CAZDHW010000035.1:0-4713 GCA_964505415.1 uncultured bacterium | reverse complement strand
ATAAAGTGGTTAGATGAGAATGGATTTTTAAATGATAGTTTGAAGTCTAAAATAGTCAAACTTTCTGGTAAAAAACTCTATATGTGTAGATACGATTTCTTTTACTTGATTAAAGATATAATAAGCATAGAAAATGAAGAGGCAGCAAGAGTGTTCGAAGAAAAAATCGCGTCAAAATATGAGTTTGGAGGGGGAATTGTAAGTTAATATTTTTCTTTGAATAAAGTTAATTATTTGCCCTGGTAGCTTAACCTGGTAAAGCACCACAATAGTGGTGAAACTGGTAAATAAATGGAAATGTGGGGATTGCGGGTTCAAATCCCGCCCAGGGCTTGAGAAAAGGTATAAATTCAAAGTTTAAAAAGTTAGAAGATGAAGATAAAGTTAGGAGATAATGTATGAATGTATCTTTGTAAAAATTATCGATAGGGTGAATGTGTGAAGAAGGAGATAGATGTTTCTAAACATGAGCTAGTACCTAAGCATGAAATAATTAGCGCTAAAGAAAAGGAAGAGTTGATAAAAAAGTACGGTAGTCTTAAAAATTTCCCTAGAATTTACTCTACCGATCCTCAAGCAAAGCTTTTAAACGCAAAACCGGGGGATGTTATAAAAATAATTAGATACAATGAAATTACTGGCGAATCTGTGTATTATAGAGTTGTCGTCGAGAGAGGAGAATAAAATGGAGAATACATTCACGGTGTTGATGAAATCGTATCTAAGAGAAAAAGGATTAGTAAATTTTCAAATAGAGTCCTTCAATGACTTTGTGGAAAAGAGACTACCACGACTTATAAAAAGTATCGGTAAAATTAAACCAGAGATACATGAAGTTGGAGATCTGGAAATTAAATTGGGGAAGTTTGAATTAGGAGAACCAAGAGTTAAAGAAGCTGACGGTTCAATAAGAAAAATTTTACCTATGGAAGCAAGAATAAGAAACTTGACTTATGCTGCTCCTATGTATGTTGAAATGATTCAGATTCTAAATGGAATAGAAAGCAAGCCAGTTATGGTTGAAATAGGAGATCTGCCAATAATGGTAAAGTCCAAATATTGTCCATTATCTAGAATGAGTAGAGAGGAACTTATAAAAGCTGGTGAAGATCCGGATGATCCTGGAGGTTATTTCATAATAAACGGAACGGAAAGGATTTTAATGCTTGTAGAAGAAATAGCAACTGATAGAATTATAGTTGAAAAGACTAAAGATGCTTCTATTCCTGAAATTGCAAGAATACACTCAGAAAAAGAAGGATTTATTCAAAAACACCTAATAGAAAGAAAGAGAACCGGCGAGATCTACATTACCTTTGCTAATGTTTTGAGAATACCAATAATAATTGTTTTAAAAGCGTTAGGCTTAGAGAAAGACAAAGAGATTTTAGAAGCGATTTCACTTGATGAAAGAATACAAGAACTCTTCTTGGTAAACGTCTTAGAGTATCCAATAACGAGCTCAGAAGAAGCTATAGATGAATTAGGAAAGCATCTGAGAATTCCTCAAAAATCTGCTAGAAAAAAACAAGCAATTAGACTGATAGATAAATATCTATTGCCCCATCTCGGCCAAGAACCTGAAAATAGATTAACTAAAGCTATGTTCTTAGCTAAGGCAATTGAAAAAATATTGAAGCTTCATTTAGGTGAAATAGAGGAAGATGATGTAGATCACTATGCTAACAAAAGAATTAAAATGGCAGGAGATTTACTAGAGCTTTTGTTAAGATCTATACTTCTTGGTAAATGGGGCCTTATTGTTAGGATGAACTACAACTATCAAAAGTTAACAAAAAGGGGGAAATTGCCACCTTTGCAAGCGGTAGTTGAGAATGCAATATTGACTAATCAAATTGTATCTGCGATGGCAGTTGGTACATGGATAGGAGGAAGAACTGGAGTGACCCAAAGACTAGACAGAAGTAGTTGGACTAAAACTATTACTCACATGAGAAATGTTGTTTCACCTCTTTCTTCAACACAAGAGCATTTTGAGGCAAGAGAGCTTCATCCAACACATTTTGGAAAGTTATGTGTAACACAAACACCAGAAGGAGCGAACATTGGTCTGAGAAAGTATCTTGCCATAAGTGCAACAATAACTACAAAAGTCGATAAAAAAGAAATTGCTCCAATATTAGATTTGTTAAAGGTGAGAAAAAATGAAAGCTAGCGTGTTTATTGATGGAGAGTATATAGGTGAAACAGAAAATCCGAAGGTATTTGTAGAAAATGTTAGAAGAATGAGAAGAGAAGGAAAGATTCCTCATTATGTTAACGTTGCTTATCATCAACATTTAAATGAAGTAAGAATATTGACATCTGCTGGAAGAGCTGTTAGACCTTTAATAATAGTTGAAAACGGTGTATCAAAATTAACAAAAGAAATAATAGAAAAGGTGAAGAGAGGAGAACTAACATTTTCTGATCTCATTAAAAATGGAATTATTGAATATTTAGATGCAGAAGAAGAAGAGAATGCATATATTGCTATAAAACCTGAAGAAGTAACAAAAGAGCATACTCATCTTGAAATTGATCCAGCTGTTATTTTTGGTTTCTCCGCTCAATTTGTTCCTTTTCCAGAGTTTAACAGAGGTGACAGGGTAAATTATGGAGCAAAAATGGGTGATCAATCTATTGGTGTTTTTGCAAAGAATTTCTTAAACCGGGTTGATAGTAAATCTAGTATACTGATCTACCCTCAAAAACCTCTTGTACAAGCATATTCACATAAGATATTGGATTATACAGAAGATTACCCAAACGGTGTTAATGTTGTAATAGCAGTTGCTACTTATGAAGGTTACAATATAGAAGATGCTATTGTCATTAACAAATCTTCAATAGAGAGAGGAATGTTTTGGAGTTACATGTTTAGAACTTATGAAGCTGAAGAAAAGAGATACCTTGGTGGGCAAGAAGATGTAATAGGAATCCCTCAACCTGGGATAAGAGGATATGCTGGAGAAGATGAGTATAAACATTTGCCAGAAGACGGAATTGTAAATCCTGAAACAGAAGTAAATTCTGATCAAGTTTTGATTGGAAGAACTTCACCATTAAGATTCTTAGGAAAAGCAGATAGATTTTTGGCTGGTGTAGAAAATTTAAGAGAATCTTCTATAAGATTAAGGCATGGAGACAAAGGTATAGTTGATAGAGTTTACTTGACGCAAACGACAGATGGAACAAAATTGGTGAAAGTTGTTGTTAGAGATTTGAAAAAGCCTGAAATAGGAGATAAATTTGCTTCTAGACATGGACAAAAAGGAGTAGTAGGACTTATAGTACCTCATGAAGATATGCCATTTACTGAAAGTGGTATAGTTCCTGATATAATTTTCAATCCACATGGTTTGCCATCAAGAATGACTGTCGGTCAACTTCTAGAAGTTTTGGGGGGAAAAGTTGCTGCTATCTCAGGAAGATACATAGATGCTCCAGCATTTAATCCGACTAATGAAAAGGAATTGAGAAAAGTATTAAAAGGCTTGGGATTTGAAGAAAGTGGAAAGGAAGTGATGTATGATGGCAAAACTGGAAGAAAATTTGAGGCAAAGATATTCATAGGATGCTCTTTCTACATGAAGTTAGACCATCTAGTCTCAAACAAACTACAATCTAGAGCGAGAGGCCCTGTCACGTTGTTAACGAGACAACCAACTGAGGGAAGAAGTAAAGAAGGTGGGTTAAGATTGGGTGAAATGGAAAAAGATTGTTTCCTTGCTCATGGTGCAATATTAACACTTAAGGAGAGATTCGACTCTGATAAGATTGTAATTCCTATATGTAAGAACTGTGGCTTAGTTGCTGTTCATGATAAAATTAAAAATAGATATTTCTGTCCAGTTTGTGGTGATAGTGCAGAAATAGTTAACGTTGAAATGAGTCATGCATTTAAACTTATGTTAGATGAGCTGAAGAGCTTGCTAATTTATCCGAAGATAATCATTAATGAAGAAGGAAAAATCGATGGTATTGAATTTAGCATACTAGATCCTGAAACTATAAGAAGAATGTCTTTTGCAAACATAACAAAAATTGACATTTATGATGAAGAGGGTTACCCAATTGAAGGAGGAGTAATGGATCCTAGACTTGGAACCGTAGAACCGGGAATAAGGTGCAGAGTTTGTGGTGCAAATGTTGGAGAATGTCTTGGTCACTTTGGTCATGTAGAACTAGTTAAACCTGTAATACACCCTCATTATACTAAATTCATACACCTCCTATTAAAGACGATATGCAGAAAGTGCGGAAAATTATTAGTTGATGAAGAAGTTAGAAAGAAGGGAAGAATTTCATGGAAAGAGCTTGAAAAAATTGCATTAAAGAAATGTCCTCGTTGCAAAACCGAACAAAAGGAAATAAAATTCATAAAGCCTTATACCTTCGTAGAAGGCAATAAAGTTTTAACACCAAGCGATGTTAGAGAGAGATTAGAAAAAATACCAGAAGAGGATTTGAAGCTCTTGGGTTTAAAAATAAGGCCAGAATGGTTAGTTATAACAGTTTTACCCATACCACCTGTTACTATAAGGCCTTCAATAACCTTGGAAACTGGTGAAAGGAGTGAGGATGATTTAACGCATAAACTTGTAGAAATAGTTAGGATTAACGACAGATTTAGAGAGAATTTAGAATTGGGCGCACCAGAATTTCTATTAAACGACCTTTGGGAATTGTTGCAATACCATGTTGCAACAT
>CAZDHW010000034.1:0-4823 GCA_964505415.1 uncultured bacterium | reverse complement strand
GGGTTCAGGCAGTTTTTATGACTATGCGACAATCAAATACTCATCGGTGGGAATTGAGGAAAGTAAATCCGTTATCCGTAATCCCTTTGCCGTTAATTTAAAGATTTATAATCCCCTTGGTAAGATTGTCAATAAGAGCTTAAAAGAACTAAAAGCTGGTGTCTATTTCTTAGAAACAAAAGAGAAGAAAGAAAAAAGAAAGATTATCATTATGAAATAATAAAACTAAAAAATCTTAAAAAGGTGTCTACTTTATTAAAGGAATAAAAAAATAATCTTTCTAATATACTTTTTAGTGTCAATGGGTTAGTAAAAGGCCATAGGGATAATTTTCCTAATAAAGGAGATATGAATACTTTAGAAAGAAATTTCAATAATGATATTAACCAATTGGGCGAAAATAAGTTTATTAAAGAGTTTAAAAAGCGGTAATAATAATTAAAAAATTAACTAGTAATAAAGGGGTGGGTTCTCTGAATGGTTGGGGTCTTAATGGAAATATTTTTACTCACAAAAGTCTATGAGCAAGAGAAAGAAAATGAAGGAAAAAGAGTTATATTAGCTCTTGAAGATTATTTTAGTAAGTTTATCAATCAAAGGAATCGTAAAATTATTGTTATTTTGCATTTATCTTTGATTATTGTGGAAATCCGTTGGAGAGCTGAGCTATTTTTAAGGTATTTTTATGGGTAAAAATAATATCCACCGATACTCAAGAGTATTTTTTAAGTTATATCACTAATACCTTGGCGCCTTTTATTTTTCTATTTCTAATATCTTTTAAAGCTTCGTTTGCCTTTTCAAAGGGATAAATTTCTATTTCGGGTTTGATGTTAAATTTTTCAGCAATGTTTAGCCATTCGCTAATATCTTTTCTTGTAACATTGGCTACGGTTTTTATCTCTTTCTCCTGCCACAAATCGCGCGGGTAATCTATTTCTAAAAGATATTTTTTGTCAATCTCTTCTTTTCTTATAGCATTGATTACTAATCGGCCATTGGGTAAAAGATGCTGAAGAATATAAAAGGGGGGTTTCCAGACTGGTGTGGTGTCAATAGCAGAATGGAGCATTTCTTCTGGTTCTTCTTCAATATCGCCAACCCAATAGGCACCAAGATTTTTTGCCAATTCCCTTTCTTTCTCATTGCGAGAAAAGACAAAGATTTTACAATTGGGATAAAGGTTTTTGGCAATCTTTAATACCAAATGGTTAGCCGCACCAAAACCAATAAGTCCAAGATTTTTATTATCACTCATATTGGCTAATCTTAGCGAGCGATAACCAATGGCACCGGCACAAAATAAAGGAGCGGCTTCTTCGTAAGTGAAATTTTCTGGTAATTTAAAGGCAAAATCTTCGCTTATTTTGAAATATTCCGCATAACCACCATTTACATCTTTACCTGTCCCTTTAAAATCTTTACAAAGATTTTCTAAACCCTGTTGGCAAAATTCACATTCACCGCAAGCATAATATATCCAACCAACACCTACGCGGTCGCCAATTTTAAATTTTTGGACATTCTTGCCGATTCGACAGACTTCGCCAACAATCTGATGTCCGGGAACAATCGGAAAAAAAGAAGGGAGCGCCCGACCTTCAAGCTCATCAATTTCCGTATGGCAAACACCGCAGGCTTTTACTTTGATTAATATTTCGTTTTCTTTAATCTTTGGAATTGGTAAATTAGCCAATTTTAATGGTCGGTCGTCTTTTTCTACATCGGTGATTTCGGTAATCAACCAGGCTTTCATAAATAATTATAAACTAATTTTTATAAAAATGTCAATTGATTGACTTGATTTTTTTCAAGAAACTTTTTAACTAAAAAAGGTATCTAATAAATTGGAAACTAAAAAGGAGGTGAAGGATGAGACACTGGTTGAAACCTTGGGCACCATTAGCAAAAGAGTTAGAAGAGTTAGAAAAAGATATTAGAAGAACCTTTGAGGAATTTTTCGGGCGAAGAATGCGGCTTCCGAAGGCGGTTGAAGAATATGTCCCACTCGTAGATGTCTATGAAGAAGGCGATAATCTAATTGTGGAAGCGGAGATCCCAGGCGTCAAGAAGGAAGACCTTTCAGTTACGGTTACTGAAAATAGCGTGACCATTAAGGGCGAGGTGAAAAAAGAGAAAGAGATAAAAGAAAAAGACTATTATCTTTGCGAGCGCGCTTACGGTAGCTTCGCCCGCAGCATTGATTTACCCACGGAGATTGATCCAGCAAAGGTAAAGGCGGCTTACAAAGACGGTGTCCTCAAAGTGACTTTACCCAAGAAACAACCGGAAAAGAAAGCTGAGACCGAGGTTAAGATCGAATAATTCCCATTCCCACGAGGAGGCCGGTGGCAGAAATTGCCACCGGCTTTTTTGTTTTATGGTTGAAATTTTAAAAAATTGGGTTATAATCCTTTAATGCTTTGAAATTAAAGGAGGAGAAAAATGAAGAAAATATTATTTAGTTTTTTAATTTTTTTCTTTTTCTTACCGCTTTATTCAGAGATTAAAATAAAAAATTTTGACTATTCAAACACCGTAATTGAAGTTAAATTACCTGAACCGAAAATTGAGATAAAAGAAGTTCCCGAAGGAAGATTTTCAATTATTTCTTTAGCAGTTTCTGGACAATCAACTGAAGAAGGTAAGCCATTATTGCCAGTAATTAGAGAATTTTTTGAGATACCGGAAGATGGTGAAGTTTCTATTGAAGTGAAAAATTTTTTAAAAAAAGAGATATCTTTAGTATATCCGATTTATCCTTTACAGCCACCAATACCTAAAACTGGCGAAAAACCACCATTTACGATAGATAAAGAATTTTATTCAAAGGATATTTATTATCCGGAAAAATTGGCTGATATTGTTTTTATTGGTCATATTCGGGGAAGAAGAGTTATTGTTTTTGAGTTATATCCAATAAGATATAACCCCAAGAAAAATAAGATTGAATTCTATTCTTCTTTAGAATTGGCAATAAATATAAAAGATGGTGATTTAGGAAAAACTTTTTCAAAATTAAGGGATTATTATTCCTTACCTTTTGAAAAGAGATTAAAAGATTTGATAGTTAATTATGAATATTATAAAATTGACCCACCTCAATTACCGATTGGTTATTTGATAATTGTTCCTGACGAATGGTATGAAAATATTTTACCATTAGCCAATTGGCGATTAAGAAAAGGCTATAAAGTATGGGTGAAAAAGATTTCGGAAATTGGTGGTGGTGATACTTTGATGGTGAGAAATTATATTTTAAATGCCTATAATAATTGGCCAATAAAACCTTCTTATGTTTTATTAGTCGGTGATGTTGATAAAATTGGTTATTTTCGTGGTCGTGGTAGTGGCAGTCCACCTACTGATTTGAACTATTCATTAATGAATAATTACCCAGATGATTATTTCCCAGATATTGATGTTTCTCGATTATCAGTGGCTAATAGTGTCCAATTAGATTCTTTTGTGTTAAAAGTTATCAAATACGAAAAAAACGAATGGTTTTCGGAAAGGGATTGGTTAAAGAAATCTTATTTTATTGCCTCTAATGATGGCGGTAATCATCAAGTAGCGGAAAGTACCCATCAATATTGTATGAGATTACAAAGAAGATTTGGTGTTATCTGTGATTCTTTATATCTTTATTATAACTCGGGAACACCAATAACTACCGCTATTAATGGTGGTCGGGCATGGGTTACCTATTCTGGTCACGGAAGTTATGATAGATGGGCAGACCCAAATTTTACCTCTGATAATGTGAGACAATTGACAAATATTGATAAAGTTCCTTTTGTTGGTACCTATGCCTGTCTTTCTGGTGACTTTGCTAATGCTACTTATCCTGAATGTTTTTCCGAAACTTGGATAAGAGTTGGTTTTAGAGGCGCCATTGGTCATTATGCTTCCAGTGTGACTTCTTATTGGACAGAAGATGATACTTTTCAAAGAAGGGTATTTGATGCGGCTTATGATAGTAATTTCTATTGGGCAATGGGAATGATTAATAAAGGTAAATTGTCATATTTTAGACAAATGGGAAATACTTCTACTACCAGAAGATATTTTGAAATGTATAATTTAATGGGAGACGGAGCAATTGACATTTATTGGGATATACCAAAAGAGATTGAAGTTTCTTATCCTCGGGTTATTCCAGTTGGTTCTTATCAATTGGTTATTAATGTTCAAAGTCAAGGACAGCCAATTAGTAATGCCTTAGTTTGTGCTTTGGCGAAATCTGATACTGCTTGTTATTATTTTGGTTATACTAACGAAAATGGTGAAGCAAGATTTAATATTTTTATTACTCAGCCTGACAGTATTTATATCACCGTCACTGGTCACAACTTAGCTCCTCATATTGGTGCTTGTTTAGCAATGCCGGTAAACCAGCCTTATGTAACCTATCTTCGCCATTTTATTGATGACCAACCACCAAGAGGTAATGGCGATGGTATTCCAAATCCTGGTGAAGAATTGGAAATTTTGACTTGGGTGAAAAATTGGGGAAACGAAACAGCTTATTCAGTCATTGGTAAATTTGTTTCTCGCGATACCCAAGTAATAATTGATGATACAATAAAATATTTTAATAATATTTTACCAGGAGATTCTGCCTATACCGGTGAAGACGGCTTTAATTTGACTATTGGTGAGAATATTCTTAATGGTTATAATATCCGTTGTAGTTTGCTAATTAAAGATGTTTTTGATTCGGTTTGGATTTCTACCTTCACCATTACTGTTGGCACACCAATTCTTATTTATCAAGATTATTTAGTAAAAGATTCTTTCTCCCAAAGACCAAATGGTAGAAT
>CAZDHW010000033.1:0-4869 GCA_964505415.1 uncultured bacterium | reverse complement strand
ATTCTCCTTCTTCATAATATTTACCACCACAAACTAATTGAGCTCCTTCTTTTATACCAATCTTTACATATTCATCAACCCTTTTCCTTTGATTTTCATTAATAAGCGGTCCCATTTCAGTATCTTCTTTTAAGCCGTTGCCAATCTTTATCTTTTTGGTTCGCTCAACCAGCTTTTCAATAAAATCGTCATAAATCGCTTCTTCTAAAATCAAACGGGAAGTAGCGGTACATCGCTGACCAGTGGTACCAAAGGCTCCCCATAAAACACCTTCTAAGGCCAAATCTAAATTGGCATCTTGCAAAACAATTTGGGCATTTTTGCCACCAAGTTCTAAGGAACATTTTTTTAACATCCGGCCGCAAACCTCACCAATTCTTTTACCCACTTCACTGGAACCGGTAAAAGAGATACCACGAATATCCGGATGGGATAAAAGAGCTTCACCAACTTCGTTACCTTTACCAAATACCAAATTAACAACTCCTTCCGGAACACCCGCTTCACAAAGAATTTCTACCAATTTGGCGGCACAAGCCGGCGTATCGGTTGCTGGTTTAAAAACAACGGTATTACCGCATAATAATGCCGGAAAGATTTTCCAAGAAGGAATAGCTATCGGAAAATTCCAAGGAGTAATTATTCCCCAAACACCAATTGGTTGTCTAATAACAAAGGCCATTTTGTTCGGTAGTTCACTGGGTGTTGTGTAAGAAAAAAGTCTTCTTCCTTCGCCAAAGGCATAAAAGGCCGTATCAATACCTTCTTGAACATCCCCTCTGGCTTCTTTTAAAATCTTTCCCATCTCTTGGGTCATTAATCTGGCTAACTCCTCTTTTCTTAAAAGCATTATTTCCCCAGCTTTCCTTAAAATCTCTCCCCGCTTTGGTGCCGGAACTTTTCTCCAATGTTCGTAGGCTTTTTTAGCGGCTTTAACTGCCTTTTCGACATCTTCATAATTTGATTGGGGAAAGATGCCAATCACTTCTTCATAATTAGCCGGATTCCTATCTTCATAAGTTTTGCCCGTAACTGATGGCACCCATTTGCCATCAATAAAATTTTTGTATTCTTTCATATGCCCTCCTTTAAATTTCAATCTTTTGTTTCATTCTTTCTTTTTCTAATTTTTCTAATTCTTTTTTCTTAATCTTTGTTGGATAAATTCCGGTAAAACAGGCGGTACAGAAATTTTTCTTTCCACTGCCAACTCCTCTTAAAAGACCTTCAATTGTTTGATAAACAAGTTTATCCGCACCAATTATTTCTCTTATTTTTTCCTCACTATATTTTTTGGCAATAAATTCGCCCCTGGTCATCATATCAATGCCGTAAACGCAAGGAAAACGAAGGGGTGGACAGGTAATTGCCAGATAAACCTCTTTTGCCTTTGCTTTTCTTAAAAGATTGACAATTTCTTTGGAAGTTGTTCCCCGCACAATGGAATCATCAACTACTAATACCTTTTTATTTTCAATTTCACTTTTTATCGGATTAAGTTTCTGTTTCACTTTTAATTCTCTTTCTTTTTGCGTTGGCATAATAAAGGTTCTGGGAATATAACGATTTTTTATTAAACCTTCGCGCAAGGGAACATTAAAAATTTCACTTACCCGAGCAGCTGCCGCCCGAGCAGTATCCGGTACTGGAATAACCACATCCGGTTTTAATCCTGCTTTCAAACATTCTTTACCCAGCTCTTCACCCAATCTTAAGCGGGCTTCATAAACTCCAATACCATCAATTATTGAATCCGGACGGGCAAAATAGACATATTCAAAGATACAAGGATAGGAATTGGTTTTCTTTATTCTTTTAAAATGAACTTTCTTTTCTTTATCAATAAAAATCAATTCTCCCGGATAGACATCCCTTACTAACTCGTAATCAAGCATATCTAAAGCAACACTTTCGGAGGCAAAGATATAACTATCATTTTTTTTACCAAAACATAAAGGTTTTATTCCCAAGGGGTCCCGAAAGGCAAAGATTCCGTAATCAGCAATTATACCAACAACTGAATAACTACCTTTCACATATTTAAAAACTTCTTTTGTTGCTTGCCATAATGACCAAAAAATATTTTTATTTCTTATATGTTTTTCCAAGGCAACACCAAAAATATTCAAAATCACTTCCACATCCGAATAAGAAGAAAGTTTTCTTTTAAACTTTTTCTCCAGCTCTTCTCTTAACTGGTAATAATTAGTGACATTTCCATTATGAGCCATCGCCAGTCCAAAGGGATAATTAATACAAAATGGCTGGGCATCTTCTAAACTGCCAAAACCAATTGTTGGATAACGAACATGTCCCAAACCAATATTTCCTTTTAAACGGGCAATATTTTTCTCATTAAAAACCGCCGTAACTAAACCATTCCCCTTTTTCAAATGAAACATTCCGTCATAAGTGATAATTCCCGCTGAATCTTGACCTCGATGTTGCAGGGCAAGGAGCCCTTCATAAATCTCATAGACACAATCGCGATTACTATAAATACCGATAACTCCGCACATTGTTAAATTATTAAGAATAGAATTCTCTTCCTTTTAAGAAGGCATCTTGATTAATTTTAAGATAATCTTTTTTGATATTTCTTACCATCACTTTAAAATAATCATCAACTTCAAAAGGTAGAAATTGGGAAAGAAAACCCATTAAAACCATATTACTAACCCGCACATTTCCCAGTTGTTCAGCAATTTTTTGGGCAGGTAGATAATAAAGTTTCTTTACCCTCTCTTTCAAATAAATGTCTAAAGTGGTAAAATCAAAATTTTCTTCGCCAACTAAAACTGGCAAAGGAGGAATAATAATCTCATCAGTTATTAGTATCCCTTCTTCTTTTAAATAATCTAAATACCTCACCGCTTCAGTTTTTTCCATACTGACAATAAAATCAGCTTTTTTTAAAGGTATTAAGGGCGAATAAACTTTATTACCAAATCTTAAATGGCTGATAACACTACCTCCCCTTTGAGCCATTCCTTTCACTTCACTTTTTTTAACATCATAACCTTTTTCCATTGCCACTTCTCCTAAGATATCGGAAAAAAGCAAAACACCTTGACCACCGATACCGCAAACAACAATATTAGTTACCTCTTCTTTCATCTTATTGCTCCTTTTGGACAGACTTCAATACACATTTCACAGCCAATGCAAAAATTTTTGTTAATCTTTGCTTTTTTATTTTCAAAAGAAATTGCTGGGCAGCCCAATCTTAAACATAAACGACAACCAGTACAAAGCTCAATAGCCACTTCTTTTGCCTTTTTTGGCTTCTTTAAAAAGATACAAGGTTCTCGCATCACCACCACTGCCGGTCCCCCTTCTTTCAAAAGATTATCCAAAACCTTTCTATTTTCTTTTATCTTATAAGGGTTCAAAACAAATACTTTTTCGACACCACAGGCTTTCGCCATCTCTTCTACTAAAACCTTTTTTGTCTCTTTTCCCATCAAAGTTCTTCCAGTCCCTGGATGGTCTTGATGACCAGTCATACCGGTTGTTTCGTTATCCAAAATAAAAACAATAATATTACTTTTATTATAAACCATATTTAAAAGACCGGGAATACCCATATGGAAAAAAGTAGAGTCACCAATAACCGCGATTATTGGTCTTTTATCATCAATCTTTCTTACCACTTTTTCAATACCTTGAGCTAAAGTTATGGAAGCACCCATACAGACACAAGAATCCATTGCGTAATGGGGAGCTAAAGTTCCTAAGGTATAACAACCAATATCACCAGTGATAATATAATCTTTCTTTTGTAATAAATAAAAAGTACCGATATGGGGGCAACCCGGACATAAAGCTGGTGGTCTTTTTGGCAGATTAATTGGCTTTTCTTTTTTCTCTTCTTTTTTAATAAAAACATTTATTTTATCTACCGAAAGTTCATCAGTTTTTGGTAAAATCTCCTTCCCCTTAACTTTAAATCCCAAACTTTTTAAATGAAATTCAATAAAAGGATCAACCTCTTCACAAACAATAATTTCTTTAAAATTCTTACAAATGTCACTAACAAATTTATCGGGAAAAGGATAGACCATAGTCAATTTCAAAAAAGAAGCATCCTTAAAAGCCTCACGGGCATATTGATAGGCAACACCATCGGCAACGACCAGCAAATCATCATTACCTTTATAAAACTTATTATAAGGAAAATTATTACTATATTCTTTTAAACGCTCAAGTTTTTCTTCCAACAATATATGTCTTTTTCTGGCAAATTGTGGTAAAAGATTGGTTTTACTTTCATCTTTTTTATATCCTTTTATCTTGATTTCTTTTCGTTCTCCCAAAGTCACTACTGATTTACAATGGGAAACTCTGGTGGTCATTCTTATTATTACCGGAATATCAAATTCCTCACTAATCTCAAATCCCTTAATTACTAACTCTTTGGCTTCTTGGGAATCGCTGGGACACAAAACCGGTATTTTAGCAAAAAGAGAATAAAATCGATTATCCTGTTCATTTTGGGAAGAATGCATTCCGGGGTCATCACAAGTGATAATCAAAAATCCAGCATTGACACCAATATAGGCAGAAGAGAAAAGGGGGTCAGCAGCAACATTTAGACCAACATGCTTCATGGCGCATAATGAGCGGGCACCAGCCAAAGCGGCTCCGAAAGCAACTTCGAAAGCAACTTTCTCATTTACCGACCATTCACAATAAATCTCTTTATAATTTCTAATATTCTCTAAGATTTCGGTTGAGGGAGTTCCTGGATAGGCAGCTGCCAACAAACAGCCTCCTTCATAGGCACCTCGAGCAACTGCTTCATTACCACTTAAAAGAGCTTTTTCCATAAAAAAGATTATAACAATTTAAAAATAATTGTCAAAAATT
>CAZDHW010000032.1:0-5052 GCA_964505415.1 uncultured bacterium | reverse complement strand
GGTCAGATAATTCTCAATCCAAAAAATAAGAAAGGGATTTATTTCCTTTATGAAAAAGGAAAGCTAAAAAAATTTATTAAATTTTAAATTTTTAAATAAGGAGGCGAGATGTTTTATCTTTTTTTATTAACTTTTTTTCTAAATTGGGAAAGAACAATAGGTGGCGAAGGCTATGACGAAGGAAGGAAAATAATTCCGGCTTTTGATTCTGGCTATTTAATAGTTGGCTCTACTGCTTCTTTTGGTCAAGGGCTTTTTGATGTTTTTCTTGTTAAAGTTAATGAAGAAGGTGAGACATTATGGACAAGGACCTATGGCGGGGAAGGAAATGATTATGGTTATGATATTATTGCTACTCCTGATTCTTCTTATTTGATTGTTGGTTCTACTTCTTCTTTCGGTCAAGGAAGTAGCGATGTTTATCTAATAAAGATTGATAATAATGGTCGGATAATATGGCAAAGAACCTATGGTGGTGTTTATCCTGATGGTGGATTTTCCATCACCTTCACTTATGATTCTTGCTATGTTATTAGTGGTTATACCAAATCTTTTAGTAATAATTTAGATTGTGACCTTTATCTTTTAAAAATTAATCAAAATGGTGAGTTATTATGGGAAAAAATCTATGGTTTAAGGGGTTTTGGTTTAGATGAATTTGGCTATTGTGTAAAAGAGAGTAAAGATAGTGGTTTAGTAATTGTTGGCTACGGACGATTTCCTTTTGGTCACGGAGCTGATGATGTTTGGTTATTAAAAACTGATAGCGAAGGTGAGACATTATTTACCAAAGTTTTCGGTGGTGAACTTGGTGATTATGGTTATTTTTTGATTCCTAATGAAAATAATGAAATTTTACTTATTGGCTACTCTGGTTCCTTTAATACTAATGTTTATCTAATAAAAACCGATTCCTTCGGAAATGCTTTGTGGCAAAGAAATTATGGAGGCAGTGGTTATGACATTGGTTACGCCGGTACTTTAGAAAATAATAACTATTTAATTGTTGGTTCTACTGAATCCTTTGGTCAAGGTCAGAATGATGTTTATCTAATAGTTATCGACAATAATGGAAATTTAATATTTAGTAATACCTTTGGTGGCAGTAATGTTGATAAAGGATATTCAATAACGAAAACCCGTGACGGAAATTTTTTGATTGTTGGTTATACCCTTTCTTTTGGTCAAGGAAGTGCTGATGTCTATCTGATAAAATTTTCTTATCCCCAAGCAATAAAAGAGTTAGTAAAAGAAAAAAAGCGAGAGAAAAAAGAAAAATTAGTATATAACATATTGGGACAGAAAATTATAAATAAAAAGAATAATTTTTTCCCAAAGATATTTTTAAAAGGAGGTAAAAAATGAGAAAAATATTTGTTTTCTTTTTGATAATTTTTAAAATCTTTGCTTATCGTTATGCGATTGTTGTTTCTAATGCTACTTATTCTTTAAATGATTGGCGAGGGGTTTGTGACTCTTTGGCCCAAAAACATTCGGCAAGAATTTTTCTTTATAATAATTCTATTTACGATGTTCTTTCGCAATTACAAGATTATCAACCGGATTATATCTGTTTTGTTGGTCGTCCAGTAACAGAAGTCAATAGACAATTTGTTAGAGATTGCCACCAATTTTCCCGCCAATTAGATGATGACCCTTATGGTGATGCCGTATGGGGAATTATCACTGGTTTTACGGCGGAAGATGCCTTAAGGATAACCCGTTATGATTCTTTATGGGTGAGAACCGTTTTGGGAGGAACAAATTGCACCTGGGATTATTGGCTGGAAAAAGGGATTTCTACATATGAAGCTGAATATAATAGAATAAAATTTAAATTTCCTGATGGTACTACCTTGGATACTATTTGGCCCGAAAGATGCCCAACTGATCGCTGCACTTTATTAGTAAATTATCTTAATAACGGAATTAATGATACGGTTCCTAATAGACCAAGGATTGTGGGTAATGTTGATATTTTTGTTACCAGTGGCCATGCTAATCAATGGCAATGGCAATTACACTATCCTTCTTCTGGCTACGAAGGATTTTTCCGTTCAAATAATGGTCAATTAAGAGGCGACCCTTATTCGGGTTCTTCAAGAAATATCAATTCAACTAATCCCAAATTATATTTTGCGGTTGGTAACTGTTTAATGGGTGATGTGGCTGATATGAATTGTATGGTGCTTGCCTGGTTTCATACTGGTGGAGCCATTCAGATGACTGGTTATATTGTGGAAACTTGGTATGGTTATATGCTTTGGGGAGTACCGGCTTATTACCATTATCTCCAAGGAAGAACAACTTATGCCCAAGCCTTTTATTTAAACAATCAAGCACTAATCTTTGACCAAATAAATAATACCCCGGGAACAAATCCTTCAGGTTTAGAATATGACAAAAATAATGTTGCCTTTTATGGTGACCCAGCTTGTCAGACAAGAATCTATCCAGTAAGGGAACCATATTATTCCGAAAGTATTGAGATAAGACCAGGTTTAAATCGCGATACCTTTATAATTAGAATTATTGCCAATTATGACTCTTCAGCCTTAGGATTTACTGGACCTTCTGGCTGTCGCCATCCAATTGTCTTTTTGCCCGTAAGGGTAGAAAGTGTAGAAGTAGAAACTACTGATGCCCATTCAGTTGTGATTACTGATAATTTCTGTCTTTTATATGTCTGGTATCAAGGAGAAAGAAAATTTGTACGAGGAGAAGAAAGATTTGTTCGTTTTACCGCAAAAAGGAAGCAGGTAGAAATAGAAGAAATCTCTTTTAAAATAAGAAAAGAAACCTTTACCAAAAAGATTGAAGGTGAAATTTATGATATCTTTGGCCGGCGGGTTAAAAAATTGAAGAAAGGGATTTATTTTATTAAAGATAAGAAAAAGTTAAAAGTTATTAAATTATGAGTTTATTAATTTTTCTTTTTAACTTCTGGATTTTAATTGATTCTTTAAAAGAAAGAATCTTTCTTCCGGAAACCAACTTCTTTGCTTTAAAATTTCCTTATCCGATAGAAAGCTTAGAAATTTTCTTACCTTATGATTCTTTAACCCCTTTAGCGAAAGAGGCGATAAAAAGAGCACCTTCCTTTTTAAAATTAGATTTAACCAATAATCTTCTTTCATTACCCACAGAAAAACAGAATTTTTATTCCCAAATAATTTTAAACACTTCCCATCCTTATTTAGATGAAGTTATTTTTACTATTGCCCATATTCCTAAGGAAATTCTTATTAGTGAAAATTTTTATCCTTTACTAATTACCGAAAATGCCCATTTTTTGTATGCTAATGATACTTTTCTTGATTATTGCGAAATTATTGATTACGGAAGACCAGATATTGACACCAATTATTATTCAACAATCCGTTACCGAATTTTTGATGGGTATGATACTTTAATTTTAGAGCTTCCCAAAGAGATTTATTATTGGTATATTGTCCATCCAAAGATTTCCCGCGAGATTTGTACCTATGTGGATTTAGAAACCGGTAATCCTTTACCACCACCTAATGGTAAATTTTGGCGCAATTATCTCTTTTATTATGGTAGTCCTAATTATCCCATTCTTAAAGATTATTTAATAGGAGTAAAGACATTATGGAATTGTCAAAGGAATGATACTTTTAATAATGGGGCAATTGGTCAGATAAATAACTGGTTAAGAAGGGTAATGGAATTTAGAACTCCTCAGAGAAGGACCTATCAACCTTGCCAGATTTATAATCAACACCATGGAACCTGTACTGAGTGGAGCATTTTAACCGCAGCTGTTAGTCGAGCAAGTTTAATCCCTTGTGTTCGAACAAGTGCTTATGGTAATAATCATCATTGGAATGAATTTTATGAAAGGGGTTGGCACCAATGGGAACCAGTAAATAAGATGATAAATGATACTAACCGCTATGACCCCAATTGGTGGAATTTAGGTTGTGCCTTTAATTGGCGTGGCGACGGTTATATCTTTTGTGCGACAAAAAAATATACTCCCCATTGTAGTTTAAAAGTAAAGGTCTATTCTTCTGATTCTTCACCAGTTGATGGTGCTCTGGTTTACATTTTAGGTGGCCACCAACCAGTAAATTGGTTTACCTGTTTTCAGGCAACCGATAAAGAAGGTGAAACTTATTTTATCTTAGGTGATACCAATTCTTACGATTGCCAAATAATTTCTCCTCTTGGTGAGATTCCTTACACAAGGATTATTGATTTTGCCCAAGCAAATGCCTATTATGAAAGAGAGTTTTATCTTTATGGCGAAATGCCTAAAATTTTTGTTAAAGATACTACTATTTTACCACCAGAAAAATACCGATTGACAATCAATTTTAATGTTGATAACGAAATAATAAAAAATAATAATCCCGATGATGGTAGTTCTTATCACTATAAAAAAGAAAATGGTGAAATTGATTTTTTTATTCTTAATTACCAAAACTTTTTAAAATTTTTAAGAAACGATACCTTCTCTGCTTATTTAACCAAAAAGAAGATAAACTTTCTTGATACCTTTTTCTTTCCCAATTTAGAAGAGACTTACCTTATCTTTTCTAACAAAAGGAAGATTAACAACCCAGTGGAATTAACGATTGACATTAAATTATACAAAAAAGAAGTTGGAATTGCCGAAAAAGATTTTAATATTTTCTCTCTGCCTTTAATTATTAAGAGAAAAGAGTTAGCAAATAAAATTACCGAAAATAAAAATATTACTCTTTACAATATCCTTGGTGAAAAAGAAAAAAAAGTTAAAAATAAAAAAATCTATTTTCTTACTTTAAAAAAGGATGGTAAGATAAAAAAGAAGAAGATAATTATTTTAAAATAAAAAGGAGGTTAAAATGAAAAAGAAATTATTACTTTTATTTTTGCTTTCAATAATTTGGGCAGGAGAGAACACTAATGGAGACTACAGGGCAATCAAAGATAAAGCCGGTCCAGAGGTCGTAGACATCGTTCTAACTGCCTTAATAACCGGGGACCCGCCACCCAATGGTAACGGTAATGGGCGGGCTGAACCAAATGAGCAAATAATGATTT
>CAZDHW010000031.1:0-5669 GCA_964505415.1 uncultured bacterium | reverse complement strand
TGGGAAAATTTGAGGTCTATCCAATTTTGGATGGTTATTTTGGTTTGGATGGCGGTGCAATGTTTGGGATTGTGCCGAAGGTTATTTGGGAAAAGACTAATCCGGCGGATGAAAGGAATCGAATTAAGTTGGCTTTAAGAACCCTTCTGGTAAAAACCCCTAACGAGTTAATTTTGATTGATACTGGGATTGGTAATAAGTTTAATGAGAAGTATGTTGATATCTATAAGATTGAAAACCAGTTTTTAAATTTGGAAAAGGAATTAAAGGAAAAGAAGATTACTTTGGACGATGTGGAGATAGTTATTAATACCCACCTCCATTTTGACCATTGTGGTGGTAATACGAAGGCAATTATTTACGAAAATAAGATTGTGGAATTTATTCCCACTTTTAAAAAGGCAACCTATTTTGTTCACAGAAAAGAGTTTGAATACGGAGTTTCGCCAGATGCCCGTTCTAAAGCCAGCTATTTACAAGAGAATTTTTTGCCGATAAGAAATAAGTTTAAGTTTATTGAAGAGAAAGAGGAGAAAATAACTGATGGGGTTTATGTTATAAGAACTGGTGGTCATACAATTGGTCACCAAATTGTAATAATTCAAAGTGAAGGAGAAACTTTATGTTATCTTGGTGACTTAATTCCTACTTCGAGTCATTTAAAAATTCCTTATGTGATGGGCTATGATCTTTTCCCCTTAGAGACAATGGCAGTAAAAGAAGAACTTTTGAAAAAGGCGAAAAAGGAAAAATGGTATCTCTTTTTTGAACACGACCCAAATGTTTCCATGATTAAATATATTAATGAAGAAGAATATTTAGTAATTTGTTAAAAGGGGGTAATTATGAAGGAAGAAGAAGCAAAAAAGGAGATTGAAAGATTAAGAAAAGAGATAAATTATCATAATTATCGTTATTATGTTTTGAATGACCCAGTGATTTCTGACTATGAGTATGATATGCTTTATAAAAGACTTGTAGAATTAGAAAAGCAATTTCCCCATTTAATTACTCCCGATTCACCAACCCAAAGAGTTGGTGGGGAACCTTTAAAGGAATTTAAGACCGTTATCCACGAAATTCCGATGCTTTCTTTGGATAATACCTATTCTTATGAGGAGTTAAAGGAGTTTGATAAAAGAATAAGAAAAACTGTGCCCAATCTTCGTTATCTTTGTGAATTAAAGGTTGACGGTGTGGCGGTCTCTTTAAAATACGAAAACGGAAAATTTGTCCGGGGTGCCACTCGGGGTGATGGCCATCGGGGAGATGATATCACTTTAAATTTAAAAACCATTAAAACTTTACCCCTTTCTTTATTGACCGATGATAAAGATTTTTTAAATATTGAGGTAAGGGGCGAGGTCTTTTTAACCAAAAAGCAATTTTTAGAATTAAATAAAGAAAGGGAAGAGGAAGGCGAGCCCCTTTTTGCCAATCCAAGAAATGCGGCTGCTGGCAGTTTGAAACTTCTTGACCCGAAAGAAGTTGCTAAAAGAAATCTGGATATCTTTATCCACACGATTCCGAAACCACCTGCGGAAAAATATGATAGTGATTATTTGGTATTAAAAAAATTAAAGGAAATTGGTTTTAAAGTTATTCCCCATTCAGAGGTTTTAAATTCCATTGATGAAGTTATTGATTATTGCGAAGAATGGAAAGATAAGAAAGAAGAATTACCTTATGAGGTTGATGGTATTGTTATAAAAGTCGACTCTTTTAAACACCGTTTTGAACTGGGCGAAACAATAAAAAGTCCCAGATGGGCGGTTGCCTATAAATATCCACCAAAACAGGCAACAACAAAAATTAAAAGAATCTATGTCCAGGTTGGTCGGGTAGGTACATTGACACCAGTTGCGGAGTTTGAACCGGTTTTCCTTTCGGGAACAACCATTACCCACGCAACCTTACATAATTATGATGAGATAAAAAGAAAGGATATTAGAATTGGTGATTGGGTGATTATTGAAAAGGCGGGTGAGGTTATTCCCCAAGTGGTAAAAGTGATTAAAGAAAAAAGGACAGGAAAAGAAAAAGAGTTTAAAATGCCCGAAACCTGTCCGGTTTGTGGTGGGAAGGTGGTGAGGGAGGCAGATGAAGTTGCCTATCGTTGTATCAATGCCAGTTGTCCGGCACAAATTAAAAGAAGGATAATCCATTTTGCTTCCCGTCAAGCAATGGATATTGAAGGGCTGGGAGAAAAATGGGTAAATATCTTGGTTGATAAAGGATTGATTAAAGATTTTTCTGATATCTATAAATTAAAGAAAAGTGATTTGTTAAAATTGGAAAGGATGGGTGATAAATCAAGCGATAATCTATTAAAGGCCATTGAGAAAAGTAAAAATCGTCCTTTCCATCGGGTTTTATATGCCTTAGGAATAAGACATGTTGGTTTAGGAACTGCCCAGATTTTAGCCAACGCCTTTAATAATATTGATGAATTGATGAAGGCATCAAAAGAAAGATTATCGGCTATCAGCGGAATTGGACCGATTGTTGCCGAAAGTATTTATAACTTCTTCCATACGAAAGAGAATATTGAATTGATTAATAAGTTAAAAGAAGTGGGTATAAATTTTGAAAGGGAAAAGAAAGAGGAGAAGAAGATTTTGGCTGGCAAGACCTTTGTCGTTACTGGTACCTTAAAGAATTTTACCCGCCAGCAGGTTCACGAACTAATTTTATCCCTTGGCGGTAATGTGGCAACTTCGGTAAGTAAAAGAACCGACTATCTCATTTGCGGAGCTGACCCGGGTTCTAAATTGGATAAGGCAAAGGAATTGGGAGTAAAAATAATTAGCGAAGAAGAATTCTTGGAAATGATTGGGAAGAAATAATTGAAAAGAAGAGATGAAAAAGTTTTTAAAATATTTTTTTATCTTTTTATTTATCTTTTGTCCAAAAATGAAAAAAGAAAATAGTGAAGAATATTATAAAATTTTAAGGGAAAGAATGGTAAAAGAACAGATTGAAAGAAGGGGGATAAAAGACCAAAGGGTATTAAAGGCAATGCGGGAAGTAAAAAGACATCTTTTTGTGCCCGAAGCCTATCGCGATGAGAGTTATAATGATTATCCTTTACCAATTGGTGAGGGGCAAACAATCTCGCAACCGTTTATTGTGGCTTTAATGACCTCCCTTTTAGAACCAAAAGAAAGTGATAAAGTTTTAGAGATTGGTACTGGTAGTGGCTATCAGGCAGCAGTTTTATCATTATTGGTAAAAGAGGTTTATACGATTGAAATTATTGAAAAATTGGCAAAAGATGCGGAAAAAAGATTAAAGGAACTTGGCTATCACAATGTGAAAGTAAAATGGGGTGATGGCTTTGAAGGTTGGGAAGAATATGCTCCTTTTGATAAGATTATTATTACTTGTGCCTTACCTTATATTCCCAAACCATTAAAAGAGCAGTTAAAAGAAGGTGGCAAGATTTGTGCGCCGATAGAAAGAGATGGTTTTCAAGTTTTATCAGTATTTACTAAAAAAAATAACGAATTAATAGAAAAGGTTTGTGATTATGTTAGGTTTGTGCCGATGCGGGGACGAATTGAGATTGAGGAAAAAGAAGATAAATGACCAAAGCGAAACCCCTTACCTTAGAAAGCGATATCCAATATCTTAAAGGGATTGGCCCAAAAAAAGCCATTCTTTTCCATCGCTTAGGAATTTACACCATTGAAGATTTACTTTATCACCTTCCTTATCGTTATTGGAATTTAAAAGAGATAAAAAAGATAAAGGATTGTAAGGTTGGCAACGAAGTCACGATTGAAGGTAAAATATTATTGGTTGGTGAAAGGGAATCAAAGACGAAAGGCAATATTATTGAAATTATTATTAGTGATGGTAGTGATTATTTAAAATGTCTCTGGTTTAACCGTCCAGATTTGCGCTATAAATTTCAAAGAAACCAAACAATTGTCGTTTCCGGAAAGATTGATTTTTATAAACAGAAAGAAATGGTTAATCCCTATTACGAAATCCTTGATGAAGATAATAATAAAAAGATTTATGCGGGTACAATTATCCCTTTATATCCTTTAACCGAAAAACTTTCTAATTGGGATATAAGAAGGGCAGTAAAACAGGCATTAGAAAAGACCTATCATTTGATTGAAGAAGATTTACCGGAAAGTATTTTACAAAAATATTCCTTCTTTTCTAAAAGGGAAGCGATTAAAAAAATCCATTTTCCCGAAGATTTAAAAGAAGCCGAAAGGGCAAAAAAAAGACTTGCCTATGGTGAACTTTTCTATTTTGAATTGATTTTAGCCTTAAACAAAAAGAGATACGAAGAATTAAAGGCTTCCCCCATTTTAAAAACCGATGGTGAACTTACCAAAAAATTTTTAGAAAGCCTCCATTTCCAATTGACCCCTTCCCAAATTAAAGTTATAAAAGAGATTGAAGAGGATTTAAAAAAAGGTAAAAGTATGACAAGACTTCTTCAAGGTGATGTTGGTAGTGGTAAAACTGTTGTTGCCCTTTATACTTCCCTAATTGCCATTGAAAATGGTTATCAGGTTGCCTTTATGGCACCAACCGAAATCCTTGCCGAACAACATTTCTTTAATTGGTATAAGGAACTTTTAAAATTAAAAGTAAATTGTGCTTTATTGACAAGTAGTGTTAATAAAAAAGAGAAAGAAAAGATTTATTTAAAAATAAGAACTGGTGAAATCCAATTGGTCTTTGGCACCCATGCTTTATTAGAAAGTGATGTTATCTTTAAAAATTTAGGTTTAGTGATTGTTGATGAGCAACACCGTTTTGGTGTTATGCAAAGGGCAAAACTCCTTTTAAAAGGAAATAACCCCCATTTCTTAGTAATGACTGCGACCCCAATACCAAGAACTTTAAGTTATATCTTATATGGTGATTTAGATATCTCAACCATTACTGAAAAACCACCAGGGAGAGGAAGGGTGATAACCAAATTGATAAGTGAAAAGGCAAGGGAAAAATTGATTGAAAAGATAAGAAAGGCAGTATTAGCGGGCAATCAGGTTTATTGGGTTTGTCCGATTATTGAAGAGAGTGAAAAATTAAGTTTGCGGGCAGCAAAAAAAGTTTACGAAGAGATAAAAAACACTTTTCCGGATTTGAAAGTTGCCTTAATCCACGGACGGATAAAAAGTGAAGAAAGGATGAGGATAATGGAAGAATTTAAAAAGGGTAATATCCAAATATTAGTAACCACTACCGTAATTGAAGTTGGTGTTGATATTCCTAATGCCTCCATAATGGTGATTGAACATCCGGAAAGGTTTGGTCTTGCCCAATTACACCAATTAAGGGGAAGGATTGGTCGCGGGAAAAAAGATTCCTATTGCTTTTTAATCTTACCAAAGACCAATGATGAAAAAGTTCTTTTAAGGTTAACCTATTTTGTTAAAAATGATGATGGTTTTTATCTATCGGAAAAAGATTTAGAACTGCGGGGACCAGGTGAATTTTTTGGCACAAGACAACACGGCTTACCCGAATTTAAGATTGCCGATTTGATAAAAGATAAAGATTTACTTTTAAAGGCAAAGGAAGATGCTTTTAAAATAATTGAAGAAGACCCAAATCTAATCAAATTTGAAAACCGCCGATTAAAAGAAAATCTACTAAAAAGATTTAGCGACAAAGTAGAATTAGCAAGGGTGATATAA
>CAZDHW010000030.1:0-8523 GCA_964505415.1 uncultured bacterium | reverse complement strand
CTTAATTGACAGAAATTGGATTTTTTGTTATCATTATACACTATGTGGAATTATGATATAAAGAAAATTAGAAATATTGGACTTTTTGGTCACGGCTCCAGTGGTAAGACCTCAATTGCTGATGTTCTTTTGTATCTTTTAAAACAGAATACGAGAATTGGCAGAGTTGACAACGGCACTTCTATTTTTGATTACGATGAAGAAGAGATTGAAAGGAAAATAAGTATCTATCTCAGTTTAGGTTACGGAATTTATAATGATTATTTTTTTAACATTTTAGATACCCCAGGTTATTTAGATTTTATTGGTGAAGTCTATGCCGGTGTAAGGGCGATTGATTCGGGAATAATTGTCGTTGATGCTTCTTCGGGTATTGAAGTGGGAACCGAATTGGCTTACAAAATCCTTTCGGAAAATAATAAACCAATTAGCTTCTTTATTAACAAACTGAAAAAGGAACATACCGATTTTTATAAAACCTTGGATGATTTAAAAAAAGATTTTCCCATAAAAATCTTTGCCTTCTTCTTGCCCGTCGGTAAAGAACTTGATTTTTCCGGTGTTTATGATTTGTTAGAAGATAAAGTATATCTTTACCAGAATGAGGAAGTGAAGGTTTTAAAGGAAATTCCGGAAGAAATTAAAAAAATAAAAGATGAATATTATGAGAAGATAGTTGAGGTTGCCTGCGATTGTGATGAAAGTATTATGAATGATTATTTGGAAGGGAAAGAGATAGCAAAAGAAAGGATTAAAGTTGCTATTAAAAAAGGAATTTTAAATAGAGAAATTGCGCCGGTTTTACTTGGTGATGCCTTAAATAACATTGGCATTTCTTTAATATTGGATTTTGCAATAAACTATCTACCTTCGCCAATTGATTATCCCAAAATTAAAGTAATTGATCTAAATGCTAATGAAACAAAGGAGTTGGTAATAAACGATAAAGATACGGTGGCATTCTGTTTTAAAACTTTATCCGACCCCCATATTGGCGATTTAAATATTGTGAGGGTTTTTTCTGGTGAACTTTCTTCTGGAATGAGTTTATTAAATGCCACTACCCAAAGGGAAGAAAAGATAAATCAGATTTATTATCTAAAAGGTAAAGAAAGATACGAAACCAATCGCCTGCGCGCCGGCGAGATTGGTGCCTTGGTAAAATTGAAAGAAACAAAAACTAATCATACTTTAACCTCACCTAACAATTTAGTAAAAATTCCACCGATTGAATTTCCGCCACCATCAATCTCAGTAGCAGTGGTACCAAAAACCAAAGGTGATGAAGAAAGGATTTCTAACGGTCTTCACCGTCTTTCCGACGAAGACCCAACCTTCACTTTCCATTATGATTATGAGTTAAAACAACAACTGGTTAATGGTTTAGGCGAATTACATCTGGATGTGATTATCTCCAAATTAAAAAGAAGGTTTAATGTTAATATTGATTTGGAAAAACCAAAAGTTCCTTATCGGGAAACAATAAGAAAAACCGCATCGGCTATGGGAAAATATGTAAAACAATCTGGTGGTCGGGGTCAATACGGAATTTGTTATATTAAAATAGAACCCTTAGAAAGAGGCAAAGGCTATGAGTTTGTCAATCAGATTTTTGGCGGTGCGATTCCGGCTTCTTATATTCCGGCAGTAGAAACCGGAATAAAAAAAGCAATGGAAAGTGGTGTGGTTGCTGGCTATAAGGTTGTTGATGTCCGGGTCATTTTGTATGATGGCAAATATCACCCGGTTGATTCTTCCAATTTAGCCTTTGAAATTGCTGGTTCTTTGGCATTTAAAGAAGCCCAAAAACAGGCTGACCCCTATCTTTTAGAGCCGATTTACGAAATAGAAGTTATCTGTCCGGAAGCTAATATGGGTGATGTGATTGGTGATTTGAATGCCCGCAGAGGTAGAATTTTGGGCATTGAGGGTGAAGGTAAAATGCAAAAAATTAAAGCCCTGGTTCCTTATGCCGAACTTTATAAATATTCTTCTACTCTCCGCTCAATTACCCAAGGAAGAGGTTATTTTAATATGAAATTTTCTCACTATGAAGAAGTACCAAGAGAGTTAGCATTAAAAATTATTGAAGAATCAAAGAAAGAACCCAAAAAAGAATAAATTCCCCTTTTTAAATGTTTAAAAAAGAAGAGATTGAAAGTTATCTTAAATTGGCAATCTCTTTGGCAGAAAAAGGAAGAGGCTATACGAAAACTAACCCCCTGGTTGGTTGTGTAATTGTCAAAGATAAGAAGATTATCGCCACTGGTTATCATAAAAGATATGGCGATATCCATGCGGAAGTTGCGGCAATAAAAAAGGTAAAAGATAAAAATCTTTTAAAAGGGGCTTCTTTGTTTGTTACCTTAGAACCTTGTTGCCATTACGGAAAAACTCCGCCCTGCACAAAAGCGATAATTGAAAGTGGTATCAAAGAAGTCTATTGCGGAATTTATGACCCCAACCCAATTGTCAATAAAAAGGGGGTGGCAATTTTAAAGGAAAATAATATTAAAGTTTATGTTGGCTTTTTAGAAGCAGAGATAAAGAGACAAAACGAAGTCTATTTCAAATATGTGAAAGAAAAGAAACCCTTTGTCATTGCCAAAGTTGCCATAACTTTGGATGGTAAAATGGCTACTTTAGACGGTGATTCTCAATGGATAACCGATGAAAGATTGAGAAAGGAAGCCAACAGATTAAGATGTTATTGCGATGCGGTTCTTTGCGGAATAAATACTATTATTAAAGATAACCCTTTGCTTACCTGTCGGGTATTGAAAAATAAAAAGATTAAAAAAATTATCCTTGACCCCTATTTAAAAATTGAAAAGGATTTTAACATTTTTAAAGAAGATTCGGTTATTATTTTTTATCATAAAGAAGAAAAGAGAAAGATTAAGGAGTTAGAAAAAATTGGTGTGGAATTAATAAGATTGGAGCTGAAAGATGATTTCTTTGATTGGCAAGCGATTTTGGCTAAACTTTATGAAAAAGAAATTGCCTCCCTCCTTATTGAAGGTGGCGCGAAAACGATTAGTAGTGCCTTAAAAGCAAAAGTTGTGGATAAAATATTTCTCTTTTATGCGCCCAAGATAATGGGAAAAGGATTAGCCTTTGCTAACGGTCTTCACTATAATTTAAAAAATCTTTTAAAAATAAAAGATTTTAAAATAAATTGTTTTAAAGAAGGTTTTATCTTTGAAGGCTATCCAGTTTATGTTTAAAGGGATAATTGAAGATTTAGGAAAGGTTTCTTCAATTATTAGTAAAAATGAGAACCGGCTAATTACTATTGAGTCAAAATTGGCAAGTAATTTAAATATTGGTTCTTCGATTGCCGTTAATGGTGTTTGTCTTACGGTCATTAAAAGGGATAACCAAAAATTTAGTTGTGAAATAATAAAGGAAACTTTAAAGAATACCAATTTAAGAAATTTAAAGGTGGGCGCTTATTGTAACTTGGAATTACCAATGAAATTAGAAGAAAGAATAGATGGTCATATTATTTTGGGACATGTCGATGAAGTGGGCAGGATTTTAAGGTTTTTAAAGAAAGGCGAAAATTACCATTTAGAGATAAAGATAAAAAAAGAAAATAAAATATATTTAGTAAAAAAGGGTTCAATTGCCCTTGATGGCATAAGTTTAACAATCCAAGATATTTTTGAGGAAAGTTTTTTAGTTTATATCATCCCTTTCACCTACGCCAACACCAATTTAAAATATAGAAAAATAAATGACGAAATAAATATTGAATATGATTATTTAGGAAAATATGTTATTAAAAGCATAGAGAAAAAGGAAATATAAGGGCACCCAGGGGATAGCTCCCTATAATTTTTTCAAATTTATCTAAATTATTATATTTCAATTACTTAAATAAATTTTTAAACTTTAAAAAGTTTCCTAATAGGAAATTTTTAAGGTTTTATAAGTTATTAAATTTTAAAAACTTAACCCCTATCTCTAAAAACTTGACTTTTTCTAAGATTCTTAATAGAATTTTAAGGTTATTATGTTTTTAAATAAAAATCTATTTTCTTTAAAGGATTATATTGATGAAAAAGGGATTAGAATAAAAGAAGTATTATGTAAAAGAGCTTTAACTCCTTCAGGAATTTCTGGTATGGATTATTCTTTAAATCCTTATATCGGTTGTGAACATTCTTGTATCTATTGTTATGCCACTTTTATTAGAAAATGGCGGGAACATCAAGAAGAATGGGGAAAGATTATTGAAGTAAAGATAAATCTTATTGAGAGATTAATAAAAGAATTAAAAAAGAAAAAGGGAGTTGTTTGTATTGGCACTATTGCTGACCCCTATCAACCAATTGAATTAGAATACCAATTAACCAGAAAGGCACTCAAAACACTTATGAGCTATAATTGGCCGATAGAAATTTTAACAAAATCCCATTTGATTTTAAGAGATTTAGCGATTTTAAAAGATTTAAAAAACCTATCAATAGAAATCACCTTGACTACTTTAAATGAGAAAATTAGAAAAATTTTTGAACCCAAGGCAAGTTCCGTGGAAGAAAGAAAAAAGACAATAAAAACTTTAATTGAAAATGGAATTTCTACTACGATCTTTTTTGGGCCAATAATTCCCTATTTTTCCGACCGAGAAGAAAAAATAAGAGAGATTTTTGATTTTGCCCAAGAAGTAGGCGCAAAAGAAGTCCTTTGTGATTCCTTAAATTATTTAAATTCAAAGTTGAAAATTATCTTAGAAAAGATAGCCTTTAATGAAAGGGCAGTCGCTTTTTATTTAAAGATAAGTAAAGATTATGATAGCTATAAAAATAATTTAAGAGAAAAAATTATAAAAATAAGTAAGGATTATTCCCTACCAATTAGAATTCTCTTTTAATTTGATTTTAAAAAAATTTGACTTATGATATAATTATGGATCTAAAATTTGTTAGAGAAAATCCCGAAAAAGTAAAAGAAATTTTAAAAAGAAGAGAAGAGAATGTTGATATTGATAAAATTTTAACCTTAGATGAAAAAAGAAGGGTCTTAATTAAAAAAAGGGATGAATTAAGACATTTAAGAAAGGAGATTTCGGAATTTTTTAATGAACATAAAGAGAAATTAAGCAAAGAGGAAATAAATAAAAAGCGAGAAGAAGCTAAAGAAATAAGCAGAAAGGTAAAAGCGATTGATGAAGAACTTTCTTTAATTGAAAAGGAGTTAAAAGAATTAATTTCCTATCTGCCAAACAAAATCCACCCTTCGGTGAAAGATGAAGAAGTGATTATTAAAGAAGAAGGCGAAATTCCAAAATTTGATTTTAAACCTTTTTCCCATTGGGAGATTGGTGAAGTTTTAGGAATATTAGATTTAGAAAGGTCGGCAAAGATTGCTGGCTCTCGATTTATTTTATTTAAAGGGCTGGGTGCCCTATTGGAAAGGGCACTGATAAATTTCTGCTTAGACTATCACCGAAAATATCACAATTATATTGAAATCTCACCACCTTATTTAAATAAACCCGAATGTTTTTACGGCGCAGGGCAATTGCCGAAATTGAAAGATGAAATGTATTATCTTGCTGAAGATGAATTATATCTTATACCCACTGCCGAAGTTCCCTTAGTAAATCTTCACGCCAATGAGATTTTAAAAGAAGAAGATTTACCTAAATATTATATGGCTTATACCGCCTGTTTTCGAAGAGAAGCTGGTTCTTACGGCAAAGAAGTGAGAGGAATTATCCGGGTCCACCAATTTGACAAAGTAGAGCTGGTTAAATATACCTTACCGGAAGATTCCTATTTTGAATTAGAAAAAATGGTAAAAGAAGTGGAGGCGATTTTAAAGGCCTTAAAATTGCCTTACCGAATAAAACAATTGGCAGCTAAAGATATGGCTTTTCAATCAGCCAAGACTTATGATATTGATGTTTATGCCTGCGGTATTGGTGAATGGTTGGAAGTTTCTTCTATTTCTAATTGTGAAGATTTTCAAGCAAAAAGAAATAATACCCGGGTAAGAAGAAAGAATGGTGAATTAGAGTATTGTCACCTTTTAAACGGTAGCGGTGTTGCCTTTCCCCGGGTATTTATTGCCATTGTTGAAAATTACCAACAAAAAGATGGCAGCATTTTAATTCCCGAAGTTTTAAGACCCTATCTTTCTGGTTTAGAAAAAATTGAAAGAAAATAGCATAAAAAAATTAATAAAAGAAATCTTTCATTATCTCTATGAGAAAGGCTTGATAACGGCCGCTGATGGCAATATCAGTTATAAAATAAGTGAAAAAAAACTAATTATTAACAAAAGTAATGTTTTTAAGGGTAAAATAAAGGAAAAAGATTTAATTGTTGTCAAGCTAAATAAAAAATTTCCTTTAACCGCATCTAAGGAGTTAAAATTACATATAAATTTATACCAAATTAACCCCCAAATAAAGGCAATTATCCATTCCCACCCTCTTTACCCTTTAATCATAAAAAAACCAAATAAAGATTTTTTAAAAGGGACTGGTTTAAAAGAAAAGGAGATTTCCTTTCTTTCTTATTATCCTCCGGGGTCAGAAGAATTGGCAAACAAGATAAAGAAGGTAGGTAAAGATAAGAAGTTAATCATTTTAAAATCCCACGGAATAGTTGTTTTGGGAAAAGATTTAAAAGAAGCCTTCTTTTTAACAGAAAAGATAAATTTTTGGGCAAAATATCAGTATCTCCAAGAACTAAAGAAACGGTGATTTTCGGTTTATCTTTAAAAAGAAGGTAATAACCGCTCCGGATAATATCGGAACCGAAAGATTATCGTCAATATTAAAAGGTAAAACTTCGGCGATTGTCCCAACAAGAGCACCAATAAAAATTAAAACCAATGGTAAGGGTGAATAATTAGCCAGAAGATAACCAAAAATTAAAGAACCTAAGAAATGAGCCAATGTCCCTTCCCAAGTTTTATTAAAAAGTTTGTGACGACCGTAAGCCAAACCAAAAACCTTAGCAAAAAAATCACCAAAGATTAAAAAGGTAATTGGATAGATAGCAATATTTTTTTCAAAAATAAGAAAACTTAAAAAACAACTTAACAAGAAAATCGTCATTGAAGAGACCCTCCCGGTTTCTTTCTCTTTTAAAATAATAAAAATCTCTCTCATATCTTTGATAAAAAATTTATCAATTTCTTCGTGAAAAATACGCACTAAGTCAAAAATAAAAAATATTAAAAGGACAATGCCAATTAAAGTTAGCAAAATAAATTTACTCACAAAAAAGCTTAGAAGGACAAAGGAAAAACCTGCTGGTCGGATAAAGGTGCGCCAAAAAGGGAAATTAGGAAGTTGACTTTTATCAATCTTTAACAAATTAAATTTAATAATATTCAAAATACCAATGATTAGCAGATAAGCAATAATAATTAATGTGGAAATTAACAACCAATCAAATTTTACCCTTAAGAGCAAAAGATAAGCAAAAAGTGGTAGTACCGTAATCGAAAGAATTTCTTGGGTTTTACTTATGTAAAAGATTGTAAAAATAGTAATTAATAAGATAATCAAATCGGTAAAGGGGAAAAAAGTTTTATTCAAAATAAAGATTTTATAAAGGTTAAATAAAAGAATACCGGTAAGGGTTGCTGCTCCTTGACCTCCTTTAAAGTTGAGATAAAAAGGAAAGATATGACCGAGAGCTGCGGCAAAACCCGCAAGATAACTTACCACAATAGAAGTTTTAAAAAATTTCTGCGCAATTAATAGCGAAACAATCCCTTTTAAAGTATCATAAATTGCTGTTGGTATTGCTGGCAAAATTCCCAATTCCCTTTTAACATTTGTTGTTCCGGCATTAAAAGTTCCTACTTTTCTAATATCAATGCCTTTTAAAATTTTACCAAAAAAATAAGCGGGAAGAATTGAACCTAAAAGATAGCCAGAAAGAAGAGGTAAAATATTGTTTAACACTTAAAAGATTATAAACTAATAGTTTTTAAAAATCAAATAAAAAAAGGGGGCAGACAATTTTGTCTACCCCCTTCTCCTTTTTGGGAAAGCTTTTATTTGAGAATTATCGTCTTTAAAACTCTTTGGCTATCTTTAGTAGTTAGTTGGTAGAAATAAATTCCTTTCGCAACCTCTTTTCCTCTGCTATCTTTTTTATCCCAGATTATTGTATAAGTTCCGGCTTTTAACTCTTTATTAATAAGGGTCCTCACATAACGGCCGGTTAAATCGTAGATATCAATTCTTACTTTTTGGTCAGAAGAAAGATAGAGATTTAATTTTGGTAGGTCAACAATTGGTGTTGTTAGATACACAAATCTCTTTTCTTTTATCTGATTGGTAACGGTAACTTCTTCTTTTACCGCGGTTAAAGGTTGATAGGTATTAATCAAAATTGCCTTTCTTGGTGTCAAAGTTCCAGCAGTTCGGTGATAGGCATTATTGTAAACAAAATTGATACCAATAGTATTAGTATGGTCTTCAATACCCACAGTATTAGAATTATAGTTATTAGCGGTTAGATATTGGAATTTAATCATATTATCACCAGT
>CAZDHW010000029.1:0-8695 GCA_964505415.1 uncultured bacterium | reverse complement strand
AATTGCTATTATTGGAACTGGTTATGTTGGGCTCACCACCGGTGCCTGCCTTGCCCATATCGGTCATAAGGTGATTTGTGTTGACAATGATGAAAGAAAAATTCAAATGTTAAAGCAGAATATTATTCCCATTTATGAGCCGAAATTGGAAGAAATTGTGAAAGAGGCAACAAATAAAGGACGTCTTTCTTTTACCACTAATATTAAAGAAGCCGTTGAAAATAGTAAGGTACTTTTCATTGCAGTCGGTACACCGCCAAAGGAAACCGGAGAGCCTGATTTGTCTTATGTGGAAAATGTTGCCCAAAGTATTGGTGAATATATGACTGATTATAAATTGATAGTGGAGAAAAGCACGGTTCCCGTAAATACCTATAAATGGATAAAACAGACAATCATCCGTTTTACTAAAAAGAAAATAGATTTTGATGTTTGTGTTAATCCGGAATTTTTGAGAGAAGGGAGTGCGGTTGATGATTTTCTTTATCCGGATAGAATTGTTATTGGTGTGGAAAATAAAAGGGCGGAAGAGATTATGCGTGAAATTTATAAACCTATTGACGCTCCAATTTTAGTGACTGATTTGGCAAGTGCGGAATTGATCAAGCACGCTTCTAATGCCTTTTTAGCAATGAAGATTTCTTTTATTAATGCGATTGCTATTATCTGTGAAAGAACCGGTGCGGATGTGGAGGTGGTGGCTAAGGGAATGGGATTGGACAAAAGAATTGGTCCCCATTTTTTACGAGCGGGTGTTGGTTACGGTGGCTTTTGTTTTCCTAAAGATTTAGCCGCTTTTATAAAAATTGCCCAAGACTGCGGTTATGATTTCAAACTGTTAAAAGAGGTTGCTAATATTAATGAGCAGCAGAAAGAGTATTTTGTTAAGAAGGTTAAAAATGTACTGTGGAATTTGAAAGATAAGATTATTGCTATTTGGGGGCTAGCTTTTAAACCGAATACCGATGATATTCGTTTTGCTCCTGCTTTAGATATTATTAATCTCTTGAAAAAAGAAGGAGCGAAAATCAAAGCCTATGATCCTAAGGCTATGGAAAAAACTAAGCAAGTAATCCCGGATATCGTTTATGGTGATAACCCTTATTCGGTTTGTGAAAATGCCGATTGTCTTTGTTTGATTACCGAATGGGAAGAATTTTTAAAAGTTGATTTTAAAGAGATAAAGTCATTGATGCGCCAACCAATAATTTTTGATGGTCGCAATTTTCTTAATAAGGAGCAGTTGATTTCCTTGGGTTTTGAATATTATGGCATTGGCAAACGGTAAAAGCATTCTCATCACTGGTGGTGCTGGTTTTATCGGTTCTTATCTTTGTGAATATTTTGTTAATGAAGGTTATTCGGTTATTTGTATTGATAATTTAATTACGGGCAAAGAAGAAAACATTGCTTTTCTTTTTAAAGATAAAAATTTTACTTTTTTAAAGAATGATGTGAATGAAGTTGATTTTACTTTTTTTAATAATGTCAATCTTTTCGCAATTTTTCATTTTGCTTCGCCGGCAAGTCCTAAGGATTATTTTAAATACCCTTTGTTAACTTTAAAGACAAATGCTTTAGCTACCTATCGACTTTTGGAATTGGCAAAAGAAAAAAAGGCAATCTTTTTCTTGGCTTCTACTTCGGAAGTTTATGGTGATCCCCAAGTTTCGCCCCAGAATGAAGAATATTGGGGTTATGTGAATCCTTGTGGTCTCCGTTCGGTTTATGATGAAGGCAAGAGGTTTGCCGAAAGTTTAGTTATGGCTTATCATCGACAATACGGTCTCTCAGTAAGAATTGCCCGCATTTTTAATACTTATGGTCCAAGGATGCGGGAAGATGATGGTCGGGTAATTCCTAATTTTATCAATCAGGCATTAAAGAATGAAGATATTACTATTTATGGCGACGGCGAGCAAACAAGAAGTTTCTGTTATATTGATGATTTGATTTCTGGACTTATAAAACTTTTCTATTCTGATTATTGCCAACCAATAAATTTGGGAAATCCCAATGAGATAAAGATAATTGATTTAGCAAAAATGATAATTGATTTAACTAATTCTAATTCAAAAATAGTCTATTTGCCACCTTATCCTGATGATCCTCATCGACGTTGTCCGGATATTAAAAAGGCAAAAACGATCTTGGGTTGGGAACCAAAAATAGATTTGAAAGAAGGACTTTTGAAAACGATTGATTACTTTAAGTCCTTTTAAAATCAGTATTTTTTTAAACTGTCCTTTAAGATATAAATTTCATTATATTGATAAATTATATAAAAAGTATAAGAAAGAAAGGAATTATTTGAGTTTTGGTGATTCTTTACACCGGACTTTAAGAGATTTTTTTAAGATTGAAATTGAAGAAAGAAACTACGAAAATTTAGAGAAAATTTATCGGAAAAATTGGTTACGAAAAGGTTATTCTTCTTTGGAAGAAGAAAGGGAATGGGGATTAAAGGGGATAAAGATATTAAAAAGATTTTACCAGTTAGAAGATTTTAAAATTAAACCTTTTCTTTTAGAAAAAGGTTTACAGGGTTATTATCGTTCCTTTCGTTTATCTGGTCGTATTGACCGGGCAGATTTAATAAGTGAAGAAGAAGTGATAATTATTGATTACAAAACCGGCAAAACAAAAGAAGAGAGCGAAATGGTGAATAAACTGGCAGCGGCAATTTATAAATTTCTTTTGGAAAAGAATTATTGCAAAAAAGTGGTAAAGGTTATTAATTATTATCTCCTTTCACAAAAAAAAGTTTTTTATACTTTTAGTGAGGAGGAATTTAAAAACTATTTGCAATTGATCGAAAATATTGGTTGGGCAATTTTAAAAGAGAAAGATTTTTTGCCGAAAAAAAGTAGCCTTTGTAAATATTGTGATTTTGTAGAAATCTGTCCGGCTGATAATGGTTAAATTAAAAATTGGCATTTTGGGTTTTGGTTATTGGGGGAAAAAGATTTACCAAGCATTAAGAAGAATACCCGAATGTGAGATTACGGTAGTTTGTGATAAAAGAAAGATACCTTTGGATAATAAAAAGATTATTCTTACTGATAATTATAAAGATTTATTGAGAATGAATCTGGATGGTATAATAATTGCTACTCCTAACGAAACCCATTTTTCTCTTGCCTTTCAATTTCTTTTAAAGGGCTATAATCTTTTTGTGGAGAAACCTTTGGCGACCTCTTTTAAAGAAGCAGAAAAACTTATAAATTTGGCAGCAAAAAGAAATTTAAATCTTTTTACCGGTCACATTCTTCTTTATCATCCATTGATAGATACTATAAAGAAAATTTTAGAAAATAAAAAAAATCTTGAGTTAAAAATAAAACGTACCAATAAGGTTTCCCAAATTAATAAAAGTGAAAAAGAGATTATTTATGACCTTTTCCCCCATGATATCGCCCTTTTATTATATTTCTTTAAAAAAGAGCCAAAAATAAAAGAGATAGCATTAGAAAAATCTTTAGTGGAAGCCCATTTTTTGATAGATAATGAAATTAAGATTTCCGGCGTTTGGGGAAAGGGAACGGATAAAGAACGGACAATAACTTTCTTTGTTGAAAATAAAAAGATTGTTTTTGATGGTTTGCTTTCGGTTTTAAAATTAAAAGAAAATGGAAATGAAAAAATTATTAAAAGTATTGATTACCAATTACCATTATCTTGGGAATTAAGCTATTTTCTGAATTCTTTAAAAAATAAAAGAATTAAAGAAAAGATACCAACTTTAAAAGTAATGGCCGTCTTAGATAAAATTGAAAAATTATTATGAAGATTTCAGTAATTATTCCGGTATATAATGAAGAGAAAACAATAAAAAAAGTAATTGAAGAAGTAAAGAGAGTGCCAATAGAAAAAGAGGTTATTGTGGTTGACGATGGTTCTACCGATAATACGAAAGAAATATTACAAACAATTGACGGGATAAAGAAAGTATTTCTGGAAAAAAATCAGGGAAAAGGTTTAGCAATTCAAGCTGGTTTAAAATTAGCTACTGGTGACATTATTGTTATCCAAGATGCCGATTTGGAATATAATCCCTTTGATTATTTAAAATTGATAAAACCTTTTTATAAATACGGAAAAAATATTGCTGTTTATGGTTCTCGCTTTAAGGGCGAAAGTAGATTTCTCTTTTTGAGTAAATTGGCAAATATTATTCTTAATTTTTTTACTAATCTTCTTTTTAGTAGCAAAATAAGTGATATGGAAACTTGCTATAAAATAATTCCACGAAAGATAATGTTGGCTTTAAACCTTAAAAGTAAAAGATTTGAGATTGAACCAGAGATAACTGCAAAATTATTAAAAAAGAAGATTAAAATTATTGAAGTACCAATTTCTTATAACGCTCGAAAAGAAGGGAAAAAAATAAAAGCTAAAGATGGTTTTTTAGCTTTATTCACTTTGTTATATTATCGGATTGCTTGATTTTATTAAAATTTTTGTTAAAATTTTAAACCTATGCTAAATTTCTTTGATACCCTAATTCTTATTCTTTATTTTGCAATTTTAGCCCTTATCTCTCTCTACGGAGTACATCGCTATTTTTTAATCTTTCTTTATTTAAAAGCTAAAAGGAAAAAAATAGAACCTCAGACTTATTTTTCCGAGCTCCCTAAGGTAACTATTCAATTACCAATTTATAATGAAAAATATGTTTGTGAACGGATTGTCCGGTCAGCTTGTGAAGTTTGTTATCCGAAAGACAAGTTAGAAATTCAAGTTTTAGACGATTCCACCGATGAGACTCAGGAAATTTTGAAATCTTTGGTAGCCGAATATCAACGGAAAGGGATAAATATAAAATATTTTCATCGGAATAAGCGGGAAGGTTATAAAGCCGGCGCTTTACAAGAAGGTTTGAAAGTTGCCGAAGGCGATTTTATTGCTATTTTCGATGCTGATTTTATAATTCCCAAAGATTTTCTATTAAAAACTATTCATTATTTTACTGACGAAAAAATTGCCTTAGTACAAGCCCGGTGGGGACATATTAATAAAAACTATTCTTTGCTAACTAAACTACAAGCAATATTATTAGACGGCCATTTTATAATTGAGCATATTGCCCGTTGCCATAATAACCTTTTTTTTAACTTTAACGGTACCGCGGGGATTTGGCGGAAAGAAGCTATTTTACAAGCGGGTGGTTGGGACGGTTCTACTTTAGCAGAAGATTTAGAAATCAGTTTAAGAGTTCAGCTTTTAGGTTGGCGATTTGTTTATTTGCCTGATTATGTGGTATATGCCGAATTACCTATTGATATAGTTGCTTTTAAAACCCAACAATATCGTTGGGCAAAAGGTGGTGTACAAACGGCTAAAAAGATGCTGGGAATAATTTTGAATTCCAAGCTTCCTTTTAAACAAAAATTAGAATCCTTTTTCCATTTAACTGCCAATTTTTCTTTTCCTTTGATTATTCTTTTAACCATTATTACTTTTCCGGCAGCTATTATTCGTTACGGAGTGGGTATTACCCATATCCTTATAGTTGATTTTCCTTTGTTTCTTTTTTCCGCTTTTTCCTTCTTTCTCTTTTATTTTATAACCCAAAAGGATAGTTCACCAAATTGGAGTTGGAAAAGGGATATGAAATACATCATTATGGCGATGTCGTTAGGAGTTTCTTTAGCAATTAATAATTCCCTTGGTGTCTTGGAAGCTCTTTTAAATTTCGGTTCGGAATTTATTCGCACGCCTAAATACGGAGTAACGGAAAAAGAAAAGATAATAAAAGAAGGTTACAAATTAAATTTAAAAAATTCGCTCTATTATTTAGAATTGGCATTCACTTTTTATTTGATAATCGGCATTTTGGCAGTTTTACTTAACCAAGTATATTTAACAATACCTTTTCTTTTGTTTTTTCCTTTTGGTTATTTATATTCAACATTTTTATCTTATTTACCAAAATTGAAAAATTTGGCTTTTTATTATTTACAAAGGAAATTGATTGCCGTTAATGAAATATTGCGACGTAATTAGTTGATTTTTTTGAAATTTTGATTAAAATATATAATAAATCCATGAAAGAAGATATCCCGAAGAATTAAAATTATAATTTTTACTACAATTAAAAAAGGGGGGAACAAATGGATATTGAAGAATTAAAAAAGAAAAAAGTCTCGGAATTACAAGAGATTGCCAAAGCCTTAGGTATTCCGGATGTGAGGGAAAAGAAGAAAGAAGAGTTGGTTTTATCTATTTTAGAAACCGAAGCCAAGCAAAAAGAAGGTGAAGAAGAGGAACGGTTAATTCCAGTAACTGGGGTTTTAGAGGTCTTAGATGAAGGTTTTGGTTTTCTTCGTTCACCGGAATATAGTTACTTAAAAAGTTCTAATGATATCTATGTTTCTCCCTCCCAGATTAAAAAATTTGGTTTAAAAACCGGTGATACCATTAAAGGCTACGCCCGACCCCCAAAGTTAAAAAATGGAGAAAAATATTATGCTTTATTAAAAATTGAAGAAGTCAATTTCCAACAGCCAGAAAAAATTATTGAAAGGATACCTTTTGAAGAGTTGACGCCTTTATATCCGAAAGAAAGAATCCATTTAGAGATACCTTCAAAAAATGATTTGTCATTAAGAGTAGTTGATTTATTCACACCGATTGGCAAGGGTCAAAGGGGATTAATTGTTTCTCCACCAAGAGCTGGAAAAACAGTATTATTACAAAAAATCGCCAATGCGATTGTGGAGAATCATCCGGAAATCTATTTAATTATTCTTTTAATTGACGAAAGACCCGAAGAAGTTACTGATATGGAGAGGTCGGTAAAAGCTGAAGTCATCAGTTCAACCTTTGATGAAGTGCCGGAAAGGCATGTAGAAGTGGCCGATATTGTTTTGGAAAAAGCTAAAAGATTGGTAGAATCAAAAAAGGATGTGGTGATATTATTGGATAGTTTAACCCGCTTAGCCAGAGCCCATAATTTGGTAGTGCCTCATTCGGGTAGAACCCTTTCTGGTGGTTTGGATTCTAATGCTTTGCAGAAACCAAAGAAATTTTTTGGTTCTGCAAGAAATATTGAAGAGGGGGGGAGTTTAACAATTATTGCTACGGCTTTGATTGAAACTGGTTCCCGAATGGACGAAGTAATTTTTGAAGAATTTAAAGGAACTGGTAATATGGAATTGGTTTTGGATAGAAAATTAGCTGATAGAAGAATTTTCCCAGCAATTGATTTACAACGGTCGGGAACAAGAAAAGAAGAATTGCTTTTAAGCGAATTTGAATTAAATAGAATTTGGATTTTAAGAAAGATGCTGGCAGAGATGACGCCAGTAGAAATGATGGAATTTATTTTAGATAAAATGAAATTGACCAAAACCAATCAAGAATTTTTAAAAGCCATGAGTGAAGGTTAAGGAGGTTAAAATGAAAAAAGGCATCCATCCCCAATATGGAGAATGTGTCATCACTTGTGCCTGTGGTAACACAATTATTACCCGTTCAACCAAACCAAAAATAAATGTGGAGATTTGTTCGCGCTGCCATCCTTTATATACCGGCAAACAAAAAATCGTTGACACCGCTGGTCGGGTAGAAAAGTATAAAAGAAAATATGCTAAAAAAACTAAAGAGGTAAAAGAAGATGAAAATAAATAAAAAAAAGATTGAAGAATTAAAAGAAAGACTTATTTCCTTAGGGAAATTTCTTTGAAGTTGACAAAAAAGAAAAAGAGTTAGCCATCCTTCAAAAAGAAATTACTAAACCCGAAGTTTTTTCCGATAGTAAAAAACTCCAAGAATTAAATCAAAAAATGAGTGTCTTAAAAAAAGAGGTTGACGATTATCTTGCTTTGAAGAAAGAGGTTTTAGATTTAGAAGAAATGGGTAAACTTTTTGACGATGACAGCCAGGAGGTTGAAGAGATAAATAAAGATATTATTTTAGTTGAGAAAAAATTAAAAGAATTAGAAATTGCTTCTCTTTTTAAAGAAGAGGTTGATAAAAAGGGAGCCATTTTGACTATCCATCCAGGTGCCGGAGGCGTAGAATCTTGTGATTGGGCAGGGATGTTATTAAGAATGTATTTAAAATTTTTTGAGAAGAAAAACTTCAAATATGAAATTCTTGAGTTAAAACCAAACGAAGAAGCCGGAATAAAAGAAGCGGTAATTGAGATTACTTCGTCTAACGCTTATGGTTATTTGAAATCAGAAATTGGGGTTCATCGGTTAGTAAGGATTTCACCTTTTGATGCTAATCAAAGGAGACATACTTCTTTTGCCTCGGTCTTTGTCTATCCCGAGATAGAAGATATTGAAGTAAAAATTGATGAGAAGGATTTGAAGATTGAAACCTTTCGGGCTTCTGGTCACGGTGGTCAGCATGTGAATAAAGTTTCAACTGCCGTAAGAATAACCCATATTCCCACTGGTATTACGGTTAGTTGCCAAAGCGAACGTTCCCAATATCTTAATAAAAGAAATGCTCTTAAGATTTTACAAGTTAAACTTTATAAATATTACGAAGAAAAAAAGAAAGAAGAATTAAAAAAATATGAAGAGAAAAAGACTGAAATTGCTTGGGGCTACCAAATCCGTTCTTATATCCTTTTTCCTTATCAATTAGTTAAAGACCACCGAACAAATTATGAACGAAGAGATGTGGAAGCAGTTTTAGATGGTGATATTGAAGATTTTATCTTTGCCTATTTGACTAAAAA
>CAZDHW010000028.1:0-9286 GCA_964505415.1 uncultured bacterium | reverse complement strand
TTTTTTATATTATCTTTAGTTTTTGCTCAAACCTGGCAGTATGGTCCGCAAACTGGTTTTCGTTTTTGGCGATTTGATGGTGAATATTTTCCCTTAACAAGAAAGGTCTATTTTCTTGGTGGCCGCTTAGCCAATAATAATACTGATGGCACTATCTGGTGTTTTAATCCAGAATCTTTAACCTATTATCCAGTTGGCCAAAGTATGATTATTCCGGTTTCTAACTATACTATTTGTATTTTGAGAGACACTACCCATCCGGATACTTACGGTTTATATATTGTTGGCGGTCGAACCCAAACCGGTACTTTTACCCGAGCATTACAAGTATATTATCCATTAAGTAATAGTGTAGCCATTATTGGCACTGATTCTTTTCCTGGACTTTTAAGTGGTCAACCTTATTTAACACCTGATGCTGCCGTTTATAGTAATCGGCTTTATGTGCTTGGTGGTTTTAATTCCAATATCTCTCCTTATATGACCAATCAAGTTTGGGTTTATAATCCCGAAACAACCCCTGGCGCTCGTTGGCGTCAATTACCTTCCTTAGGACTGGCAAGAAGTTATATTGCTACCTGTGTTGTCAACGGTAAGTTATATGCCTTGGGCGGTGATATCTATGATGGAGTGAATCTCCGTGCTCAGAAATATTGTGAAGTTTTAAATTTGGCTTTTCCGGAATCTGGTTGGGTAAGAATAGCTGACCTGCCCGATTCTTCCGGTGAGACTAGGGCTTTTGGTTTTGATTCCACTTCACCTTTTCCTTTTAGAAATAAGATTATTATTGCTGGTAATGGTAAATGGCCAAATGAAACACCCCAATGTTTTATCTATGATATTGAAACCAATAGTTGGTCAACCTTCACTTCTCTAAATCAGGCAAGAAGAAATCATGCCGGTGTTTTAATCCCTGAACTTTTTAACCAATCAGGTACGCCGGGAATGTGGATTTTCGGCGGTCGACAAGGAAATGATACTAATATATTAAGAACTTGTGAATATTATCAATTAGGAGTAGAAATTGCTGAACATTTGGTAAAAGAGTATCTCAAAAGGTTTGCTATTTTACCGAATCCAATAAGAAATTTTGCCTATTTAGTTTACCCGAAAAATACTGAAATTTTAGATTTAAAAATCTATACCTCTTGCGGTCGGCTGGTTAAAAGGCTTCCCTTAAAAAGAGAAAATCCAATTTTTTTGGATTTAAGGGATTTAAAATCAGGTATTTATCAGTTAAGAATAAAGACCAAGGATATTAGTTTTACTAAATCAATAAAGGTTTTAAATTAAAAGCTTTTAGCTAAACAATTTTAAACTTCTTTCTTGACCAGAGGGATTTTTTTATTATAATAATATCTTAATGTTTAATTTTTTAGTTAAAAAGAAGCAGTTTTCTTTTAAAGGTGGGGTTTTCCCGGAAGAAAATAAACATTTTACCGAAAATTGTCCAATTGAAACCTTACCCTTACCCAAAATTGTCTATCTTCCTTTAAGCCAACATACAGGAAAAGAAGCCAAACCAATTAAGAAAATTGGTGATTATGTAAAAACTGGTGAAAAGCTTGGTGAAGCCGATGGTAAAATTTCTGCTAATATCCACTCTTCGATCTCTGGGATTATTAAAGATTTAAAAGAACTTCCCCATCCCCTATTGGGTAAAAGGGTTTTAACTTATATTATTGAGAGTGATGATAAGGATTTATGGGATGAAAATATTAGCAAAGAAGAAAAGGAAAAGAATTTTAGTAGGGAAGAGATTATTGAAAAGGTATTTTCCTGTGGGATTGTGGGCTTAGGCGGTGCCACTTTTCCAACCCATGTGAAATTACAACCACCAAAGGAAGTTGATACTTTAATTATTAATGGTTGTGAATGTGAACCCTATTTAACAAATGATTATCGGTTGATGATTGAAAAACCAATAGAAATTATTAAGGGAGCATTGTTATTAAGAAAGGCGTTGGGGAAAAATAGCAAAAATATTAGATTAATTTTTGGGATTGAAGATAATAAAAAGAAAGCGATTGAGATTTTTAACTCTTATAAAAATGAATATAATTTTGAAGTTTTTGCCTTAAAAACCAAATATCCCCAAGGAGCGGAAAAACAATTGATTTATGCGTTATTAAAAAGAGAAGTTCCCAGTGGTGGTTTACCTTTTGATGTTGGTTGCGTTGTTCATAATGTGGGAACTGCTTACAGTGTTTACGAAGCGGTCTATTTTAATAAACCATTGTTTGAAAGGGTGGTAACAGTTTCGGGTAACGGCATTAAAGAGAAAAAGAATCTTTTAGTAAGAATTGGCACACCTTTAAAAGATATCGTAGATTATTGTGGCGGCTTAAACGGAGAAATAAAAAAAATTATCTTTGGTGGCCCGATGATGGGTATCGCCATTTATTCCTTAGAAATGCCCATTTTAAAAGGAACCACGGGAATTCTTTTCTTTAACGATAAAGAAGCAATAATAGAAAAAGAAAAAGATTGTATTCGTTGCGGCCGGTGTATTTCTTCTTGTCCAATGGGACTAATGCCGGCTGAATTACATAAATTTATAAAGAAGAAAGAATTTTTAAAAGCCAAGGAATATTCAGTTTTAGATTGTATTGAGTGCGGTTGTTGCGCCTATGTTTGTCCCAGTAAGATTAAACTTGTTCAATATTTTAAATATGCTAAACAAGAGATTATAAAAATGGAGAAAAAATGAATAAGAATTTGGTTATTTCCGTCTCACCCCACATAACTTCAGAAATAAATGTGGAAAAAATAATGTGGTCGGTAATTTGGGCATTAATTCCAGCAACAATTGGTGCTGGTTATTTCTTTGGTATCCAAGCAATCATTATTATTATCATTTCGGTAATCACAGCGGTTTTCACTGAATATCTTTGTAAACTATTTTTTAAAAGGGAGATCAATATCTTGGATGGAAGTGCAATTATTACCGGTATTCTTTTGGCCTTCAACCTGCCGCCAAAAGTACCTTATTTTATTCCCATTATTGGTTCTTTCTTTGCTATCTTTTTTGCCAAACAATTATTTGGTGGTTTGGGTTATAATTTTGTAAATCCAGCTTTAGCCGCTCGGGCGTTTTTGGTGGTTTCTTTTCCTCAATTGATGACCTCTTCCTATACCGCACCTTATTACGGCACAATAAGTGGCTTTGATGCGATAACCCAGGCAACACCATTAACAGCGTTAAAGAATGCCAAAGTAATGCTCCCTCCAAATGAAGTAGAAATGTTAATAGATAAAGCAAGTTCTTGGGAAAGTTTAAAAAATCTCTTTTTCGGTAATGTCGGTGGTTGCTTGGGAGAAACTTCAGCAATTTTATTATTAATTGGCGCCTTTTATCTTTTGATAAAGAACTATATTGATTATCGAATCCCTTTGAGCTATCTTCTAACTTGTTTTCTTTTATCATTAATAATTTTACCAATAAAAAGATTTCCCAATTATCATCTTTTCCAATTATTATCCGGTGGTTTAATATTAGGTGCTTTCTTTATGGCAACCGATTATGTCACAACACCAATAACCAAAAAGGGAAGGATAATCTTTGGTATTGGTTGCGGAATTTTAACAATGTTAATCAGACATTTTGGTGGTTATCCGGAAGGAGTTTCTTTTTCCATTTTACTAATGAATCTGGCTACCCCATTGATTGAAAGATATACCAAACCAAGGGTATTTGGTAAAAGAAAATGAAACCGATTGCCGTTTTAACTTTGGTTTGTGTCCTTAGTGCCTTTCTTTTAAGTTATGTCTATCTTTTTACTATTAAAAAAATCGAAAAACATAAAGAAGCGTTTTTCATTTCTTCCCTTTCGGAAATTTTTCCGGAAATGGATAGCTATACGGAGGTGGTAAAAGATAGTTGTTATCAAGTATTTAATAAAGAGAAAAAAATTATTGGCCTCTTTTTTAGAGCTGGTAAGAAAGGTTATGGCGGTATCATTGAGATGTTTGTTGGCATTGATACCTTAGAAAGGGTTTGCGGATTAAAAATTGCTTCACCGGCTGAAGGTTTAAAAGAAACCCCAGGTTTAGGTTTAAAGATTCGGGAAGATAAATTTAAAAACCAATTTTTAGGTAAGGAGGAAGAAGAAATCAAATTGAAAAGAGAAGGCGGTAAGATTGAAGCAATTACTGCGGCCACCATTTCTTCTAAAGCGGTTTGTGATGGAATTAGGGAAGGGATTAATAAATATAAAAAATATTTAAAAAATGAACAATAAAAAGCACAAGAGATTTCATTATTTTTGGTCAGGAATAATTTTAGAAAATCCGGTATTGATTTTAATGATCGGTCTTTGTCCAACCTTGGCGACCTCTATTTCCGCGCGCGATGCTTTGGGAATGGGAATTGCTGCCTCCTTTGTTTTGATTTTTTCCAATATTTTTGTTTCAGCAATCAGAAAGATTGTCCCGGAAAATATCCGAATTCCAGTTTTCATAATCATCATTTCTACCTTTGTTACCATTGCCGATTATGTTTTACAAGCCTACGAACCCGATATGTATAAAGTATTGGGGGTTTTTGTGCCTTTGATTGTTGTCAATTGTATTATCTTAGGAAGGGCCGAAGGTTTTGCCTATCGCCACGGGATTTTTGATTCCTTTTTAGATGGTTTAGGAAAGGCGGTTGGTTTTACTTTGGTGATTTTTATAATGGGAACCATAAGGGAAATAATGGCTCAAGGAACCTTTTTGGGTATACCAGTTTTACCAGCAAGTTTTAGAGAGAATGCGGTGTTATTTATGATTTTTCCACCCGGCGGTTTTTTATTAATTGGCATTTTAAAAGCGATTGTGAACAAACTCTTTTTAAATAAATAAGATTATGAATATCTCACCAGCAAAAGTATTTCTTGCCAGTTTTTTGGTGCAAAATATCTTATTAATGCGCTATATTGGACTTTGTCCTTTCTTTGGTGTCTCAACAAAGATTTCCACTTCTTTTGGTATGGGATTAGCTGTTATCTTTGTCCTGCTGCTTGCTACTTTAATCACCTATCCTGTTTATCACTTTTTATTGATTCCTTTAAATATACCCTTTTTAAGAACAGCTGCTTTTATCTTGGTGATCGCCAGTTTAGTTCAGTTTGTGGAAATGTTTTTAAAGAAAAATTACCGCCAGTTATACAATGCCTTGGGAATCTATCTACCTTTAATAACTACCAATTGTGCGATTTTAGGAACAACCTTTTTAGTAATTGATTATCGTTTTCATTTGTTAAATACCATTATTTTTGCCTTTGGCACTGGTTTAGGATTTATGTTGGTAATTATTCTTTTTGCTGCCCTACGAGAAAAACTGGAATACGCTCCTATTTCCAATTCTTTCAAAGGTTATCCAATTGCTTTTATCGCTGCCAGTTTAATGGCATTAGCCTTTTTAGGCTTTTTAAACCTCTTTGGGGCTTCCTTATGACAGTTATTTCAGTTTTAATTTTGGGTGGGTTAGGAATGTTGATGGCAATCATTTTAGTTTTTGCCCACAAAAAGTTGAAGGTAGAAGTTGACAAAAAGATTGCTCTTATTTCCCAAATTTTACCACAAGCAAATTGCGGAGCCTGTGGTTATGCTGGTTGTGAAAATTATGCGGAAGCCATTGTAAAAGGAGAAGCCGAGCCAAATCGTTGTACCGTAGGTGGTAAAGAAGTAGCAGAAAAAATCGGCGAAATCCTTGGTATCGAAGTAGGAGCTTTGGAAAGAAAGATTGCTGTTTTAACCTGCCAAGGTGGAATTGAAGAATGTACGGAAAGATTTATTTATGATGGTCATTTAGATTGTAAAGAGGCCAATCTCCTCCATCAAGGAAATAAAGCCTGTATCTTTGGTTGTTTAGGATTAGGTACCTGTGTGAAAGTCTGTCCTTTTTCGGCAATAAAAATGGATGAAAAGAAAAGATTACCCATTATTGACGAAGAAAAATGCACCGGCTGCGGAATATGTGTAAAAGAATGTCCCAAAGGAGTGTTAAAACTTATCCCTAAAGGGAAACTGGTATATCTTGCCTGTGTTTCTCCTGATAAAGGGAGAGAGGTGAGAGAAGTTTGTAAAGTTGGCTGCTTTGCTTGTAATATCTGCGTGAAAGCTTGTCCTTATTCGGCTTTAAAAATGGAAAATAATTTACCGGTAATGGATTTGGAAAAATGCGTTGACTGCGGCATCTGCTATCAAAAATGTCCAACAAAATCTTATGTGGATAAGGCAAAAAAGAGACCCTATGCCTTGATTGATGCCACTTGTAACGGCTGTGGTGAATGTGTGAAAGTCTGTCAATTTAAAGCCATTGAAGGGAAATTGGGTGAGAGGCATAAAGTAATAATTGAAAATTGTGTTGGTTGCGGTGAATGTTTCCGGGTGTGTCCAATAAAGGCAATAACGATGGTGGGGGCCTTGGGTTATACTAAAAAAGAGTTATGAAATGCTTTATCTGTAACCAAAGAACCGGTAAAAGATACTGTCCCTATTATCAAAATTATATCTGTTCCTTATGTTGCGGCGAAAAAAGGAAAGAAGTAATTAATTGCCCGGAAAGTTGTTCCTATTTAAAGACTGCCCAAAATTATTTAAAAGAAAAGATAAGCCTTCACCTATTAAACTATGAAGAAGATTTTAATAAAAATCTGCGAAAGGAATTGATCAAACTAAAAAATACCCGCTTAAAAGACTTAGAAGAAGAGGAAATTTTAGAAGTTTTAAAGATAATTATTGAAAAAATAAGATTGGAAATCAGTGGTTTAATCTACGAGCCAAAAGTGGTTGACCTAAGAAAACAATTGATTTATGATGCTATTGAAAATTTAATTAAAAACCACCTAAATGGCAAAGAGAAATACAAAAAATACCAAAAAGACTATCTTTTATCTCTTTTAAAATTAGAAGAAAAAATTCTTAAAGAGTTAAAAGAAAAAGGTGAAAACTATTTTAAGCTTTTTTCCCTTTTCTCCTAAATTTCTTACTTTTTCTTATGACGCATCATTTTTCTTCTTTTCTTATACCAATGCCTTTTTACTTTCTTTAATTTTCTTTTACGACCACACGGCATATTAGCCTCCTTTTAATGCCTCTTTAAAAATTTTTGATGCTTTAAAAACCGGTACCCTTCGGGGTGGCAAACTTACCGGTTCATTGGTCTTCGGATTACGGGCAATTTTAGGTTTTCTTAGCTTGGTATTAAAAATACCAAAACCCCGTAATTCCACCCGATTACCCTCGGCAAGATTGTCAATTATTTTATCTAAAAATATTTGGACGATATCATAAACATCCTTACGCGAAACCCGAGGAGAAATTTCTTTCACAATCTCATCAACAATGTGTTGTTTTGTTATTGTCATAACCCCCTCCTTCCCTTTATTTACAACTTTCACAGCTTGTGGCTTTACAACTGCCACAGCTTTGGCTACCAACATTTTTTTCTAACCCTTGGGTAGCAAAAATGGAAAATTTTTTTTGTAATTCTTTACTACCACAATTTGGACAATTTACCTCCTCATTTTTAAAAACTAATGCCTCAAAATTTTTACCACATTTTAAACATTGATATTCATATATTGGCATAAATAATTATAACTAAAAAACTTATAAAAGTCAAGAGACAAATTTATTGATAATTTCTTTTTTTAGTTTATAATTCTATCTTTATGGAAAAAGAAAGAAAAAGAATTGTTAATGTTTTAGGAATTGCTTCTTTTTTGAATGACTTAGGTTCTGATATTATCTATCCTTTATGGCCATTATTTGTTAAAAGTTTAAATGCTAATATGATTGCTTTAGGAATAATTGATGGTGTTGGTGATGCTATTGTCTCTTTATCTTCAGGATTTTCTGGTTATCTGGCAGATAAAATCAAAAAGAGAAAAATTTTTGTCTGGATTGGTTATCTTTTTGGTTCTTTATCAAGAATTGGTTATGCCTTAGCCCATTTTTGGTCAATTTTAATTCCCCTAAAAATTTTTGACCGCGCAGGAAAAATTCGTTCAGCACCCCGAGACGCAATAATTGCTGATATCTCTGATGATACCAACCGGGGAAGAAATTTTGGCTTTTTAAGAATGATGGATAATTTTGGAGCCACCTGTGGTATTTTAGTGGCATTATTATTTTTTAACCTCTTGGGTTTTAGAAAATTATTTTTGTTAGCCGCTTTACCTTCTTTAATCGGCAGTTTATTAGTTATTATCTTTGTGAAAGAAAAGGATTATAAAAAAAATTGGGTAAAAAAAGAATTACCTTTAAAATTAAACTTAAAAACTTTTGATAAAAACTTTTATCTTTATCTCTTTTCTTCCGCCTTCTTTTCTCTTTCTTATTTTTCTTATTCTTTTCTTTTGCTTTATGCTAATAATTTTTATACCCAACAAACTTTTATTCCGATTTTTTATCTTATTTTTACTGCTACTGCCTCTTTATTCTCTTTACCTTTTGGTAAATTGGCGGATAAAACTTCTCGAAAATTTACTTTATCCTTAGGTTATCTTTTGTGGCTTTTTACTGCTCTTGGCTTTGTTTTTTTAAAATCAAAATTTTTACTCTTTTTGATTTTTTTCCTCTACGGATTAAACAAATCCGCCTTAGAACCAAGCCAAAAAACATTGGCTTCTGAATTATCACCGATTGAATTTCGGGCAACCGGCATCGGCTTTTTTCAAATGATAAACGGCTTACTTTCTCTTTTTGCTTCTTTGATTGCCGGTATTTTATGGGAGAAATTTAACTTTAAAGCACCTTTTTATTTTGCCATTATATTAATCTTTTTGAGTCTTATTATCCTTTTCTTTGTAAAAGAAAAGCGTTATTTAAGATAAATAATTTTTTTCTTTATATTTTCTTTTTCGTTTTCTAAAATGAGATAGTAAACACCATTAGGCAATCTTTTAATAAAATTCTTTTTTACTTTCCCGCTAAATACCTTTTTGCCGGTGATTTCATATATGGTTAACTTATTTTCTTTATCTTTTTCTAAATTGAGAATAAATTCACCTTTCTGAATGGTGGGAAGGGTTTTTGGATGTAATTTTTTAACTGAAGAAAGATATTCTTCCATCCCAACATAAGCAATGGTATCGGTTGTAAATTTTATTGCTCTTCCCGCAATAATTGGGGCACAGGCGCGGTGATAATCATTATTGTATAAAGCATTAATACCAATTGTATTTGTATGGTCTTCAATACCAACCGTATTGGAAATATAATTATTGGCTGTCAGATATTGGAAGATTATTTCATTATCACCAGTATAGGTCCTTACGGTGGTATCATAAATAATTAT
>CAZDHW010000027.1:5924-10163 GCA_964505415.1 uncultured bacterium | reverse complement strand
ACATTTCTTAACTCAATCCATTCAAAATCTGGACATTCAACATAGAAAGTATCAACATCATCATAAGCCCAATACCTGGGATTAGGTTGGGAATTATCCGGAATTGGGTCAACTATTCTTAATTCACCAACAATTATATTAAAACAATAAGCAAAGAGATATTGGTCAGAATAGATTCTAATACTACACGGGATTGGTGTTTCTGGTGGAATATTTGGTAATGTTTGAATAGCAAATTTATCAAAAAGATTGAAACGGATAGAATCTTTTAAAATGGTATCATAAGTTCCTATTGAATCTAAGACAATTAGTCTTTCATCAAGTGATTTTAATATTGCGTAGACATTATAACCATGACCTAAACCTTGATTTTTGATCCCAATTGCTAAAGAGGCAATTTCGTTTGGGTCAAGCCGGCCATTATTATTTCCACCTGGTTGTGAATCATAAACAGTTATTTCTCGGTTTACTAAAACTGGTGTGCCAACATAAAGAGTAAGCCTTGATTCCCAAATTGAACCTAAGGTATCTTCAATTGAGAAGACTAAAGGGATAGAATAACCATTTGGTAGATTTTCGTTCACTCTAATATTAAAGCCATCTTCACCAGTGAATACTGAATCGTAAGGAGCGATTGAGGCAAAATATTTAAAAGAATCACTAATTACCACATTGGTATCTGGTTGGCGCAGTCTCAAATATACTTTAACTCCTTCAACTTCATAATCGTTATAATTTTTAAACCAAGTTGGTAATTCAACTTCTTCACCCGGATTTAATATTCCGTCGCCATTACCCAATGGTGGGTTATCAAGAAGATAATGTCTTAAATAACTAACACCGGTCCTTGGCCTTACATAGATACCACCAGTAATCACAACGGAATAAGTTTGAGGAATTAAAGTTACCACATTCTGTGCCATTATTTTTAAATTCCATCTTCCCAATTCGGGCTCATTAATCCTAAAAACTTCTAAAGGATTAATATTATCAAAAGGCTGGCTGGGATTTCTTACCGATTGACCGTTTTGATAGATATTGCCTTTATAAAAATCACCGGAAGGAGATGTTAATAAAACATCTAAATTATTTATTAATGCGGGATTGGCACCAGGAGCAGCCGCGGTATCAGTCCAAACAACCGCAATTCTTAAAGGAATATTATCATTCACTTCAAATTCAAATTCAACATATTCACCAGTTCTTAAGCCAATGGTATCATCATACAACAAAAGTTTTCTTCTATCAGGGGTTGGTGTGGAAAAATATAAAACCGAATCAAGATTTACCCTTCCCCAACCAACATATTCCGAAGGAATAACAAAATTACCAATATTTGGGTCACACGAGACAATCAACATTGCTTTCACTAAGGAAGATTGGATATAACCTATTGAATCATCAGGATTAGCAACTCCGCTGGGATAAAATCCTTTTCTTAGATAACTCCTTATTAAACCGCAGGCACCATTTACTGCTGGTGCTGCCATACTTGTTCCGCTCATAGAAACATAACCATTCTGAGTCCCTCTTTGGGCAGAATAGATAGTTTCACCCGGCACACAAACATCCGGTTTTATTCTCCCATCAGGCGCCGGTCCTCGGGAAGAATAGGAAGACAAAACTGTTGAATTTAAACCATTTCGTAAAGAACCACAGGCAATTATTGATTTCGAATTTCCCGGTTCAGTTATTCGGTAGGGAGATGATTGCCCTTGATTGCCACAAGATTTTATTATAATCACATCTTTATTTACCCAACTATAAACATCAACGGAAGCACTCGCATTAGTATATTGTCCCATGGTTCCTGTCCACCAAGAATTAGAGATGGTATGGACTTTTAATTCTGGATTCCTTAACCAATTAGTTATTTTATTAAAAGGGCCGGTTAAATCCCAACCAGTGGGTTGCGGAATTGGTGCCAAAATACCTATCCTGGCACCTTTAGAATGACCGTCATTAGGATTGGTTCCACCATTTATTGAATCATTACCACCAATTGTGCCGCCAACATGGGTACCATGTCCATTCGGATCAGAAGGAGCTAAATAGGTTTCCCAATTTTTGAAAAAGATAACTTTTCGGTGATTCGGATATTCACCAGTATCAGAAATGGGAGTTTGAGCATCATAGAAAGCCCAATGTAAAATATCTAAACCAGTATCAGTAAATCCTAAAAGTTCATCAACTCCATAAATCCCTTGGTCCCAAATCCTTCTATTCTCTTGCGCCCAAGTTTGGATAACCCATTGACAATTAGCATTTTCTAATTCTGGCGGATGCCATTCTTCAATGGAAAAGATATAAGGTAAATTTGCTAAAATAGTTAAATCTTCCCTTTTACAATCAACCTCAATAACTTTAAAATAAAGAGAAGAATCATAACGGACAACTTTAAATCCTTTATTTATTAAATCATTGACTGCATCCAATAAACCCTCTGGATAAAATAAAGTTAAAGTAACTCGACCATAACCTTCGTCTAATAAAGTAGTGGTAGCAAATTTGTAACCTGGTTGATAAATGCCAATCCAACGGATATAAGGAAGTTTTTCTATTCTTTCTTTAATTTTGTTATCCATTTTGGCGATTAAAAGATAGCGAGAATGAAAACCAAGAGTTTGAGCACCAAGTCTTCTTATCTCCTCAACTTGGTAACGATAGATTGGCGATTTAAATTGGATAAGATAATAACCAAGTCCATTATTAGGATACCTCTCAATAATCAATTCCTTAGGTAACGGTGGTTTTTCCAATAATGGGTCAAATTTAGGCAAATCCCAAAAACCAATAAGAAAATCATTAAGATTAGGCAAAGGAGAATAAAGACCAAAATTCTTTGGCAAAAAGGGGTTTTTGGCAAAAATTATTAACGGTAATAAAAATATAATTAATCTCTTCATCTTTCCTCCTTATTTGATAATAACTTTTTGAAAATATTTTTTATTGTATAAATAATAAACTCCGGAAGGAAGATTTTTTATTGAAGAATTGATTTTTATTAATTTTCCTGAAAAGTCATAAAGCTTAAAAATTTCTTTTTCATTTGGTAGGGTCAAAAATTTTAAAAATGACTTTTTGCTAATTGTTTTATGCTCACTAACAAAAGAAGAGGAATAACCTTGAAAGGCATAAAAATTACCATTCATATGACCAATGTATATCCGTTGATTGGAACCAACCGCTGGTGAGGCAAAAAGACTTTGGGAAGAAGCAATACTTCGGGAACAACGAATTAAACCATCGGGACCAACAATATAAAATACTCTGTTAGAGCCAAAGAAAACATTACCGTTAGCATCAACTGCCGGGGCACAATAATCACTGCCAATTCCTGGTAATACCCAACGAATATTACCTGAACGAGCATCAAGGCAATATAAATTATAAGCATTCACATAAATAGTTGACTCATTGGCAATCGCTGGACAAGTTTGAATTCTTGTTCTTAAAGTTGTCCGCCATTTCAAATTACCATCAGGTCTAATCGCATACAGAAAAGAATCAGCAGCCACATAAATTGTTGAATCTGGACCTACTGCTGGAGTAGCAAAATCGGCTTCACCCGCTAAAGGATATGCCCAGGAAACACTGCCATCCGGATTAAATGCCCAAAGAACCCAATTTCCAATACCACGAGTAGTAGCAACATAAATCTTGCCATCATAGCCAATAGTTGGTGAAGAATTCACATCACTTCCCAAAGGCCTTGCCCAAGCTAATTCGCCATCTGGGGTTAAGGCATAAAGAGAATCAGAATAACAAGCAAAATATATTTTCCCATCTTGACCAATAACGGGTGAATGACTGATTGAAAGATTATTATGACTTGGCCATGACCATAACTGTCTTCCAGTGGAATCAAATTTAAATAATCTTCGACCATCAGTAATATAAATGTTAAAAGTATCATCTAATGCCGGGGTAGAAAACCAAACAGTATAACTTAAGGGACTTCGCCAAAGAAGTTCACCATTTTCGCTTAAACAATAAAGATAACCATCCCGAGCACCAAATATTATTTTCTCACCACGGGCAACAACAGCTGAACCAGAAATTTGGGTTCCCACATTATAAGTCCAAGCAATTTCAAAAGAATCGCCAAAGATAAAAGGAGAAAGACCGGTTCTTTGGGGATTACCGTGATAACAACTCCAAGGATGGGCAAAGATGACTGGAGATAAAAGGATTATCAAAAATAATAATCTTTTAACCATTTTCTTTTTTTAATTCTAA
>CAZDHW010000027.1:0-5824 GCA_964505415.1 uncultured bacterium | reverse complement strand
TATCATCAAAAAATACTTTTTTCAATTTTCTCTTTTGATTCTTTTCGCCAATAACAAAATTTACATTCTCCGGAAGGAGCCGGTGGATTTGGATTTCTCAAAATTTCAATTGCTTTTAGAAAAATCTCTTTAGCCCTTTTGGAGTCAGTTTTAACTTCTCGGATTTCAGTCTTAAATCTTATTAAATTATTTTCTTCAATTTTTTCGGGAATATAATAAATAAGATAGGCAATATTTAAATGGGCTAGACCTTCCCCTTCCAGCATTAAAGTATAGCAATCAAGCTGAAGTTGATAATAATAAGAAGAATCTTCTTTTAAATTATAACCATAAGTTTTATAATCCACCGGAATATAATATTTATCATCAACAATTAAACATTCATCAAGGGCACCAAAAAGAAAGGCATTAGTTTCTTTATCAAAATATTGGGGTTTGCTATTTTTATTATTTTTCCGCCAATCATTCAAAATTTCTTGCGCGATTAGTTTGCCTTTAACTTTTCCCGCTATTTCCGGCGGCAATTCTCCTCTACTACGATAATAATCAAAATAGTTTTTAATCAATTTATCAATACTTTGGGGTAAAGTAGATACCGGACCTCTTGGTCGCTCAATCTTTTCTTTTTCGGCTAACCAAAAACAAAAAGGACATTCTTGAAAAAGAGCAAGTTTAGTTGGTGAAAGATAAAGAAACTCGGAATCCATTTTTATTTGTATTTCCAAACTTTTTTATATTTCTTTTCTTCCAAAATAAAATAAACTCCTTTTTTCATTACTTTTATTTTCTGACCATTTATTGAGTAAATCTCCTTTTTATCTTTTATAATTTTTTTCTTATTTTTTTCTGCAATTCCACTGGGATTAATTACCCGAACAAACATGCTGCAAACGGAACAATTATTAGAAGCATCGTACGCATAAACTTTTATCAAATATCGGCCGTTAGGAAAATTTCTTGTCGGCCAACAGTAATTGATATCGCTACTTTCAATTAAACTATCACCATCAGTATTTGTAATAATAAAATAATAATCCCGATAATTATAATCACCGCGCGAACGACAGATGTTATCTTGTTTATAGACAACATTAATAAGCTGGTCGCTTGGTAATCGCCCGGAAAAAGAGAAAGAAAGGGTTTTTTCTAAGGTTTCATATTCACCGATAATTTCGTATTCAATCTTTAAGGGAATTAACCTATCCCAAACAGTATCACCAGTAGAAACACCAAATTTATCGTAGACTTTACAAATAATATCAACATCACCGTATAAACTATCGGGATTGAGATAATTAGAAGTATTATTTAGACAAAAGGCAAAATATTGGCTAGGTCGGGCATACTCAAATTTTGGTGGAATGGTATCAGTATTTGGTCTTAATAAAATTAATGGATTAAAAACAAAAGCCCAATCAGCTCTTGGCCAAGTATAACCTTCATCTTTTATTTTCGCAAAATGAATATGGTCAAAACCATTAACTGGCCAAGGAACTAAATAACCAATCAATTCACCTTTTTGAACATAATCACCAACCTGTTTATGATACCGAGCCGAATCTATATGGGCGTATAAAAAACCTTCGCAAGAATCAGGATATTCTAAAGAAGAGTCGGCAATTGCTAATCGCCAATGATATCTTGCTTGGATAGTAAGCCAAGCCTTTACCCAGCCGTCTTTTACCGCATAGACGGGCACACCTTGTCTTTGGGGAGTTAAAATATCTATCCCCGGATGAAAATAAGGAGAACCGCCATAATTCTGATACTCTCCCCAATTGTTTCCTAATGGTTGAAGGGAATCGGTTGGTGGTAAGGGCCAAGGAATGGTATCTGCCAAAAATTTATTTAAAAAAATTTCTTTAAAGGAATTTTTTAAAGGATTATCAATTTGGTACCTATGAAAATAAGTTTTAGCAAAAATTTTATCGCTTTCAATCTCGATATCTAAAACCAGCTCATCAGGTTTTTGATAGTAATTTATAAATTTCTTTAACAAATTTCCCGAATAATCAAAAAGATAGGTTTCAAAATAAAATTTATCACGCTCCTCACTTACCAAAACAATTAGGGTATCAAAAATTTTGCCAAAGATTAATGGCAAAGAAAAATCTTTCCTAAATAAAAAAATTTTATCTTCCAAAGAGAAAAAGAGAAAAGAGTTTTTAAATAAAAGGGCAAGGTATTTTTCATCAGGAGAAAAGATGATTTTTCTTAAAGATTTTTCTTTTAAAGGGATTTGATAAAAAAACAATAAATCTTTATAAATTCTTAAACTTTTATCATCATAAACTATTTGATATCTTCCCCTGCTACTTATCGCTAATCCACCCTCATCTTTAATCTTGCCAATTTCTTTACCTTTTTTATCTAACACCAAAATCTCTTTTTCGCCAATAAGATAGAGATTGCCTCCTTGGTCTTCTTCATAACCATAAAATTCCTTTTCTATCCGTTTAACCAATTTATTATCGTGATAAAAATTGATTGCCTTTATCTTTTCTTTTCCTTCGGTTACAAAATAGCTAAAAAGGAAAAAGATTATCATTAATTGACAATAATTATTTTCTTATAATTTCTCATTCCCTTTATTTTTAGAAAATATATCCCTTTCTTCAAATTGTTTCTTTTCACTTTTTCCCCAGTCAATTGATAAATCTCCCACTCAGGAGATATTTTTTCTTTTGAAAGAAAGAGGCTAAGATTATTAAAAGATTTCAATTTTTTGTAATCCTCTTCGGCTAAAGAAACGAGTTGAAATTTTTTTAAAAGCCAATTTTCTGGGTCAAAGAAAATATTGATTGGTTGGGCTTCTAAAGAGAAAGTATAATTTTGAGGATTGGTATCATTGATAACGGTAATAGTTGTCTCTCCGTTAGTAAAAATAAATTTGAAACTTATCGGCATCACAAAAGTTTCTGGAGCATTAGCACCATTATTTTGACTAACCGTAATATTAACTTCATTTCCTCGGTAAGAATAATAAATAGTATAATTGGGATAGCCGGCTTGATAAATCCATTGGTCAAAAAATCTTTCCAAATCAAGACCACTAACCCTTATTAATATCCTTTTTAAATCTTCCGTATTAGCATTTTTGTAAGCAAAACTATCCCGATAAACCCTCAAACCTCTAAAAAATATTCCCCTTTGGGTAAAACTGGTATCACCCATTAGATATCTCAACATATGTAAAATCCAACTTCCTTTACAATAGGTATGACCATAATCAAAAAGATGCTCTAAAGGTGGATTATATAGTGGTCGGCGATAAGCAGCATCTTCCTGGAAATAATATTGAGCTCTTTGATTCATTAGATTTTTAAAATAATTAATACCATTGACAAAACCTAAATATAAGGCATCGGAATAAGTAGCAAAACCTTCATTTAACCAGATATCGGCAAAAGTAAAACAGGTAACCATATCTCCCCACCATTGGTGGGCAAGTTCGTGGGCAATTCCGCCTTCACTTCCGGAAGTTACCCAAGAACGATGGATAGTGGTCATTGTCTGATGCTCCATACCACCCCACATAAAAGGATAAACCGCATCCATACCATACTTTTCAAAAGGAAATCTTCCATAAAGGGAAGTATCAGAAAAGAATTGAATCATTGATGGCACATTTCTAAAGGAGTTTATTGCTCTTGAGGAATCTTCGGGCCAGATAAAATATTTTATCTCAAAAGAATCGGTTGGTGAATGATGATACCAATGGGAAAAAGTTGCGTATTTCGAACAGGCAAAATGGATTAAATAAGTTGAGATTGGATAATTATGTGACCAATAATAGGTTTTAAAATTATTATTTTCTTTAATACTATCAAGAAGACCATTGGCACAAGCAAAATAACTATCCGGACAGGTGATAGCAAAAAGAACTCCCCTTTCGGCTTTCTCCCACGGTTCGTCAAAACAGGCAAACCAATATCTTGAATCGTAAGGTTCAGTGGAGGTATAAGCAATATCGTGTAAAGTATTGCCACTTTTACGATAAAAATAAAATCCTAAATTGGGAGTATTACTTTCCCGATGATAATAAACTATTAAATCAACCTCTTCATTGGGCATTAAAGAACGGTCAAGTTGAATTTTTAAATAACCATTTTCTTGGCTAAAATGCTGATTCCTATTTTCTAATTTCACCGAATCACAAACAAGATTTACAAAATGGAAACTTAAAGTATCGGTTTCGATATTAGTTTTTAAGGTGATAACTTCCTTACAAGAAAAATAGCTATTATCCATTGGTAATAAAATAAAGAAGGAATATTTTTTAATATCATAGTAATAAGAAGAATCAGCCAGCCTAACAATTTCACCTCTTAAAAATTTCCCATCAAAATGTTGGTTAAAAAGGGAAAAAATAAGAAGAATCATAAAAATATTTTAATAAAGAGATTTAAAAAGTCAAAAATAAAGGCACCCAGGGGACTGCTCCCTATGATTTATTTAAAATTTATCTAAATAATTAAATTACAATAATTTATTAAAAATTTTAAGATTTAAAAAAGTTTCCTAATAGGAAAGTTTAAATTTTTTGTAAATTATTGAATTTCAATAATTTAAATTATATTTATAAAAATTTGAATATTACAATTTCTGAAAGTTAGTTCCAGATGTTGACATTTCAAAAATTTTTGCTATATTATATATAAACTGCGGGGTGGAGCAGCCTGGTAGCTCGTGAGGCTCATAACCTCAAGGTCGTGGGTTCAAATCCCACCCCCGCTATTTTTTTTATGTCTCTTTTTCTTCTCCAATTGCCAATTGGGCGAGGACATCCTAATTATTTAAACCTTTTAAAAAAAGAATTAAACATCCCTTATTATTATTATGAAATACCCCTAAACCTGCCGAGCATAAGATTTTTAAATTTGATTTATAGAAATTCACCAAAATATTTACTTTTTTATAATAAATTAAGAGAAAAAGGAAAAATTCCCAATTTTTTTATTAGAGAGATAAGAAAAGAGATAGAAAAATTTTTACCAAAGGAAGAAACCTTAATCATTGTCTCCCATCCCCTTTTAGCCAAGATATTAAGTGATAAAAATATCTATTATCTTCACGGTGAGATTGCCTTTCCGAAAGAAGCTTTTTGTAAAGCAAAAAAAATCTTTGTTCCCTTAGAGATTACCAAAGAAAAGGCAAAAAGTTATGGGATAAAAGAAGAAAATATTATAATTACTAATCTTTTTGTGGAAAAAGAATTAGCCGATTTAAAAGAAACTGCCTTTAAAGAAAGGATTAAAAGATTAAAAGATAAAAAAAGGTTAAGTTGTGCTATCTTCCTTTCTGGTGCCTATCCGAAACCTCATATAAAAAAAATTATAAAATATGGTAAAATTCTTTTAGAAAATAATATCAAACTCTATCTTTTCTCTTTTCCAAGATATTATTCCTATTTTGAAAGAAAACTTTTTCCTTACGGTATAAATCTTATAAAAATTTATAATTGGGAAGCGGAAATAAAAAAATTTAGTGAGATTTTTATCGATATTGATTTTTTTATCGCTGCTTCCCACGAAAGAGTAAATTGGGCATTGGGTCTTTCTTTACCCCTTTTTGTTTTAACCCCCTTTATCGGCTCTTACGCAAAAGAAAATTATGAGATTGCCAAAAATTATAACGCCTGCCTCTTGATTGATGAGTTTAAAAATTTTGACAAGAATAACCTTTACGAAAAATTATTAATAATGAATGAAAATACTTATAATAAATTTCTTATTGATGGGGCAAAAAATACCTCCCTAATTATTGAAAAAGATTTATCTAATCTTAATTATTTTTGAACCCTTTTTTAGCTTTTTATTATAAA
>CAZDHW010000026.1:0-10216 GCA_964505415.1 uncultured bacterium | reverse complement strand
TCTTGATTTCAAATTTTTAAGAAAAATTAGGGAAAGTGATGTCAGAAAATTAGAAGAAAGAGGTATTTATATAAAATAAAAAGAAAAACTAAGGAGTAAGACATGGAGCTTATACTTAAATGCAAAGTAATTACTCCTATGTTTATGGTAGGAGCAGATGGAAGAACACCAGAGTTAAGACCAACTGAATTTAAAGGAATGATGCGTTTCTGGTGGAGAGCAATAAAGGCAGAAAGTGACATAGAAAAATTACGAAAAGATGAAGCAAAAATTTTTGGTGGAACAGGAGAAGGAGAAGGAAAAAGTAAAGTAAGGATAAAGGTTTATCCGCAACCTTCAAGAGAATTTTTAGGGGAAAATTTAAAAAATAATTACAGATTAGAGTGGAGGTATATTAGAGAAACCGGGTCTTTGGAGGGTAAAGATGCCGGAATCGGATATTTACTTTATTCTACTGTCTTACCAAACCGTGAAAGGCCATACATAAAAACAGATTTTCAATTCAATATAGAAGTCTCCTCTTACAATGAATATGCTTTTAATAATGCTATTGCCTCTTTATGGGCTTCTATCTATCTTGGAGGATTCGGAACAAGGGCAAGGAGAGGAGGAGGAAATATAGTAATTGAGGATGTTAAAGGAGACACATCTAATATTGAGTTCATTCCTGATGTTAAAAACTCAGAAGATTTATTTGATTGGATTAAAACTAATTTGAACAAATGTTTTGTGACAATAAATGAAAATACGGCTAAAAATTTCTGCACAAAATATAGCAACCTATCCTTTTCAAGGATTATTATAAGTAATCAAAAATTTACTGATTGGAAGAGGGCTTTAAATGATATAGGTAAAATTTACTCCGAATTCAGAATTAATCATAGAAGCGATATTTTTGACACTGCTATATTTGGTTTACCTATTATGCATAGAAATAAAACTAAAATAGAGAGTAAATTTTCAGAAAGAAGAAGTTCACCTTTGATAATAAAAATTTTTTACTTAGAAAAAGAGTTTTATTGGGCTATTTTAAGATTAACCGGTGAATTCTTGGAAAAAGATGATACTCTTACATTAAAGAAAAAAATAGGTAATGAATGGAAAATTAAAGAAATTTCAAAACCAAATTATAGACTAATTGATGAATTTTGGAATCAATTAAAAGGTAAAGGTAGAGAGTTTATACTCTCAAAACCAAAAATTTTGGATGATATTGTTGAAAAAATAACAAAGGACCTTAAACCCGATAAAATAATTCTTTTTGGCTCCCGTGCAAGAGGAGATGCTCATAAAAATTCAGACATTGACATTGCAGTTGAAAATCCAAGAAATCTCATCAGTAGTTCAAAGATAAATGGCGCTTTAGATATTGTTGACCTAAAAAAAGCAAATTCTACTCTTAAAGAAAAAATAAATAGAGAAGGGGTTATAATTTATGAGAGAAAGAGTTAAGAAGACTTTTCTTGACTTTGAGAAATCAATCAAAAACCTTAAATTTGTTGTAAATACTGCAGTCGGTGAATTAGATATAGATGGGTCGATAAAGAGATTTGAATTATGTTATGAATTATCTTGGAAATGATAAAAGTATATCTTGAAGATTTGGGCATAATTTGTAAAAAACCAAAAGATTGTTTCAAGCAGGCAAAAATAAATAATTTAATTGAAGATGAAAATATTTGGCTAGAAATGATCGACACAAGAAACCAGCTTATTCATGAACACTAGACTGAATTTTCAAAAGAAATTTTAAGAAAATTAAAAAAGATTATATAAAGATTTTAGAAAATTTGTACAAAAAAATTGAACGAGAGGTTAAAAAATGAGCTGGTATGAAGATTTTCTTAAAAAATTTTTCCATGACCCAATAGATAAACCTTTTGACATCCCAAGTCATGAGCGAAGAGCAAAAGAGTATGCTGGGTTATTTAATATTACAGAAATTGAAGAAGGAAAATACTCAGATCAAATTGCAGCTTGTATGGAAAGAAGTTTATTACCAAAAGGGATTAAACAAGACTTTACTGAAATAAGACACCCATTATGTGAAGGAGAAATAAAATTAGATACAACTATAAATAATCAAGAATGTATAAAGGAAATTTCTAACTTATTAAAAGAAATCTCCGAATTTTTTATAAATTTATCTGATGAACAAAAAGCGTTTCTAATTTGGAGGAATTTACTTGAAGAGTTAATAAAAAAAGTATCTAATAAAGATTTAAAGAAATTTATTCCTATTCTTCCAGCAGATACAAGAACACCTGACCATTCTATTTGTGAACATCTTAAAATGACGACTGCGATAAAAGCCTATGAAAGTTATCAAAATAACTCTTTACTTTTATTCACAATCGGGCCTGTTCAATCTTTTATTTCTCAGTCAAGAAAAGCACAGGATTTTTATATGGGAAGTTTTATTCTTTCTTATTTAACATTTATTGCTATGGAGGAGGTAATAGAAAAATATGGCCCTACCTCTATAATCTACCCTGATCTCTATAAGCAACCGTTGATGGATTGGTATCTCATCAAAAATAAAAAGTTAACACCTAAAAATTTCGACCCAAAAAACTTGACTCTTCCAACTATTCCTAATAGATTTGTGGCAATAATAAGGCCTACAGATGAAAAAGAGATTAAGGAACTTGCAAAGAATATAGAAGAAAAAATCAAGGATGAGATTAAAAGTATAAAAGAAGAAATTCTAAATAAATTAAACATTACTCTCTCAGATGAACAGAAAAAGGATTTAGAAGATCAACTTTCTGACTTTCCTCAAATCTACTGGGTTGCAATACCATGGAGAAAAGGGGATAAGGATTTGCAAATAGATAATTTAAAAGACTTTTTTACAAATGAGAATTTAGATAATTGGAAAACACTATATTCATTTGCAGAGAATAATGGCGAATATCCACCAAACATAGGATTTATATATCAACTTCTTTATACTGCCCTTGAAAAAGCAATGGGTGCAAGAAAGAATTTAAGAGGATTTGAGCAAAAACCTGAGGCAGGAAGAAAATGTTCTTTGTGTGGAGAAAGGAATGTTTTATTTTTCTGGGAAAGTAAAAATAAGAATAAGTTTCTAAAATATAATCAGATAGCTCATGATTTAACTTGCAAAATTGAACAAAAATACTTATCTGATGGCGAAGGACTTTGTTCCTTGTGTTTCATAAAAAGAACTTTTGAGATATATTTAGAAAATAGGATAGATATTTTTAAAGCTTTTTCATTTCCATCAACTGCTGAAGTTGCGTGTGCTGATTTTAAAGAAAGCGCAAAAGAATTACCTGAGTTTAAAAACTATGAGAATAAGTTTTTTGAAAAAATCAATTTAAAATATTTAAAAATCAAATCCTTACCAAAATTGAATTTAGAGGAAACTCTTGAAGGTTCATGGTTTTATGAAGAGAATCTCAGAGAAAAGAAAATACAAGAAGAATTAGGAATAAAAATCTCTTCTGAAAATTTAGAAGATTTAAAAAAAGAACTTAAAAAACTTTATGATAAAGTTGGCAAACCAAATCCATATTATGCAATTATCTATCTTGACGGTGACAATATGGGAAAATGGCTTTCGGGAGAACTTTTGCCAGATATTCAATACGCTTATAATTCAGAAGTATGGAATAAAAAATTACCTGATAAATTTAAAAAAGAATTGATAGAAAAATTAGAAAAACTTTATCCTGATAATAAACCACATAAACTTTTAACACCTGCTATTCACTCAGCCATATCAACTGCATTAAGAAATTATACAATTGAATGTGTAAGAAAAATTGTTGAAGAGGAACATCTTGGAAAACTTGTTTATGCTGGTGGAGATGATGTTCTTGCTTTTATGAATCTAAAAGACCTTTTTGATATAATGGAAAAATTAAGATGGGCTTTTTCAGGACATATAAAAATTGAAAATGGAACAATAAAAGTTGATATTAAAAATGATTCTGGTTTTGTATTAAAAGATGGTGTTTATTATCTTACAATGGGTAAAAATGCTACCTGTTCTATGGGTGTAGTTATTGCCCATTATAAAGAGCCATTAAAAATCGTTATTGATAAGGTTTTTAAAATGAATAAACAAGCAAAGAATTTAGGAAAGGACAGATTTGCCATTTGTTTATTAAAACATTCAGGGGAAGAAAAAGTTGGGATTGCTAAATGGAAGATAAATGAACATTTAACAACAGAAATTCTTAAAAATTTAAAAAATTGGATGAATAGAGAAAATCCATATAAAAAATACATATCAGATGGATTTATTCAAAAATTTAACATGGAATTTTATAAATTGAAACAAGGATTGCTTCCTGAGAAATTAATAGATACTGAATTAAAAAGATTAATTACCAGAGCATATAATGGAATAGAGAAAGATAAAAAAGATTTTGTAAATTCATTCTTTGAAAATGCTCATACACTTTTATGGGGAGTTGGTGGAGATTTAAACAATTTTACGAACTTGCTTGAAATAGCAAGCTTTATGAATAGAGGAGAGTAAAAATGTGGTATAAAATTAAGCCGCTTGATACCTTATTTTTTAGAGATGGAAGACCCTTTAGTATGGGTTCAGAGACATGGGCAAATTCTATTTTTCCTCCTTATCCATCGACTATTTACGGAGCAATAAGAACTTGGCTCATTTTTGAAAGAGGAAAATTAAAAGAATTCAAAGAAGGAAATTATGAAAAAGAACTTGGAACTAAAGATAAAAAAGGTAGTTTAAAAATAAAGGGCCCTTTTATTTCCTTGAAAAATAATTTACTTTTTTCGGTTCCAAATGATTTGCTTAAAAAGAAAGGGGCATTTGGGAGTGGGGGAAATAATCTCTTTTATGTTGATTATGAAAACAAACCCGAAATCTTTATATCTAATTACCCTTTGGAGAAGATTTTAGTTAATAAAAAAGATTTTGAAGTTGAAGAGTGTGATGGATTTATAGATATTGATAATTTAAAAGATTATTTGACAGCCAGTAAAAGAGTTCTTAGTTTAACAGAGAAGAAAGAAATTTTTATTGAAGAAAAAAAGACAGGAATTAAAAGAAGTAGAAAAACCTTGTCTTCAGAAGAAAAAAAACATTTATACAGGGTTCCTATGATAAGGTTAAAAAAAGATACAAGTTTATTTGTAGAAATAAATGGATTAATCAGCTATCCAGAAGAAGGTTTAATTCAACTTGGTGGAGAGGGTAAAACTGTTAAAATTGAGAAGATCAAAAACGTTGACCCATTAACAAACTTAAGAGATATAAATTTTAAATTCGAAAACAAACTCTTTAAAATTTATTTAGCCACCCCTGCAATTTTTGAAAAAGGCTGGCTTCCAAAATGGATTAAAAAGAAGTCTCTTCTAGGAAGCTACAATGGAATAGATTTGAAACTCGTTGCTTGTGCTATCGGGAAATTTAATTTAATTGGTGGGTGGGACTTAGCACACCAAAGACCTAAACCTATGTATAAAGCAGTTCCTGCCGGTAGTGTTTATTATTTTGAAATTATAAATAATGTATCAGCCGAACAAATTAAAAATACATTTCATCTTCAAAACATTTCTGATATAAATCCTGAAGAAGGGTTTGGATTAGCTTTGCTTGGGGAGATAAAGCTATGAAAAGATTAATTACTATGGTAGGAACATCGATTTTTGAGAATTATTTAAAAGAGCACAATGATACAAATTTTAAAAATGCCTATAACTTTTTTAAAGTTAATAGAATTAAAGCTGAAGAGCTTGAGAAAGAAAGGAGTCGAAAAAATAAAATTATTGAAAGCATATTAAGGGAAGATTATTTTAGAAATAACATTGGGGTTTCAGCAGAAATTAAGAGTTTAGTAAAACTTAAAGAAGAGCTGAAAGAAGATTTTGAGATTCATCTTTTGTATTCTGACACAGCGTTGAGCTGTCTTGCTGCTGAGATTTTGCAAAGTGCAATAGAATATTATGATAAATTCCAAGAAGATTTTGGAAGAGTACAAATTAAAAAAATTGAAGGATTACAAATCTGGAGCAGAGAAGAATTTAGTAAAGGTATGGTAAATTTGATAAATACAATTTATAACATTGCTCAAGAATACTGGGATAATATAATAATTAACATAACAGGAGGATATAAGGCAACTATACCATATCTTGCTATTCTTGCACAGGTAAATAGATGCCCTATTTATTACATTTTTGAAGATACAGATGCCTTAATTAAAATTCCTTATATTCCAATTAATATAAATTGGGAATTATTTGAAAAATATTGGCAATATTTTGATAAAATGGCACATCCAAATTTTCTTTCCAAAACAGAACTTCCACACAATGTTTTAAATGAATGTTACGATTTATTAGAAGAAACAAAATTAAATAACATTACTTATGTCTCTCTAAACCCAATTGGACAAATCCTATGGAAGAAGTATAAAAGCAAATTTTTTATTTTTTATGCTCCAGAGGAAGTTTATAATGAAATTCAGCAACAAAATAATATTAAACGAATCTTAACTGAAAAGTTCTGGAAAAAAGATGTAAGACAAAGCAAAACAGAAAATAAAAATGGTCATTATGTTTATGATGATGGAAATAATCCTTATAGAATTTTTTATTTTGAAGAATCAGAAAAAATTTTTATATATAAAACTTTTGAAAGTCATGAAAAATATCAAAAGTATTTAGAAAACATTAAAATTAACAAGAAATTTAAAGAAGAAATAATAAAAAACTCTAAAATTTATAAAGAGGAGGTATAAAGATGATAAAAAAATCAAAAATATTTTTCATAATTGCCGAGACACCTCTTCATCCAGGAAGTGGAGGAGAGATAACAGGGATTGTTGATTTACCTATTCAGAGAGAAAGGCATACAAACTTTCCAAAAATTGAGGCTTCTGGACTGAAGGGATGTATAAGAGAAGCGTTTAGTAGTTTAAATAAAGGGATAAACATTGAGGAACAGACAATAAGACCAAAAGACAAAATTAAATATAAAAAAGATAATAAAGAAAAAGAAACTGATTATCTTTCTCTTATTTTTGGTCCGGAAGATACCGAAGAAGCCCATGCTGGTGCACTCTCTTTTACTGATGCAAGAATTCTTTTATTTCCGGTTAAATCCTTAAAAGGCGTATTTGCATGGATTACTTGTTTAATGGTTCTTGAAAGATTTAGAGAAGATCTGAAATTAATAGGAGAAAGTTTTAATTATTCAATTACAGAAAAAATTAATGAAGGGAGTTGTTGGGTATCAAATGAATCGACAATTATTATCGGTGACCAAATTGTTCTTGAAGAATATACATTTAAGGCTAAAAGAAATGAGGAGATTAAAAAAATTTCTCAATTTTTTGCCAAAAAAGTTTTTCCAGAGCAAGAAAATGATGTTTACAAATTCTGGCGAGAGAAACTTGAAAAAGATTTAGTAATTTTATCCGATGACGACTTTGAGCAATTTGTTACAAGTTCAACAGAAATAATAACAAGAACAAGAATCGACGATGTAACTGGTACCGTAAAAAGTGGCGCTTTATGGACAGAAGAATATCTTCCACAGGATACAATTCTTTACTCTATCGCTATGGCTTCACCAATAAGAGTTGAAAGTGATGATGCAAAAGGGATTTTTAAAGCAAATTCTAACGATAAAGAAGCAGAAAAAGTTCTTCAGTTTTTTGAGAAAGGTATTCCAGAAGTCATTCAAATCGGTGGAAATCAAACAATTGGAAAAGGTATTGTAAGAATTCAGGTTTTAAAATAGGAGGATAAAAATGGAAAAAGAAACAACAGTAAACAAACTTGAAAAAGGAAGAGCAGAATTCGCATATAAGTGTGCAGAAGAAGGGAAAAAAATAATTAGAAAAACACAAATAGATGGAGAATGGTATGAAGATGATAAATATAACTCCTATATTAAAAAAATTTCATCTATGATATTATCTAGTGGTTTAGGACAAACACTTGCATTTGTTATATCAAAACGGCAAAAACAAAAGAAAAAAGATAGAGAAACGTACAACCCGGGAACCCCTGAAAATCCCAAAAACGCCTATGATTTAATTTATAAACAACTTACAGAGTATATGAAAAGTGAAAATACTACAAGAATAAGAATGCCTCAAGAGCAAAATAATCTTATAGAATGGGTTATATCCTGCGATTCATTAACTTACAGGTACATTACACAAGAAATTCTTGCTCTTTTAACTTGGCTTAAAAGATTTGCAGAGGGGTTAATTGAGGAGGAGGGAGAATGAATGAAAACATAAGAGTTTCTAATAATAAATATTTCAATAAAAATTTCAGAGAATTACTTGATAACTTTTTCGGTGGGCAGATTAATCCTCGGAAGTTTAAAGAAATCAATTTTGCTTATCTTTTTAATTTACCCTCAATTACTGAAAGAAATAGTGAATTAAAAATCAGAGTAAACGAAGATATAGAAAAATTCAAATGGGACGGAGAGTTTCTGAAAAATTTTGCAGAAAGAAAAAATAATATAATATCTAAACTAAAAAATGAAGGTTATGAGGTAGAAAGCTGTTCTCCAAATATATTTTGGCGTTTAATCATTGGTCTCGGAGCCTCTCATCCTCAAGAAACTTCGATGACACTTCATTATATTTATGGTATTCCATACATTCCTGGGAGTGCAATAAAGGGAGTTACAAGACACTGGGCAGTTTTAAAGTTTGCTGAGGAGAAAAATAAAGAAGAGAATAAAGATTTTGAAGAGGTAATAAAAGAAGTTAGTAAAGCCTTAGATGATGGAGAGGATTTAGGCCTTGAAGTGGATAATATTTCATTTAAAGATTTAATTGAAATTTTTGGAACACAGAAACAGCAAGGAAAAGTGATATTTTTTGATGCATATCCTATTGGAGGAATAAAATTGAAAATAGATATAATGAATCCTCATTATCCAAAATATTATTCAGAAGGACAACCCCCAACTGACTGGCAAAATCCAGTTCCCATAAAGTTTCTAACAGTAGAAAAAACTAAATTTAAATTCTATCTTGCCTCAAAGGTAGCTAAGGACCCTAATAAAAATCTACTTAATAAAACTAAAGTATTGCTATTAGAAGCTCTTAAAAGCTATGGTGTGGGAGCTAAAACCTCATTAGGTTATGGGATTTTTATAGAAGATTTTTAATATGGGATTTTTAATATGAAAGAATTTCATATTATTAATGTGGGAGCAAGTATTATTACAAATTATCAAAAACAAGAAAAAATTCCTTTGGAGATAAAGAATGCCAAACTTTCTGATAACGAATTTTGGAAAAAAATTCTTGATAATTCTAAAATAATGAAAGATATTTATCAGTTTATAAAGTCTGACCCCTTAAAAAATTCAGCTGAACTAAATGCTTTTTTAAAGAAAATAGAAAATTCTAAATCCTATATTGAATTATATTTTATAGGAACAAAAACCCCAGTAAATGAAATTTGTGTAAGAACACTCGAAAGGTATATGAAAGAACTTGGTTTTTCTATATACACTTCTAAAGAATTTCCTGGATATTTTTTGAAAACATTTGAAGGCGAGGATAGAAAAAAAGAATTTGTTAAAGGCATCTCAGATATGCTTGACCATCTAGTTAGATTAGCTCAAAAGAAAAAGGAGGAGGGTTATAAAGTTTTTTTTAATTCAACCGGAGGTTTTAAAGCTCATGTAATAGTTTGTGCCCTTGCAGGGTTTATAACACATTCAGAGGTTTATTATTTAAATGAAGAATTTCAAGATATTATAAATTTCCCACCCCTTCTTTATATCCCGAAAGGTAAAGAAATAGAATTATTAAACATATTATCAGACGAAAAACCAAGGTTAGGGGAAGAAATCGAGATATTGCTTAATGATTTTGCTGAAGAAATTCAAAGATTAGAGTTTTACGGGCTTATCGAAGTAGAATGTAATGATTATGATCAACCATATAAAGTCAAAATTAAGAAGATTGGCAAATTAATTTTAAATGAAATTACGAAAAATAAAGACTAAAGTAATAGCTGTATAAGAATTATGAAAATATTTCAAAATGCCTATAAAATTTTCAATTGAATTAACATTTAAACATAAAAGCAAAAATTTTTTTATTATAAAGCCAGATATTTTACACGGGTTCTTTTTTAATCTTTTACCACAAGAAATAGCTAAAAACTTTCATAAACCTTCTAAATATAAACCCTTTTGTATTTGGACACCTAAAATATTTAA
>CAZDHW010000025.1:0-12144 GCA_964505415.1 uncultured bacterium | reverse complement strand
TTTGTCAATAATTTTTGACAAAGGTTAATTTTTCGTTATAATTACCTATGAGGCTTTTATCATTAATGCCGAAGGATTTGGTTAAGGAATTAAGGAAAGTGGGGGTTTCCGAAGAGGCGATTCCAATCTTTTTGGAAAAGGCCAGTTTTTTTGCCTTAAAATTGGAAAACCTTTCGCAAGCTGCCGGTAATATTTTGAAACAAGTTGCCTTGGCTTGCGGTCAAGATTGTGCGATTCATAAAAAGGTGATTTCCGGAAGAAAGAAAATTTCTGATGCTATTCTTTTTACCAATAAAAGACAATTGAAAATGATTGTGGAAAAACTTTCTTACCAGGGCGACTTTTTAAAAAAGGTAAAAGAACAGTTGACAACCTTTTTGGAAGGCAAAAATGATTGGCTTTTAAATTTCCGAAATGTTACTTATAATTTAAAAGAAAGACCGTTGATAATGGGGATTTTAAATTTGACCCCAGATTCTTTTTATGACGGTGGTAAATTTAAAAACAAAAAAGAGGCAATAGCTGAAGCGGTGAAAATGGAAGAAGAGGGTGCCGATATTATTGATATTGGTGGCGAATCAACCCGACCAGGAAGTGAACCGGTAAGTTGGAAAGAAGAGTTAAAAAGGGTGATGCCGGTTTTGAAGGAAGTGAGAAAGAAAATAAAAATTCCTATTTCTATTGATACCTATAAAAGCGAAGTTGCCAAGGAAGCCTTGGAAGAAGGGGCAGAGATTGTTAATGATATCTCCGGACTTTCTTTTGATAAGAGAATGGCAGAAATTGTAAGTAGATACAATGCTTATTGTGTAATTATGCATATCAAAGGAAGACCAAAGACTATGCAGAAAAGGGTTTATTACCGAGATGTGATTAAAGAGATTTATGATTATTTAAAAGAGAAAATAGCTTATGCGGAAAAAATGGGGATAAAAAGGGAAAAGATTATTATTGACCCGGGCATTGGCTTTGGGAAAAAATTAGAACATAATATTGAAATTATTAGGCGTTTAGGAGAATTTAAAACTCTAAATCTGCCGATTCTTGTTGGCCATTCACGAAAAAGTTTTATTGGTGAGATTCTTTCTTTACCGCCGGAAGAAAGGTTGATTGGTTCTTTGGCGGTGGCGGTGATTTCCTTACTCAACGGTGCTCATATTTTGCGGGTTCACGATGTGAAGGCGACTAAACAAGTAGTAGAAATATTTTGCGCGATAATGAAAGATGCTAACAATTTTTAAGCCAACAATTGTTGATATTTTAGATGTTACTCTGGTGGCGATTCTCTTTTATTATTTTTTAAAATTTCTTTCGGGAACGAGGGCATTAAAAATGGTTTATGCCTTAATCTTTATCTTTGTTATCTCTTATATTGCCCAACTCTTGCAATTGAAAGCCTTTGGTTTGATTATCAATTCTTTAAAGGCGGTTTGGGTGGTTATTTTTGTTATCCTTTTTCAACCGGAAATCAGAAATGTTTTGACCCGCTTTGGAAAAACCAAGCCTTTTTCTTTCTTATTAAAAAGTGAAGAGAATAAATTTTTGATTGAAGAGATTGTCCGCGCCTGCGATGAGATTAAAAAGAGAAAATGGGGCTGTCTTTTGGTTTTGGAAAAGGGTATTGGTTTAAAAGAATATATTGAAAGTGGGATAAAATTGGAAGCGAAAGTTTCCACTCCCCTTTTGGTTTCCATTTTTTCGCCAGAATCGCCATTACATGATGGTGCCTGTATCATTTCCGGTGATAACATTGTTGCCTGCGGGGTTGCCTTACCGTTAACGGAAGAAAATCTTTCACCCTATTTTGGTATGCGCCACCGGGCAGGAGTGGGAATAACGGAAATTAGTGATGCCTGCGCAATTATCGTTTCGGAAACAACCGGAAAAGTATCTTTGGCTTATAAAGGTCAACTTAAATATGACCTTTCTTTAACCGAATTGAGAAATGAGTTAGCTAATATTTTAATTAAGGAGGAAAAGAAATGAAAGAAAAGAAAATAAAAATATTGTTTTTCTTTTTAGTTACCCTTATTGTTTTTTCCGTTTATTTATATTCGGTAGCGCCCACGGCTTCTTTTTGGGATTGTAGTGAATTGATTGCGGTTTCTTATATTTTGGGAATTCCCCATCCTCCGGGAACTCCCCTTTATGTGAATTTAGGTCGGATTTTTTCCCTAATACCAGTTGCTAAGGAAGTTGCTTATCGGACGAATTTCTTTACCGCTTTATTAGGAGCGATTTCCTGTGGTTTTGTCTATCTCTTAGTTGTGAAATTACTTTCTTTACAAAGGGCTTTTAAAAGTATCAATGAAAAATATCCTTTTTTAATCCATTTTGCGGGTATTATTGGTGGGCTTTCCTTAGGATTTGCCTATTCTTTTTGGGATAATTCGGTTGAAACCGAGGTTTATACCCCTTGTGTGGTGGTGGCTTTAGCGGTCATCTATTTAGCGATCCTCTGGCGGGAAAAACTGGAAAGACAGGAAGAAGATAACCGTTATGTTTTAGCCGCGATATTCATTCTCTTTTTATCCAGCGGTATCCATTTTACGCCAGTAATGATTTTTATCCCTTTGCTTATCTACGGATTAATTGTCAATAGAAAGGCACTTTTGGAATTAAGGTTTATTGAACTTATTATTCTTTATCTTTTAATTGTCTTCTTATCCGGTTTGGTTTTGGTTGATTATTTTGTTTTATTTCTGGCTTCTCCATTAGTGGCATTAATTGATTTGTACAAAGAACGGACGATATGGTTCTTTATTTTAATTATCCTTTATGGTTTATATTTATATTATCTTTCGCAAAAAAAGAAATTAAAACAAGAATATGTTTTATTAGGTTTATTCTTAATTGCTTTGGCTTCTTCAATTCAATTTTTCTTAATGGTTCGGGCTCACAACGAACCAGCGATTAACGAAGTGGCACCAGCAAAATGGCGAGATTTTGTGAGCGTCTTAAAAAGAGAACAATACGACCCAATGAGACTTTTGCCAAGAAAGACCCAATTTTTAACCGAAGAAGAATGGCGCGCCTATCCCAATTCGGTCCCTTATTTGGGGGTTATTCCCGCTTATTTTGAACAGCTTAAATTTTATCTAAGATACTTTTTCTGGCAATGGGCAGGAAGAGAAAATTTTGATATCTTTTTAAAAATTAAATGGCCAGCACTCATTGGCCTTATTTTCCCTATCTTAGGAATTTGGGGAATGGTAGAACATTATAAACATGAAAAGAAATCTTTTTTATTAATCTTCCTTTCTTTCTTAATTGCTTCTTTGGGATTGGTTACCTATTTAAATTTAAAATATTCCCCTTCGGACCCAAGACCTCATTTAAAATTTAGAGAGGTAAGAGAAAGGGATTATTTCTTTGCCTTCTCCTATGTATTTTTCACCATCTTTGTCGGTATGGGCACCTATTACTTTTTGAATTATTTGCTAAGCAAGATAAAAATAAAAAGAATACCTTTCTATTCAACAACTGCCGCGCTTACACTGGTTGCCTTTTTGCCCATTGCTTTTAATTATCCGGAAGTTACCCGCAGATATAATTTGATTCCCGCGGAATACGGCTATAATATGCTCATTTCTTGCGAAGGCGAAAAAGCTGTTGTTTTTACCAACGGTGATAATGATACTTTTCCTTTATGGTTTGTCCAAGAAACCCCATCGGTAGTAAATAATTATCAAGTACCTTTTAAACGAAATGTGGCGGTTGCCAATCTTTCTTTGTTAAATACCAACTGGTATTGTAAACAACTTAAAAAATGGGGAGCACCAATATCCTTCACTTTAGAAGAGATTGATAAGTTGCCGCAAGGAATGTACGGGAAAGATGGCCGGGTTTATCTTCTGAAAGACATTATTATCCGTGATATGCTCGCAACCAATTCTGGAATAAAATTAAAATATCCGGATGATTATCTGGTTTCGCCGCACGAATTTCGGCAGAAAGTATTAAAGAATTATAAGAATTTAACCGGCTGCGAAATCTATTTTGCTACTACCGTTTCTAAGGATAACTTATACGATGTGGAGCCATTCCTGCTTTTGAAGGGATTGGTCCAACAGGTTACCGCCGATTCGGGAGATAACCAGATTGATTTAGCAAAAACCGAAGAGTTTTTATTTAGTAAATATAAAATGAAAAGTATGCTTGACCCGAAAGTGAAAAAAGATGAAAATACCCGTGGACTTTTACTTAATTATGTGGCCCTTTATGTTCAACTCGCCCAAGAATATTATAAAAGAGGCGATATTCAGAAAGCCATTTTTGTTTTAGATAAAGCCCGTGCCTTTGAATTAGACTTAGATAAAAAAGCAGTTTTATTCTATAATCTTTCCCTTTTCCACATCTATGCCCAAGAGTATCAAAAAGCCCTGGCTTATTTAGACTCCATTGAAAATACCGGTGTTAAAGATGTGCAGATTTATCTTCAAAGGGGACTTATCTACCAGTCTTTAAACGAATTGAAAAAAGCCGAAGAATCCTATTTAAAAGCAAAGGAATTGGCGCCTTTAAGACCCGAGCCAGTTCAGACATTATATCAATTTTATCTTCATACTTTGAATGATAGTCAAAAAGCAATAAACATTTTAAAAGAATGGCTATTTAGAAACCCTAAGGATACGGTTGCCCAAAGATTGTTAAAAAATTTAGAAAAACAATAGCTATTAATTTTTTCCTATACTCTTTTTAAGAATTTCTATTTTCAATTTCTTAATGGCTCCTTCAATTTTTAAATCAAGAATTTCTTTTTCTAATCTTTTTACTTCTTTTTCTCTTTTTACACATTGAATTAAACCGTTAGGGCCGGGTAAAAGCAGAAAAAATAAAGAGATAAATAAAAAGAGCAAAATATATTTAAAATAATTCTTCTTCAATTCTTAAAAGTTGATTATATTTAGCAATTCTTTCTCCCCTTTGAGGAGCACCGGCTTTTATTTGTCCGGCATTGGTAGCTACTGCCAAATCAGCAATAAAGGTATCTTCAGTTTCTCCGGAACGGTGAGAAATCATAACTTTATAACCATTTTCTTTAGCAAAATTGATACACTCAATTGTCTCACTTAAAGTACCAATCTGATTTGGTTTTATTAAAATTCCGTTAGCTACTTTTTTCTCAATTCCCTTTTTTAACCTTTCAATATTAGTAACAAAAATATCATCGCCAATCAATTGGATTTTTTTTTCTAATCTTTGGGTAAGTTTTTGCCAACCTTCCCAATCTTCTTCGGAAAGTCCGTCTTCAATAGCAATAATCGGGTAATTTAAAATCCAATTTTCATAATATTCAATAAGTTCTTCACTGGTTAATTTTTTGTTTTCTAATTTAAGATAATAAAACCTCGTTTTTTCATCATAAAAGTTGCTGCTTGCGGCATCAATGGCTAAAAAAACTTCTTTTCCGGCCTCATAGCCAGCTTCTTCAATTGCCTTTGTTAAGTATCTTAAAGGTTCTTCGTTATTTTCAAAATTACAAGCAAATCCGCCTTCATCGCCTAAGCCAATAGGTTTTCCTTCTTCTTTAAGTATTCTTTTTAAAGTATGAAAAATTTCTGAGCCAGCCCTTAATTTTTCTTTGAAAGTTTCAATTCCTAAAGGTACAATCATGTATTCTTGAATATCTAAATCATTTCCGGCATGAAGACCACCATTTATGATGTTAAAATAGGGGACAGGAAGGGTAAAAGTATTAATTCCACCTAAATAACGATATAAAGGTAATTTACAAAAAGCACTAGCCGCTTTCGCACAGGCTAAGGAAACCCCTAAAAGAGCATTCGCTCCTAAATTGGATTTATTGGGACTACCATCTAATTCTTTTAAAAGATTATCAATTTTTTTCTGTTCAAGGACATCTAAGCCAATCAATTCTTTTTTAATCACCACCTCAATGTTTTCGATTGCCCTTTTAACCCCTTTTCCAAAATACCTTTTTTCATTATCCCTCACTTCCAAGGCCTCATATTTTCCTTTAGAAGCACCCGCCGGTATTGAAGCTCGCCCAACTTCACCACTAACCAGATGACATTCTACTTCAATTGTTGGTAGACCGCGAGAATCTAAAATTTCGCGGGCTTTTAAATCTTTAATTTTGCTCATCTTCAAATTCCTTTAATAAATTTTCGTATATCTTTCTTCTTTCGGAATATAACGGAAATGCTTCGGTTAATTCTTTTACTTCCATTCTTACTTCTTGATAAACTTTTTCATTTCCAATATTAGAAAGCACTTTATCAATAAGCCGAGCAATCTTTTTCATTTCTTCTTCTTTCATTCCTCGAGTAGTTAAAGCCGGTGTTCCTAAACGAATACCAGAAGCAATAAAAGGTTTTTGGGGGTCGTAAGGAATGGTATTTCGATTAACAGTGATATTAGCTTCGCCTAAGGCTCTTTCGGCATCACGACCAGTAATATTTTTATTTCTTAAATCAACAAGCATCAAATGAGTATCAGTACCATCAGCGACTAATCGGTAGCCTAATATTTTCAACTCTTCGGCTAAAGCTTTAGCATTTTTGACAATCTGTTTTTGATATTCTTTAAATTCTTCACTCATTGCTTCCTTAAAGGCTACTGCTTTAGCAGCGATTACGTGTTCCAAAGGACCACCTTGCATTCCAGGGAAAGTGACTTTATCAATAAGTTCGGCATATTTAGCTTTACACATAATAACCGCCCCTCGGGGACCTCTTAAAGTTTTATGAGTAGTGGTAGTAACCACATCAGCATAAGGAATTGGTGAAGGATGGAGACCAGCTACTACCAAACCAGCAATATGAGCAATATCAGCAACATGATAAGCTCCCACATCTTCGCAAATTTCTTGAAACTTATCAAAATAGAGTGTTCGGGGATAGGCACTTGCTCCGGAAACAATTATTTTTGGTTTATATTCTTTTGCCATCTTCCATAAATTGTCATAATCAATCACCTCGCTTTTAGGGTCGACGCCGTAGTGAATAATTTGGAAATATTTCCCCGAAAAATTAACTGGGTGGCCATGGGAAAGATGCCCACCGTGAGTTAAATTCAGCCCAAAAATTATTGAACCCGGTTCAGCTAAAGCAAAATAGGCAATCATATTGGCTTGAGTACCCGAGTGGGGTTGAACATTCGCATGTTCGGCATTAAACAGTTTTTTAAGCCGTTCAATTGCTAAACTCTCAACAATATCAACAAATTCACAACCACCGTAATATCGTTTTTTTGGTAAACCCTCTGCATATTTATTGGTTAAAACTGAACCTAAAGCCGCCAATACTGCTTCCGAGCAAAAATTTTCCGAAGCAATAAGTTCTAAAGTAGAATGTTGTCTTTCAGTTTCTCCTTTAATTGCTTTAAATATTTCAATATCAGTTTTCAATAATCTATCGGCAAACATCTTTCCCCACTTTTATACACTTTTGTATAATTCTCTTCCTTCCGCATCTTTCATCCGATTGGTAGCAATAAGAATTAAATCAATTAACCACCATATCCCCAAACCACCAATAGTAAGTAATTTTAAAATTCCTAAGCCGATATAGCCAAGATAAAAACGATCAATTCCTAAATGACCAAGAAAAATAGAAAGCAACAGAGCCACAAGCCAATCTTTTTGACCTTCTTCTTTTATCTTTCTTTTTTCCGTTAAAAGCCGAACACCACATTTAATACAAATTTCCGCTTCTTCTTTTACTTCACTACCACAATTTTGGCAATATTTTCTTCCTTTTAGAGGTCGGGCACCACAATGAATACAAATTTCGGCAACCTCGCTTATTTCTTTACCACAATTTCGACAATACATTTTTCCTCCTTTTTAAACTTTCTTTAATATAATAAAAATCTTTCTTTTTGTCAACAAAAGAGATTGAATTATTTTTAAGATTTGTTAAAATATCTTCATGAAAGAATTATTAAAAATTGTAGAAACTTTAAGGAAAAAATGTCCTTGGGATAGAAAACAGACTTTAAATAAAATTAAGCCGTTATTTGTTAACGAGGTTTACGAATTAGTTGATAAAATAAACAAAAAGGATTTTGAAGGAATTGAAGAAGAGCTTGGTGATCTTTTGCTTTTAATTGTTTTCGCTGCTCAACTTTTAAAAGAAAAAAGAAAAGGCAATTTTAACAAAATATTGAAAAAACTAAAGAAAAAAATTATCCATCGGCATCCCCATGTTTTCAAAGGGAAAAAGGTGAAAAATGTTAATGAGGTGTTAAAAAATTGGGAAAATTTAAAAAAGAAAGAAGGTAAAGAATCAATCATTGACGGTATTCCTAAGATTCTTCCGGCTTTACATTATGCCGAAATTATTCAAGACCGAGTAAAAAGGGTGGGTTTTGATTGGCAAAAAAAAGAAGATGTGTTAGCCAAAGTGGAAGAAGAATTTTTAGAATTAAAAGAAGCAATAAAAAAAAGTAAAAAAAACGAAATGGAAAACGAAATGGGCGATATTCTTTTTTCTTTGGTTAATCTCTCCCGTCATTTGAATTTTTCTGCTGAAGAAGTTTTAAAAAAGGCTTGCCACCGTTTTATTAAAAGATTTAAAAAATTAGAAAAAGAATTTCAAAAACTTAACAAAGATTTAAAAACCGCTAGTTTAGCCGAAATGGATGAAATATGGGAAAAGGTCAAAGAAAATAAAAAAATTTATTGAAACGCTTTATTATTATCGGGATATTATTGGAGTTATTGGTTTTTTAATTCTTTATATTTTTTCCGAAATAAATATTAAAAATTTCTATCGGAGTTTAGTAATCGTTTTTTTAGGATTAATTTTTCGGTTACTCGGTTATTTTTATTTAGGCAATATTGGTTATTCTTTAAAATTTCAAAGCGAATTTATAGTTGTGAACGGTATATATCGTTATTTTAGACATCCTATCTATCTCGGTAATTTTTTTATCCTTTTAGGATTTCTTCTTTTTTTAAAGGTACCGGTTCTTTTTTATTTTATAACTATTTTATTTTTTGTTATTGAATATTCCCTTTTTGTTTATCAGGAAGAAGTTATTTTTAAAGAAAATAAAAAAATCAAAATTATTAAATCTTCTTCTTTGAAAAATTGCGCAGGAGAATTAAAGACCTTAATTTTAATTTTACTCGTTTTCTTTCTTTTCTTTTTGAAGATTTAGCATTGGAATTTTTATTTGATATTTTTGAGCAACCTCAATGGCTTTTTCATAACCGGCATCTGCATGCCGAACAATACCAATTCCTGGGTCATTAGTTAACACCCGTTCCAATCTCTCATCCATTTCTTTGGTACCATCGGCAACAACAACTTGACCAGCATGGATTGAATAGCCAATACCAACCCCTCCGCCATGATGTACCGATACCCAAGAGGCGCCCGAGACAGCATTTAATAAAGCATTTAAAATTGGCCAATCAGCAATTGCGTCAGAACCGTCCTTCATTTTTTCAGTTTCTCGGTTAGGAGAAGCTACTGAGCCAGTATCTAAATGATCGCGGCCGATTACTATCGGTGCTTCAATTTTACCGTCTCTTACCAATTTATTAATTGCTAACCCAAATTGTGCTCGTTCACCATAGCCGAGCCAACAAATTCTTGCCGGTAATCCTTGGAAAGGAATTTTTTCTTCTGCCAATTTAATCCAGCGGGTTAAAATTTCGTTATCTTTAAATAATTCTAAAACAAGTTTATCAGTAAGATAAATATCTTCTTTATTTCCGGACAAGGCTACCCAACGGAAAGGACCACGACCTTCGCAGAAAAGGGGACGGATATATTCTAAAACAAAACCGGGGATATTAAAAGCGTCTTTTACCCCTGCTTTATAAGCTTGACCACGAATATTATTTCCGTAATCAAAGGCAACAGCACCAGCTTTTTGCATAGCTAACATTGCCTCCATCTGCCGAGCGATTGATTCGTAACTTCTTTTTATATATTCTTCGGGATTTTTTCTTCTCAATTCCAATGCTTCTTCCAAGCTCATTCTCCCAGGTACATAACCGTTTAATTCATCATGGGCAGAAGTTTGATCGGTTAACACATCAGGAATAATTCCTCTTTTTACTAATTCCGGATGAATATCACTCGCATTCCCAACAAGACCAATTGACCGAGGTATTTTTTTCTTGACAGCTTCATCTACTAATTTTAAAGCTTCGTCTAAATCAAAAACCATTAGGTCACAAAAACCTTGTTTTATTTTTCTTTCAATTTTTCTTGGATCAACTTCCACATCCAAAATCACCCCTTCATTCATTGTCACTGCGAGGGGTTGGGCACCCGACATACCACCCATTCCCGCGGTTAATACCCATTTCCCCTTCAAAGAGCCGCCAAAATGTTTTTTGGCACAACTCGCAAAGGTCTCATAAGTACCTTGAATAATTCCTTGGGTGCCAATATAAATCCAACTACCAGCAGTCATTTGGCCATACATTATTAATCCCATAGCTTCCAATTTTCGAAAGTAATCCCAATTTGCCCAAGCAGGAACTAATAAAGAATTGGCAATTAATACTCTCGGAGCATAAGGAAAAGTTTTAAAGATACCCACTGGTTTTCCTGATTGGATTAAAAGGGTTTCATCGTTTTCTAAATTTTTTAATGCTTCGACAATTGCGTAAAAACATTCCCAATTTCTTGCTGCTTTTCCACAACCGCCGTAAACAATTAATTCTTCTGGCTTTTCAGCTACATCGGGATCTAAATTATTACAAAGCATTCTTAAAGCAGCTTCTTGATGCCAACCTTTGCAAGATAAACTTTTACCTGTGGGAGTTTTTATTTTTCCTTCTTTCAAAGTTTTTACTTCCATAAAAAAATGATAATCAAAAAAACATTTTTGTCAATTATTAAGGAATTACAATCTTTCCTTTATAAATTTTTTCTTCAAAGTTAAGTTGGTAAAAATATATTCCTTTTGTTGTTAGATTAAGGTTAAATTCTTTTCTCTTTTCCAAGAGTTGTCCATTAATAGTTTTAATAATCTTTCCGTCTGCTGAAAAAATAGTTAAGGCGAAATCTCCTTTTTCTTTACTTTCTAATACTATTTTTGGTGTTTTCAGGTTAATAATTTTAATAATTGGTGGCGAATAGTTAGTAACTTCTTTTATTGTACTTAATTCGTTTATTTTAATCATTCCTCCCTGATAAATTTCTTTTGTTGAATCTGCTTGAAGATTATCATCTTGAAGGAAAGCAACTATCTTACAGCGATTGGCATCCCAGTTGGTTGAAATAGTAAAGTCTCTAATTCGAGAGATAGAACCAAGGGCCGGAACAGTTATTATTTCACCATTATTATCCGGTAAATAATCACGGGCCACATGATTATGCCAAACATCGCCGTTAGGGGCGGCGTAGTAGATGCTATCCTCAGTTATTACGAAAATAAGTCGTCCAGTAATTGGACTAGCTGATTCATTGGTAATGGTCAATTCTATCTGTCCGTTTCTGGTATTTTGATTATACCAACCAGAGAACTCAAAAATTAAATCTGAAGGTACATTCATTCTCTGTTCTATTCGGGATTGCCAGGTAGAGTAGCTTGGCGTTCCTTTTTTCCCATCATACCAAAGATAAGGGGTTACATAATACCATTGGCCACCGGAATAATAAGGAGGTGGATACATATACATTCGGCTTCTTGCTTCTGGACAATAAAGAGGATAGGCAGAAGAAATGTGCATTTCAATGGCAGCAATTCTTGTGGGGTAGGTAGCTACTATTTGGTCCAGCACACTGCTGGCCGGATTACAAGAACCTCAGCCTTCTTGATATAATTCTTCAGCAACTACTATTCTTTCTGCTGAATAAAGAGAAGAAATAAATAAAAAAGTTAAAAATAAAGGTAAATATTTCTTCATAAATGACCTCCTTTTAGAAGTTTCATAAATTATTTTAGTAAATTTTTTAAAAAAAATCAAATTAAAATTGACTAATAGTTCTATTTTGTTAAAATTGATAAAATATGGAATATATTAAAAAGATAAGAAATATCGGCATTGCTGCTCATATTGACGCTGGAAAAACCACCACCACGGAAAGAATTTTATATTATACCGGTAAAATTTACCGGATGGGTGAGGTTGATGAAGGAACCGCTACTATGGATTGGATGATCCAGGAAAAAGAAAGAGGAATAACAATCACTGCTGCCGCTACCACCTGT
>CAZDHW010000024.1:0-12214 GCA_964505415.1 uncultured bacterium | reverse complement strand
GATGATCCAGGAAAAAGAAAGAGGAATAACAATCACTGCTGCCGCTACCACCTGTTTTTGGAAAGAGCATCAAATAAATATTATTGATACCCCGGGGCATGTAGATTTTACTATTGAAGTAGAAAGATGTTTAAAAGTTTTAGACGGGGCAGTTATTGTGTTTTGTGGTGTTGGTGGTGTGGAATCGCAAACCGAAACGGTTTGGCACCAAGCAGACAAATATAAAGTACCCCGAATTGCTTTTATTAATAAACTTGACAGAATAGGTTCAGATTTTGAAAGAGTAATTAAAATGATGGAAGAAAGACTTTCTTTAAAACCTTTACCCATCCAAATTCCTTATGGCAAGGAAGAAAATTTTCAAGGGGTGATTGATTTGATAGAAGAAATTTTGTATATCTGGTATGAAGAAACTTTAGGAGCAAAATATGAAAAACTTCCTATTCCTGATGATTATCAAGAAATAGTCAAATTAAAAAGAGAAAAAATGATAGAAATTTTAGCCGAAGAAAATGAAGAGATATTAGAAAAATATTTAAAAGGTGAAAAAGTTGATATAGATTTAATAAAAAAAACAATAAGAAAGGGAACAATAAATTTAAAGTTTTATCCGGTCTTATGCGGTAGCGCTTTAAAAAATAAAGGAATTCAACCACTTTTGGATGCGATTGTGGATTATTTGCCTTCGCCCATTGACTTGCCACCAGTTGTTGGCTTTCATCCTAAAAATAACCAAATAGAAGAAAGAAAAGCTGACATCTCACAACCGCTTTCGGCTTTAATTTTTAAAATCCAAAATGATTTTAATCGTGGTTTGCTTTCTTATTTTCGGATATATTCAGGAAAAATTCGAACAGGAAAACAAATATTAGTAGTGCCAACAATGGAAAAAATAAGAGTAAATAAGATTTTATTAATGCATGCTAATAAACAAGAAGAAGTAGAAGAATTAAAAGCTGGTGAAATTGGTGCTTTAGTGGGTTTAAAGAATGTGAAAACTGGTTATACTCTTTGTGATTTGCATGCACCCATTGCTTTTGAGCCTTTAACTTTTCCTGAACCAGTAATTTTTGCAACGATTGAACCAAAAACAAAAAAAGATGAAAAGAAATTAATAGAAAGTTTGGAACTTTTAATGATTGAAGACCCAACTTTCAAAGTAAAATATGATGAAGAAACGGGCCAAAGAATAATTATGGGAATGGGAGAATTACATTTAGAAATAATTACCGATCGACTCCAAAGGGATTACGGTGTTCCTTGTTATGTGGGTAAGCCTCAGGTTTCTTATCGGGAAACAGTAACCAAGGAAAGTGTGGGAGTCGGTAAATTTTCCCGGATAATTGATAATAAACTATATCAAGCAGAAATTACCGTAAAAATTTCTCCTAAAGAAAAAGGGCTAAACATTGTTTTCAATGTCGATAAAGAAAAAATTCCCGAAAATTTTTATCCGAAGATTGAAGAAACTATTTTCGGCATTACTAATAGCGGTTTATTAATTGGCTATCCAGTTACCAATATTCTTGTTGAGATAATTGATGGCAATTACAATAAAGAAAATCCCTCAGATTTTGCTTTTCAAATGGCAGTTAGTAATGCTTTTAGTGAAGCTTATAAAAATGGAATGCCAACAATCTTAGAACCAATAATGAATATTGAAATTTTAACACCAGAAGAATATGTGGGAGTAATCATCAATGATTTGATTGCTCGGAGAGGCAAAGTTTTAAAAATCGAATTAATAAAAGATTATCGCCTCTTATTAGGTATTGTTCCCTTAAAAGAAACCTTTGGGTACGCAACCACCATTCGTTCCCTATCTTCAGGAAGGGCGACCTATTCTATGCATTTTTCCCATTACGAAAAACTTCCCGAAGAGGAAATTAAAAAAATTTTTCCTTATTTGGGCGAAATTATAAAATAACTTATATAAAAATAAAATATTGACATTTATATAAAAGAAACCTATAATTTTTCGTGGGATTATTGGAAAAACAAAATTTCTCGCCACCGTTAGCGGAAAGAGTAAGACCGAAGAATTTAGAGGAATTTGTTGGTCAAGAACATCTGTTAGCTAAAGATAAACCGTTAAGAAAATTATTAGCTAAAAAGGAGATTCATTCATCTATTTTTTGGGGACCACCAGGAACCGGTAAAACTACTTTGGCAAAAATTATTGCGGATATCACTGATGCTAATTTCGTCACTTTTAGTGCAGTCAATACGACAATAAATGAAGTCAAAAAAGCAATAAAATTGGCCGAAAGAGATTTAAAATACCATAAAAAAAGAACTGTAATTTTTATTGATGAGATTCACCATTTTAACAAAATCCAACAGGATGCTTTACTTCCTTATGTGGAAAAAGGAAAGATAATTTTAATTGGCGCTACTACTGAAAATCCCTCTTTTGAAATCATTCCACCACTACTTTCTCGTTTGAAAGTTTATGTTTTAAAACCTTTAACAATTGACGAGATAAAAAGAATTTTGAAAAGGGCAGTAACTCATCCTAATGGTTTAAAAGATTACAATTTAGAAATTAGTGAAGAGGTTTTAGATTATATCGCCAATATTTCCAATGGTGATGCCCGGACAGCTTTGAACATTTTGGAATTAGCTACTTTAAGTAAAGAGAAAGATGAAAACGGCAAAATAAAAATAACTATTGAAGATATTTCTTCACTTTTAGAAAGAAAAGTCTTAGTTTTTGATAAAAAAGGCGAAGAGTTTTATAATTTGATATCAGCGTTAATAAAATCTATTAGAGGAAGTGACCCTGATGCTAGTTTATATTGGTTGGCAAGGATGTTGGAAGCAGGTTGTGATCCCTTATATATTGCTCGGCGGTTGGTGATTTTGGCTTCGGAAGATATTGGCAATGCTGATCCTATGGCATTAGTTATTGCCAATGCAGCTAAAGATGCTTGTGATTTTGTTGGTATGCCAGAATGCGCTTTAGCTTTGGCGCAAGCCTGTATTTATTTATCCTTAGCACCAAAAAGTAATTCAGTTTATTTGGCTTATGAAAACGCAAAAAAAGATGCTTTAAATACTTATAACGAACCCGTTCCTCTCCATTTGAGAAATCCGGTAACAAAATTTATGGAAAAGATTGGTTATGGTAAAGATTATAAATATCCTCACAATTACCCAGAAGGAAAGATAGAACAAGATTATTTGCCACCAAAATTAAAAGGGAAAAAGTATTATTTTCCTACTGATAGGGGTTACGAAGGCAAATATTATAAAAAATAAAGCAGTATTAAGGTAAAAATTTTTCCTTAATTCTTCTTATTCCCTTAAAAATATTTTCTCTAATTCTTTTATCTTCCTGGTATAGTTTTTCTAAAAAATTTCTTATTTTATTTCTTTTATTCTCTTTTATATAAGGACAAGGGTTTTTTATTGCTTTTATTTTATGAAATTTATTATAATTTTTAATTAGATCATTATTAAAATAATAGAGAGGCCTTATTATGTAAAATTTACCATTAAAAAAATCTTGAATTGGTAAAAAGGTCGATATTTCACCATTATAGAAAAGATTTAAAAGTACTGTTTCATTTATATCTTCAATATGATGGGCAAGGGCAATCTTATTTAACTTTAATTCTTCAGCAAAATTAAAAAACATTTTTTTTCTCTCCCGTGAGCAAAGAAAACAGGGATTTTTGTTTAATCTTTCTATCTTATCTTTTATTTTCATTTCTAATATTTGATAATTAATCTTATATTTTTTAAAAAAATTTTCTAATCTTTTTATATTAAAATCAAAAAAATCTGGTTTTATATAAACTGCTAAAAAATCCCATTTTTTCCTTTCTTTTAAATTATATTGATTTAAAAGATGAACTAAACATAAAGAATCTTTTCCGCCAGAAACGCCAACAATAAATTTCTCATTATTGTTTAAAAGACCGAAATTGATAATTGCCTTTTTTAAAAGGATAAAGGCCTTTTTTTCTATCTCTTTCATATTTTAAATTATATCTTTTTTTTTAGAAAATATCAAATATTTATTGACATTATCTTATAATAATTCATTTTTGCTAGTAATTGATATGGATCTCATCAAAACGGATAAAGATAACACCACAAGGGAAAAGTTTGAAAATTAGAGGAAAAGGCAGAAAGTTTAATTCTAAAAAAATAAAACGACCCTTTATTTTAAGGGTAAAGTTTATTAAATTAAAAAATAAAAAGAAAATAAAAGGAACTACCCCTTATACTGTCTCAGGAGGATTGGGAAAATAGTAGTTTATTATCTAAAAAAGATTATTTTTGTTGTCCATTTAACAAAGATAATGTTTATATAACGAAAAAAATGTTTTTCTTACGTCAAAAATTCATAGCAGCAAATTATCAAGTTTTATAAAAGGATATTTAGCAAGGAGAGAATAAAAAATTTCTTTTATCTTTTTAAGACTTTCTATACTTTTCCCTTCAAATCTTAAAACCAAAACTGGCTGAGTATTGGAGGCCCGTAAAAGTCCCCAACCATCGAAGAAAATAACCCGAACCCCGTCAATATCAATAACTTCGTATTTTCCTTTAAGATGTTCTTTTATTTCTTCTACCACCCTAAATTTTTCTTCATCAGGACAGTCAATTCTTATTTCCGGTGTAGAATAATATTGAGGAATATCAGCTAAAAGTTCCGATATTTTTTTTTCGCTGTCAGCAACTATTTTTAATAATCTTAAGGAAGCATAAATAGCATCATCATAACCAAAATAATCGTCAGCAAAAAACATATGACCGGACATTTCACCGGCTAGCAATGCTCCTTCTTCTTTCATTTTATTTTTTATTAGAGAATGGCCAGTTTTCCACATGAGGGGAGTAGCATTGATCTTATTAAGATATTCTACCAATCCTTGGGAACATTTTACATCAAAGACAATTTTTGCCTTTGGATATTTTAGAACAATCTCTGAGGCATAGAGAGCTAATAATTGGTCGCCAAACACAATTTTTCCTCTATCATCAACGGCACCAATTCGGTCACAATCGCCATCGTAACCAATTCCTAAAGAAGCGTCTAATTCATTAACTAAACTTATTACATCTTTCATATATTCCGGAATTGTTGGATCTGGCAAATGATTAGGAAAGTTGCCGTCTGGTTCTAAATTGATGAAAACCGATTCTATTGGATAATCTTTAAAAAGTTCTTCCAATAAATAACCACCGGTTCCATTTCCGGGGTCAAAAACTACTTTTAAACTATTTTGGAACTTTATTTTTGATTTTAAATAAACAAGATAATCAGGAATTGGATTTAAATATGATAACTCTCCTTTTCCTTTAATAAATCTTTCTTCTTCAATAATTTCTCTTAATTTTTGAATTTCTTTACCGTAAATAGTAGTTTTATTTAAGCCAATTTTAAACCCATTAAATTCCTTCGGATTATGGCTGCCCGTGATCATTAATCCAGCATTCTTATCATAATAAAAAGCAGAAAAATAAAAAACTGGTGTTGGAACAATTCCCAAATCAATCACTCGGCATCCAGCATCTAAAAGGCCAGCCACTAAGGCATCTCTTATTCTTTCTGAAGATAACCGAACATCTCGACCGACCAAGACTTCTTTATAACCAAATTGGTTGATATAAGTTGCATAACCCAAAGCAATTTTATAAACATTCTCATCAGTAAGGTCGATATCGGCAATTCCGCGAATATCATATTCGCGGAAAATTTGAGGATTTATTTTGCCCATAAATTAAGTGATAGTAAAATATCTTCAAAAGTATAAAAATTAGGTTCTTTATTAATTAAAAATCTTATTCCGTAGAGTACCCCTTTAGCAAAAGCGAACCGGGAAGTCGCATTATGAATAATTTTAATATATTCACCTTCGGTAGCGAAAATTAAAATGTGCTCGCCAATAATATCGCCCAGTCTTAAAGAAATTGATTTTATTTCTTTCTCTCTTTTTTCGTTCTTTATTATTTCCATAAATTTCTTAGCTGTTCCCGAAGGAGCGTCTACTTTCTTTTTGTGATGGGTTTCAATAAGAGAGATATCATAATCATCCGGCAAAAATTTCATCATTTCTTTTATTATTTTAAATAAAAGATTTATCCCGAAAGAAAAATTTGGTGAATATAAAATCGGAATTTCATTACTTATTTTTTTAATAATAGTCAATTGTTCATCAGTAAAACCGGTTGTTCCTGTCAAATAAGGTTTCTTCGCTTTATGAGCAATTTCTAAGTTTTCTAAGGTAGCCAGTGGATTAGTGAAATCCACACAAATATCGCCTTCATTTATAACTTTTCCCAAATCGTCGGTTAGGTAGCCATCGTAAAAAGGCAAGCCAATATGGGGGTGTCCGGTTTTTTCAACTCCAAAAACAACTTTCATATCTTTTTCCTGGCTAATAGCTTCGGCAACAATTCTTCCCATTCTTCCGCAGGCACCAATGAGAATAACTTTAATCATATTAAATTTAATTCCTTCATTACTGATTTTAGATATTCTAAATTTTCTTTAGCCATCGGTGTTAAAGGTAATCGCAAATCACCAGCGGGCAGACCCATTAAATTCATTGCCGTTTTAATAGGAATCGGATTAGTTTCAATAAATAAGACTTTCATTAATTTGAAATATTTTAAATGAATTCTCTGAGCTTCAGCAATATTACCATTCAAAAAATTTTTCACAAGCAAATGAGTTTCTTTAGGCAAGATATTTGCTAAAACCGAAACTACGCCTTTACCACCAAGGGCTAAAATTGGTAAAGTTAAAGAATCATCACCAGAAAGAACACAAAAATTTTTACCTAAACGAAAAATAATCTCGGAAACTTGGTCTAAATTTCCCGAAGCTTCTTTTATTCCTACAATATTGGGACAATCGGTAACGAGTTTTTCTAAAGTTTTTGGTAAGAGGTTTACACCGGTACGCGAAGGAATATTGTAAAGGATAATAGGAATTTTTACACTTTTAGCTACTTCTTTAAAATGACAATAAAGTCCTTCTTGGGTGGGTTTATTATAATAGGGGGCTACTACCAAACAAGCATCGGCGCCAAGTTTTTCGGCCAAAACGGTATATTTTATAGTTTTTTTGGTATTATTGGTTCCAGTACCAACAATTACTGGTTTTCTTTTGTTAACAAAATCAATAGTTGTTTTTACTACTTCTTGCCATTCTTCTTCCTCTAAGCAAGGTGTTTCTCCAGTAGTCCCGCAAGGTAAAAAACCATCAGTTTCGTTTTCTAATTGAAAAGCAAGATTTTTTTTAAGCCCTTCAATATCTAATTTACCGTTTTTAAAAGGGGTAATTAAGGCAACAATAGAACCAAAAAACATTTTAAACTCCTTTTATAATTTCGTCAATTTCTTCGCCAGTAAGAATTTCTTTTTCTAAAAGCTTATTAGCAATTTTATGAAGAAGATCCTCATTCTTCTTAATAATTTCTAAAGCTTTTTTATGAGCGTTTTCAACAAAGTTTTTTATTTCTTCATCGATTATTCTGGCGGTTTCTTCGGAAATATTGCGGTGAAGTCCAAATTCTCTTCCCAAAAAGATTTCTTCATCTCTTTTTCCTAAGGTTAAGGGACCAAGCCTTTCGCTCATTCCCCACTCGCAAACCATCATTCTCGCCAATTGAGTTGCTTTATCAATATCATCTCGTGATCCAGTAGAAATATCGCCAAAGACAATCTCTTCCGCAGCTCGGCCACCAAGCATTACTGTGAGTTGGTTTAAACAATAACTTTTAGAATATATTCTTCGGTCATCAATCGGTAACTGTTGGGTGACTCCTAAAGCCCTTCCCCGGGGAATAATAGTAACTTTATGAATAGGATCGGTTCCCGGAATTAATTTTGAGACCAAGGCGTGACCAGCTTCGTGATAGGCAATCCATTTTTTCTCTTGTTCCGAAATTAACAAACTTCTTCTTTCAACACCCATCAGTACTTTATCTTTGGCATCTTCAAAGTCTTGCATCGTTACTTTATCCCTCCCTCGGCGGGCAGCTAAAAGGGCAGCTTCGTTTACCATGTTAGCCAAATCAGCTCCGGAAAATCCTGGTGTACTTCGGGCTAACACTTTTAAGTCAACATCTTCAGCCAAAGGAACTTTTCGCGTATGAACTTTTAAAATTTCTTCTCTTCCTTTTACATCCGGTCGGTCAACAACAATCTGGCGGTCAAATCTTCCCGGACGTAAAAGCGCTGGGTCTAAAATATCTGGTCGATTAGTTGCCGCCATGATGATAATTCCTTCAGTAGTATCAAAGCCATCCATTTCTGCTAAAAGTTGATTTAATGTTTGTTCGCGTTCATCATGTCCTCCACCGATACCGGCTCCTCTTTGTCTACCAACCGCATCAATCTCATCAATAAAGACAATGCAGGGTGCATGTTTTTTTGCTTGTTCAAATAAGTCTCTTACTCGTGCAGCACCAACACCAACAAACATCTCTACAAATTCAGAGCCAGAAATAGAGAGAAAAGGAACTCCGGCTTCACCTGCTACGGCTTTTGCCAAAAGGGTTTTGCCGGTTCCTGGCGGACCGACTAACAATACTCCCTTAGGAATCCGACCGCCTAATCTTTGGAATTTAGCCGGTGCTTTTAAAAAATCAATTATCTCTTTTAATTCCTCTTTGGCTTCATCAACTCCGGCGACATCTTCAAAAGTAACTTTTGGTTTACTTTCGGTTAAAATTTTTGCTCGGCTCTTCCCAAAAGTAAATGCTCGGTCTTGTCCAGAGGTAACTCGCCGGAAAAAAAGGGTCATTAAAAAGACAAAAAAAAGCCAAGGCAAAATTCCTAAAATAATATTAGAAATGTTTGACGGTGGTTTTGCTACTACTTCGGCTTTATTTTTAACCAATTTTTCAATTAACTGCGGGTCCGGAAAAGGCAAGTAAGTTTTAAATTCTTTATATTTTCTTTTTTCGCCGGTGTTTAAAGAAATTGGCTCCCGAAAAGTTCCCTGAATCTCTTTATCAACTAAAATTACACTTTCCACATTTCCTTTTTCTACTTCCGTAAGAAAACGGGAATAATCAATATTGATTCTCGGGGTTTTAATATTAAAAAGGGAAAAGGCAAGCCACACAATGATGATAATAAATACCCAAACAATAATTTGGCCAGTTATTAATTTTGGTAAATTGGATTTTGCCATTTTAAAATTTTTACCTTTAATACTTTTTTAGTTTTCTTTTTTATAAAACCTCGGTAAGCCCGATAAACTCCTAAAATCCAAAGTATACCCTTTCGGTCACAAAGAAGAGGTAACTGGTCTCTTATTTTTTGGGGTATTTTCATATCAATAAAGAGTTTCTTAAGTTTTTTCTTTCCATTCTTTATTGAAATAAAATCTCCTTCTTTTCTAAACCTAATAAAAAGGGGCAAATGGATATCATTTTTATCAAAATATTCACAATTATTATAATTAAACTTCTTGATTTTTTCAATATTTATTACTTGGCAAGTCAATTTTAAATTGATTTCTTTGAAATAATTAATTTTATTTAATTTTATTTTAAAAATTTTACTAATTTTTTTATCGGAAGAGAAAATTCTTAAATTTTGATATTCATTATAGACAATAAGATTGTTTTCTAAATTTATTTTTTTACCAATAGGTTTTTCTGGTAATTTTACAATTCTTTCTATTTGGGAAAAATTCAAATTAGGCAAAATTTCTTTTACTACCCTTCTTTTTATTGCCAAAGGCAAGTTTTTGAAATTTTCTTTATTGATTAAGATTTCCTTTTTTTCTTTTTTTATTACGGAATTTAAAATTTTTTTAGTCTCTTTTTCTAAATATTCATTTTCCCAAGCAAGCAGCTCGGTTATTTGACGAAAAGTTTTTTCAATCTTAGGATTTAATTTTTTTAGATAGTGGATAACAACATTTCTCAGGTAATTTCTTGGTATTTTTAAATCTTTATTAGAAGAATCTTCTCTATAAGTTAAATTATTTTCTTTCAAAAAATTTAAAACTTCTTCGGCGGTTAAATCAATTAAAGGTCTTATAATATTATTATTTTTGGGTAAAATTCCGGAAATTCTTTTTAGCCCTTTGCCACTAATTAAAGATAATAAAATAGTTTCCACATTATCACTGGCAGTGTGAGCTAAAGCAATTTTTTGGCAATTTTCCTTTTGGGCAATTTTTTCGTAATAATAATAACGAAGTTTATGACCGGCTTCTTCCAAACTAAGCTTATTTTTCTGGGCATACTTTTTAACATTTCTTCTTTTAATAATAAGCGGAATATTTAATTTCTGACAGAATTCTTTACAAAAAACTTCGTCTTGATAAGCTTCTTTGCCTCTAATTAAATGATTTAGATGAAAGGCGATTAAACTTAAATTGTATTTTTCTTTTAGTAAATACAAAATATAAAGCAAACAAACAGAATCTTTTCCACCGGAAAAACCAACCAAAACCTTATCATCTTTTTCTAAGAGGCGGTAATTCTCAATTGTTTTTTCAACTTTTTTTAAGATATTTTCTTTTACCACTAAAATATTTTATTTTAAAAAATTGACAAAATCAAGGAGAAATTAAAAACGAATTCTTTTGGAAAAAAGATTTTTAGGGCTTGATTAATTTTTATTTCCGAAATACCTCTTTCAAACTCTCTTCCAAAATTTCCAAGCCTACGCAGGCTTCTTCTTCAGTTATGATTAGCGGTGGTGCCAGACGAATCGTAGAAACTCCGCAGGGTAAGATTAATAATCCCTTTTCAAAGGCTTTATAAATAACTGCTTGAACTTTTTCACTAACCGGTTTTTTAGAAATTTTATCTTCTACCAGTTCAATTCCAATCATTAAACCTTTGCCCCGAACATCGCCAATAAAATCGTATTCTTCTTGCCATTTTTCCAAATGTTTCATTATAAAATTACCTATTTTTTCCGCATTTTCTATTAAACCGTCTTCTAAAAGTTCAATAGTAGCCATTGCTGCTGCGCAAGCGACGGGATTACCCCCAAAAGTAGAAGCATGGCTTCCTGGCTTCCAGTTCATTATTGAAGAACGGGCAATAAAGGCACCAATCGGTAAACCGGAAGCAAGTCCTTTTGCCACACAATAAATATCCGCAAAAACTCCCCAATGTTCTAAAGCAAACATCTTGCCGGTTCTTCCCATTCCTGTTTGAATCTCATCGTCAACAAAAAGGATTTCGTATTTTTCGCATAATTTCTTTAACTCTTGGAAATAACCCTCAGGAGGTATAATATACCCACCTTCCCCTTGGATAGGTTCGACAAAAATGGCTGCTACTTCTTCTGGAGGCAATACTTTTTTAAAAACTTCTTCTTCAATATATTTTACACAATAAAAATTGCAAGAAGGATATTCCAAATGAAAAGTACAACGATAACAATAAGGATAGGGGATATGAAAGACGCCAGGTAAAAGTGGAGCAAAGCCTTTCTTCTGGACAAATTTACTACCAGTAAGGGATAAAGCTCCCATAGTTCTTCCGTGAAAAGAACCTAAAAAAGATATAAGATAAGGTCTTTTGGTATAATAACGGGCAAGTTTAATACTACCTTCTATTGCTTCTGCGCCAGAATTACAGAAAAATACCTTTTTATTCATTCCGCCAGGAGTAATTTCTACCAATTTTTCCGCAAGGATTGTTTGGTAAGGATAATAGAAATCGGTTCCTGAATAATGAAGTAATTTTTCAACCTGTTTTTTTATTGCTTCCACAACTTTTGGGTGGCAATGACCGGTAGCACAAACAGCAATTCCCGCATTAAAATCCAAAAACTTATTTCCATCAACATCCCATACCCAAACACCTTCACCTTTTTCAATAACTGCCGGATAATATCGGGTATAAGAAGGAGAGATAAACTTTTTATCTTTTCTTAAATATTTTAAAGCCTTTGGCCCTGGTAATTTTGTGTTAATTTTTGGACGCATATCACTCCTTTTTAATTTTTTATCCAAATTTAAAGATTTTCAAAAATTAGTTTATCTTACTTCGCTATAATTATTTTATATTTAGCGTTTTTATTTTCTAAATTATGGATAATATAAATTCCTGTGGGTAGATTTTTAATTATCAAACCTTCGTTTCTCTTGGAAGAAATCTCTCTAATCTTTTTACCGCTGATATCATAGACCGCAATTTTATTAGCTTTTATCGGTAAGACAATTGATTTTCCTTTAAGAATAGTTGGTAACTCTCTTAAATTAGCAAATTGATTA
>CAZDHW010000023.1:0-20553 GCA_964505415.1 uncultured bacterium | reverse complement strand
ACAAAAAGCCCAAATAGATACTTGGGAAAAATAAAAGAGGAAGTTTAGTCTCGTTAAGAGATACGGAAAGAGAAATAGAAGATATTCAAAGAATAATTAAAGTTTTAAAAAAGATAATCTTTTAATGGTTTATTTTAAATAAACTATCTTTTCTTTATAATAAAGATTTTTGGTTTTTAACTCAATTAAATAAACACCTTTCGCTAAATCATTTTTTTGCCAATGGAAATTATAAATACCTGGTTTTAGTCCTTTCTTTATTATTTTATCAATAAGATTACCTTTGACATCATAAATATTAATTATTAAATCGTTTTTGAAATCGGAGACAAATCTGATATTCAATTCTTTGGAAAAGGGATTAGGAAAGAGGGTGAATTTCTTTTTTTGATTGGCAAAATTTTCCGCCAGAGCTACTTGGGGCGATTGGGTAATTCTTACCATCCAGTCATGGGCGCTCCATAATTGAAAAGTATCAACATTGGAAGACCAATAAGAACGATAATCCCTTGGCTCGGTGGCATCGGCACCCACACCAAGAGCAGGTGAATTATCAGGCCAATGTAAAACTACCCACAGGTCGCCTGATTGATAGATATTCACATTAAAAGTAAAATTTGCCCACCCCGGAGCTGTTGGTGAAGAAACATTTTCTACCCGAGCAAAGGGATTAACGGTATCTGGTCTTCCATTTTCATCTTTACAGAGAAGAATATAATCAAAAGGAGTATTTGCCATATTCACCATCACCCGACCAGTGGTGATACTAAATGGTGGTGATAATGTCGGTGTAAATCTTACATAAAATTTATCATTATTTCTTCTTCCGACCCAATAATAGGCATCGGGAGAATTATCATCATAAATAATTTCGTAACTGCTGAAGAAATTTTTGCTAATGGTATCATTATCAGGAATAAAATCTTCGTTCACTTTAACTTTTCCTTCAGCTTTAAAACTTCCTACATAAGGGAGAGTAAAATTTCTTAAAGTAAAAGTATATTGGGCTTCAGGGAGTAAAATAATTGTGGCGGAATCGCTATATAATTCATTATTGAGCGAATCTTTGATTTTCAAAATTCCTTTAATCTCATCCTGATAAGAGCCGTTATTTTTTATAGTAAATTTGGGAGCGAATGTGTAACCGACAGTCATTTCGGCAAAGGGAGGATTTATCATAACTGCTTGGGCATCATGGAAACATTTTGCTTTTAATAATAGCGAATCATCATAGGGATAAGTGTCACCTAAAAGATTGGTAAAGGCAAGAAAATCGTAATAGGCATAAAAGGAAGGAGTAAAACTATTGAAACTTAATGTCCTTGAAGAATTGGGTGTTAAATCAGAAACGAATAAGGATTCTTTTCTTAAAATACTGTCGTTTGCTCTTATTATCATATAGGTATAAAAACTTACGGTGCTGTCACCAAAATTAAAAACTGTTGCCTGGGGAATTACTGGTTGGTTTATTTGGATTAATCTTGATGGTGAAGGAATAGCAATTGTTCCGACATTCAATTTAGGCTTTTTCCCTACCATTATTGAATAAACTTCACCACCGTTGCCAAGCCGATAGGCATGAACTGCTTTGCCACCACAAGTTGCATAACTGCCGTCGCCAGAGATATCGCAGGCAAAAAGGGAACCAGGTTCTTCATTACGGGTAATACCCATTAACGGTTGGTTAGAACTTTTATGATGAATAGTAAAAACATAAAAAGAACCGGTTTGAGCAGTATCTCCCCAAGAGGCAGTAGCAATAAAATCACCATTATAAGATAAAGCCACTGAACTAACCATTGCTCCATAACCACCATAACCCTGAAATGACCAGAGAGGAGTTGCTTGGGAACTATCAAAAACTATCAATTTGCCATTAGCATAACCGGTGCCACAAGCAATGGTTGAACCGTCCTTAGAAATAGCAACATCTGTTACCCAGGGATTACCAACAAAACTTGACCATTTTAACCGGTAATGATAACCATCCCAATAATAAAGTTTCACATAACCATAATAATCACCGGTAACCAATAACCGACCATCAGCAGAAATTTTGGCTGCGTATTGGGTGCCGGAATTAGTTGTGCCGATAGGTAAGGCATCCCTTCTTCTTCCATTTTCAAATATAAAACAAGAATCATAAACAGTAACCACAACAATTGAACCGTCATCAGAGATATCTAATCCTTGTAAACGATTACCTTCATTGAAATTTGCCTGCCAAAGTAAATTGCCTTCTTTATCAAAAACAAATAATTTCCCAAAAACTGTGGCTGAAGCAATTCTATTGCCGTCATAAGAAATCTTACTGATACCACCACCAACACTTGGATAATTATAAATCCATACCGGTTGGGGAGAATTTTTATTCCAATAATAACTGCTACTATTACTGCTTAAAACCAGACCTGAGCCATTAAAAGAAGTACCGATAGAATGACCACCGTAGGTCCAATAAAAACTTCCCGGATATTCCCAAATTGGTACATTTGTTCCAGTTGTACGATAAAAGGCTGCTCGATTTTCGTTTAGCCACCAGTTAGCAAAAATACCCATTCCGTCATCAGTAATATCAATACTTTGGACAATTGCTGCTCGATGATTGCGGTCAACCCAGATTATCACTGTTTCCGGTCTTAACAAAGCGTTTGTTTCTTTAACAAATTCGTTAATTCCGATTTCTTTTTCACCATCAAAAATAAAAAATCTTATAAACTTTTTACCAGCAATCGTTTCTTCTTTATGAAAAAAACCTACTTCTTTCCCATAAAGTAAAAAAGATAAAACTAATAAAGATAAAAATATCTTTCTACTCATAATTCCTCCTTTTCTTTTAATTATATCTTCTAAAAAGCGAAAGTCAAATTATTTAAATTGAAAAAATCGGATAATTTTATTATAATTTTTTTCCATGAAAGAAGAAATAATTACTGTCTATATTGAAGACGAAGTAAAAAAGTCTTATTTGGATTATGCAATGTCGGTGATTATTGGGCGGGCATTGCCGGATTTTCGCGACGGTCTAAAGCCAGTTCAGCGAAGAATTCTCTACTCAATGTATGAACTTGGTCTCTTTTCTAATCGCCCCTTCAAAAAATCAGCAACCGTGGTGGGCGATGTTTTGGGTAAATATCATCCTCATGGTGATATGGCCGTTTATGATGCCTTGGTAAGAATGGCGCAAGATTTCTCAATGCGTTATCCGTTAATCCAAGGACAAGGAAATTTTGGTTCCATTGATGGGGATGCGCCCGCTGCCTATCGTTATACGGAAGCAAGATTAACACCTTTAGCCGAAGAACTCTTAAAAAATATTGAAAAAGATACTGTTGATTTTGTCCCTAACTTTGATAACCGACTAAAAGAACCAGTTTTACTACCGGCTACTTTTCCTAATGTGTTGTTAAATGGTGCTTCGGGAATTGCTGTGGGTATGGCAACTAATATTCCCCCCCACAATTTTAGCGAAGTGGTGGATGGTTTAGTGGCTTTAATTGATAATCCTCATTTGCCGGAAGAAAAACTTTTTAATTATATTAAAGGACCAGATTTTCCAACAGGTGGAATAATAGTGGGTACTGAAGGAATAAAAGAAGCCTATTTAACTGGTAAAGGTAAAATAATTGTTCGGGGAAGAGTGAAGTTTGAAGAAGCCAAAGGTGGCCGGGAAAGAATTGTAATAACTGAGATTCCTTACCAAGTTAATAAAGCAGCCTTAATTGAAAAAATTGCCGAACTTGTTCGCGAAAAGAAGATCGAAGGTATAAGTGATTTGCGTGATGAATCTGATAGGGACGGCATAAGAATTGTTATTGATTTAAAAAGGGATGTAAGTAAAGAAGTTATCTTGTCCCAACTTTATGCTCACACCCCCTTACAAGAAACCTTCGGAATTATCTTTTTGGGAATAATTGATAATGTTCCTAAGTTACTTAATCTAAAAGAAATCTGCCAAACTTTTTTAGAATTTCGTTACCAAACTTTTTATCGCCAAACAAAGTTTGAGTTAAATAAAGCCGAGGAAAAAGCCCACATATTAGAAGGCTTTAAAATTGCTTTAGATAATATTGATAAAGTTATCAGTCTAATTAAAAATTCTAAGGATACGGAAAAGGCAAGGGAAGGATTGATGAAGAAATTTAAATTAACCGAAAAACAAGCAAACGCAATTTTAGATATGCGTTTGGCAAGATTGACCAGTTTGGAAAGGAAAAAGATTGAGGATGAATATTTAGAAACAATTAAAGAAATTTCCCGATTAAAATCGCTATTGGCTTCCAAACCGGCGATAATGCAGGAGATAAAAAAAGAGTTATTGACTTTAAAAGAAAAATACGGCGATCGCCGGAGAACCGACATAATTGAGGGAAAGATCGAAGAGGTAAAATTAGAAGATTTAATTGCCGAAGAAGATGTAACCATTTTAATCACCCATAAAGGTTATATCAAAAGGATGTCGGTCTCTTCTTATCGCAAGCAAAGTCGGGGCGGAACTGGAAGAAGTGGAGCGGAAGTTAGTGAAGAAGATTTTTGTGAACATTTGATAACCGCTCAAACCAAAGATTATCTATTATTCTTTACTACTAAAGGAAAATGTTATTGGCTAAAAGTTTACGAAATACCCGAAGGTTCTTTCCAATCAAAGGGGAGACCAATAGTCAATCTTTTAGAATTAGAAAAGGAGGAAAAGATTTGTGCTACTTTATCGGTTAAAGAATTTAATAAAAAAAATTATATCTTTATGATTACTGCTTTAGGTAAAGTGAAAAAGGTCTCATTAGCAGAATTTGCCAATCCCCGAAAGAAAGGAATAATTGCTATAAAATTAATAAAAAATGATTATCTGGTTGATACCTTTATTACCAATGGAAAAAATGAGATAGTCATTTTTACTAAAAAAGGTCAGGCATTAAGATTTTCGGAGAAGGATGTAAGAGTTATGGGAAGAAATGCGGTTGGCGTTTTAGGAATAAGATTAGAAAAGAATGACGAAGTTTGTTCCGGAACAATTATAAAAGAAGAGGAGAAACTTTTATTTGTTACGGAAAATGGTTATGGTAAATTAGTTAATTGTCAATTTTTTCCCAAAAGAAAAAGGGGCGGTAAAGGAGTTATCGGTATAAAAATCACGGAAAAGACTGGTGACTTAATAAAAGTAATTGGTGTAGAAAAAAAAGATGAGATAATTATTGGCACTTTAAAAGGCGCCGTAATTAGATTGAAGGTTTCGGAAATTAAAGAACTTTCTCGACAAGCAAGTGGTATAAAACTTATTTCTTTAAAAGAAGATGATAAGGTAGTTGATGTTGCCCGCGTGATTATTGAAGAATAAAAGTCAATATTAAAATTTGGGGTAAGATAAATTAAGGTTTATTCGTTAATATAATAAGGGATATTTTTTTATAAAAATGGGGAGCGGTGGGGGAGATGGTTGGGGGTTTGATTATCTTTTTATTATTATAAATTTTTTCTTATCTTTTAGAAAATATACTCCCCTTTTTAATCTTTTAATATTTTTTAATTTTCTACCCGTAATATCATAAATTTTGCCTTGGTTATTTATCAGGTAAGAAGTTCCTTCTGATTGCAGAGTTAATTTCCCTCTCTTTTTAATATTAAAAAGGGTATCAAAATTAGGCAGGCCAATCCAAAGCCAGAATTCATTAGTGTTATTGCCTTTTAAGATAAAGACACCGAAACTATTAGCAGTCATTGTTCCTTCTTTTATTCCTTTATTATAAGGTCCTAAGGGAATAGTTTCTAAGGGAAGCCATTTATTTAAGAAGGGATTAAAACACCAGAATTCTTTTGTGCCACCACCTTTTATTGCGTAAATAAGATTATCTTTTATCGCCAAACAACCGCCACCTTTGACATATTTCCGTTTTTTAAAAATTGGATGTTCCAAAGGCAAAGGAGGTAAACTTTCCCAACTATCTTTCTCAATTAAGTAGCGGAAAAAGAGATTAGTTTTCCCTTGCAATAGATAGATTGCCGGTAAGCTTTCCCAAAGAACGATTGAACTACCTTCTTTAAACCCCTTTTTAACTGGTGGCTGTTTTAAATTTGACCAAAATTTAGTAGTGGTATCGTACACCAAAAATTCCTTGGTGTTATTTCCTTTTAACAGATATATTTTCCCATTAAAGAAAACCAAATCGGCTCCTTTTTTTACTTTCTTTTCACCAGGAATTTCGGGAAGGATTTCAAAGTTTTTGTTAAAGATGTGGTATCGCCAAAATTCTTTGGTATTATTTCCTTTAATAATGTATAAATAATTTTTGCCATCAAAGACTAATGAACCGCCCTCTTTCACATTTTTATTTTGGGAAGGAAGATAGGGGATAGGTGGCAAAATCTGCCATAAACCGGTATTAATATTATAAGAATAAAAATCACTGGTATTATTACCTTTTAAGGCGAAGATAAGAGTATCATAAGCAAAAGTTAAAGCGCTTCCTTTACCTACCCGTTTTTCACTTGGTAACGAAGGCATATCTCTTAATAGATACCAATATTGGGAGCCTTTATTGATTATATAAAATTGATTTTTTACCACATTATTAGAGGAGTCGGCATCACCTTCAATGTTAGTAAAACTTATAAATTTAAAATTACCCGAATCATTTATTAAAAAAGAAGAAAACTGGATAATTCTTTCTTCATTGGGAGAAATTTCCGAAATATAAACGGAATCAAAGTAGAGAGTTTGGTTATTTTTCTGAATTTGACCATAAAGATAAAAGGAGATGGTTAATTCACCAAGATTTTTGATTTTAATAATTGGTTTAATAGTTTGATTAGGTTCATAAGGAATAATTCCTTTTGGTGCCAAAACTTCTAATATACTAATATCGGCTCTGCCAATAGAAAAAATTTTAGAAAGAGTATCATTATCTTTTAAAGTGTCATCGGGTAAATCTATCGCAAAAGAAACTTTATAATCTTTTTCTTCCTCAAAGTTATAAGGTTGAAAAGCAACAAAAAGAGAATCAAACCCACCGATACTTTTAAATTGACTATCTAAATAGATTGATTGGTTATTATTATCAAAAATCTGGCAATAAGCTTTAAAAGTATGATAGGTATTAAAATAATTCTTTACTTCAATTTGAGGGGTAATAATTCCTTTTAAATTATATCTTTTTGGTTGGATTATTTTATTTATTCCTAAATCATACGGTTGGGTTGTGGTATAGAAAATTTCGGCATTTCCTACCCGGTAATCATAAAAGATAATGTGAAGATAATTAGTGTTAATACCAAAAATCTCCGGATTATAAACCGACCCAAAAGGATAATTATCAGGAATTTGGATCTTTTCCTGCCAAGTATTGTTCTCTTTTATTTTTAACCAGATTTTGTAATAATAACTATTTTCTTGACCAACCCAAACAAGATAGAGACGGTTATTTTGGTCATAAGTAAAAAAGGGATAAAGACGATAACGATTATAATTTTCATTACCTCCAGCAATTGTTTCTACTGAATTCCAATTGCCTTCATTATCTAAAAAACGATAATAAATTCGATAATAAATATTATCTTCGGGATGATAACCATACCAGGCAATATGGACATTATTCTCTTTATCGCAGATAATTGTTGGCGAGTATTGGCCACGCAAAAACCCTTCGCTTACCAAAACTCTTTCCGACCAATTATTGTTACTGTCTCTTTTAATATAAAAAATCTGATTATAAGAAAAACCATTTTCTCTACCTTCCCAAACAAGATGAAGATTATTATTTCGGTCAACAGCGATTGCTGGATTATATTTATTTAAATTAGAAGAAGTTAACATTATCGGTGCTTGCCAACCGTTTTGGTTTTTCTCTTTATAAAAGATTTGATAGAAAGAAGAAACCCTTTTGCAATAAGTTATCCCCACTCTCCCATCAGGAAAAATGGCGATTGAAGGTGGATAAAATAAAAATGGAGAAGAATCAAGAACTTCACTTTGAGTAAAACGTCCGGTAGTCCCTGACCTTATTTTGTATCTAATTGAATAATAATTGCCGTAAGCCACATAAACCAAATGGATATTACCTAAGGAATCTAAAGCAAAGCTTGGATAATAAGCCATTTCGTTGGGATTATCGCTTACACAGTAATTTTCACTAAAGCCAGTTTTGGGTGAATAGAATTTATAAAATATCTGCGGTTGGGGATAATTTAAATAGGGTGTGTAATCATACCAAACAAAGTGGATATTATTTTCGCTGTCAATCAATAAATTAGTTCCATTATTTCCAGCTAAAAAAGAAGAATAGTAGTTATTACTAATATTAATTGGTATTGTCCACCGGGAAAATAATAAATTTATTAATAAAAAAATTATTAACCCCCACCTCATCTCACCCTCCTTATTATTTTATTAAAATATTATAACTTAAGTTTGTTTAAAAGTCAATATGTATTTTATCTTTTGAGAATAATAAGAGTAATCAAGGTTTTTATTTAAGATTTCCTTTGCCTTTTGATAAACTTCGGTTAAATTAGGATTTACATATTCTGGGAAAATTTTTTTATTTAATATAATATTAGGCAAAGAAAAATATTTGGTTCTTAATAAAAATTTGCCAAAAATAGAATTGAGAAGCGAAGGAAAATAAAGGGCAATAAATGGTCTATTTAAAAGGGCAATTTCTAAGGTTGCGGTACCGAAAGATGTTAAAACCAGATCACTTATCGAAATCAATTCGTAATGGTCTTCATAGATTATGGGCAAATTGGAAAAATTAAATTTTTGATAATTTAGTTCTTTTATTCCTAAGATAAAAGCCTTTAATAAAAAATCTTTTTTTAACTTTTCACAAATTTTAAGAAAAGCAGGTAAATTCCTTTTTATCTCTTCGTTTCTTGAGCCGGGCATTAGAGTTATCACTTTCTCATCTTTTATTCCGTATTTCTTTTTTATTTCCTCTTTTTCTAAATTTACCTTTACAATTGCTAACAAAGGGTTACCCAGATATATAGCCCTTATTCCCAATTTTTCATAGAAATCCTTCTCAAAAGGAAAGAGGCAGATAACTTTATCTACATATTTTTTTAACAATTTATATCTATTTTTCCCCCAAGCCCATATCTGGGGCGGAGCAAAATAGATAATTTTTGTTTTTTTGTTTTTTATTTTTCTTATCAAAAAAAGATTAAAATTAGAAAAACCGATAGGAATAAAAACATCTGGCTCGTAGTTTTTAATCTCTCGCGCTATCTTTTTTAAATAAGAGAGAAATAAAAATAATTTCTTTATTCCTTCACTAAATCCAACAGTAGCAATATTTTTATTAATTATATATAAATTAACTGAGGAACAATTTTTTAAAATCCTAACTAAGTAATTTAGATATAATTCTCCCGATTTTTCGCCAGCAAATAAAAGAATTTTCAAATAATTTTCATTTCAATAATGCTTTTGGTGGTTTTTTAATAAATCCCTTTTTCATTAAAAATTGAATTTCCTTTCTTGCCTCTTTTATTGTTTCTAAGGCTTTTTTATACAAACTATTTCTGTCCATTGTAATTCGTGCTACTCCTTGTTCAATTGCCTTCATACCAACAGCGCAGGCTTCCCGAGGGAATACTTCCCAATCATCCATTGTTGGGATTAAATAATCCTCTCTTAAGCCCCGATCCTGAGCCACTTTTGCCAATTCCTCGGCAGCAGCAATACACATCTCATCAGTGATCGTCTTTGCTTGAACATCTAAAGCTCCGCGGAAAATTCCAGGAAAGCCTAAAGAGTTGTTTATTTGATTAGGGAAATCACTCCGACCAGTGGCAACAATCTTTGCACCTGCTTCTTTTGCTTCCCAAGGCCAGATTTCGGGAATGGGATTGGCGCAAGTAAAAACAATTGGGTCTTTTGCCATTCCTTGAATCCATTCTTTTTTAATAACATCCGGACCTGGTCGGGAAAGAGCAATTACCACATCACAGCCTTCCATCGCTTCCTTAATGCCGCCTTTTCTTTTCTCTTTATTAGTTATTAAAGCCATTTCCCATTTTTCTTTATATTCTTTCTGTAATATTTCGGCATCTTCTCTCTCCGGATGCAAAATGCCTTTACTGTCAACCATTATTATGTTTTCCGGATTAACACCAGCTTTCATTATAACCCGAGCGATACAGATATTAGAAGCACCGGCACCAATCATAGCAATTTTAACTTCGTCCATTTTCTTGCCAACCATTTTTAAAGCATTTATCAAACCAGCAAGAGTTACGGCAGCAGTTCCTTGCTGATCATCGTGCCATACGGGAATATTGAGTTCTTTTCTTAAAGTATCTAAAATATAGAAACATTTAGGTTGTTCAATATCTTCTAAGTTATAACCGCCAAAAGAAGGTTCTAATAGTTTGGCTATTTCAATAAACTTATCAGGGTCTTTGGTTCTTACGGCAATAGGAACCGCATCTACACCGCCAAGATATTTAAATAATAATGCCTTTCCTTCCATTACCGGTAAAGAGGCTTCTGGACCGATATCGCCAAGTCCTAATACCCGAGTACCATCAGTCAACACAGCAATGAGGTTAGCCCGGTTAGTATGCTCCCAGACTTTTTCCGGGTTCTTAAAAATATCTTTACAAGGCTCAGCAACTCCTGGTGTGTACCAAATAGCAAAATCGTCAAAACTTCTTATCACACATTTAGCGGTAATTTTGACTTTTCCTTTATAAAAGGGATGAAGTTTTAAGGCAAGTTCTCCAGGTTTCTTTGCTTTTGCTTCCAACTCTTCCTTAGTTAAAATCTTTTCTTTCTTTATAGCTTTTTTTGCGACCCTTTTCTTAATTTTTTTGATTTTCTTAGCTTTTTTCACTTTCCCTCCTTTTTGGTTGCTTAATTATTAAGGCAATAATTGCTCCTAAAATGCACAAAATCCCAGCGGTGATGAATGCTAAATTATAACTTTTTGTCCTTTCTAAAACTTGGGGAGCAAAGATGTTTCCTAAAAGACCGCCCATGCCATAGGCAGTAAAAACTAAACCATAGTTGACACCGACATTTTTTGTTCCATAAAAATCAGCAGTAACCGCGGGAAAAATAGCTAAATAACCACCAAAACAAAGTCCTACTAAAGAGATACCAAACCAGTAATATAAGGGAAAAGAAGGTATAAGGGTATAGAGAAAAACAGCAATTCCACAGATAAGAAACATTAAAAACAAAGTTTTCATTCTTCCCAAAGAATCAGAAATTTTTCCCCAAAAGATTCTTCCCAAAGCATTAAAAATGGCTAAAATGCTTACCGCAAAAGCCGCAGTTTCTTTTGTTAAATTTGCCAAATCTTGACCGATTGGCGAGGTCTGCCCAATAATCATCAATCCGGTAGCGCAACCAAAGAAATAGATGAGCCAAATTAAATAAAATTGATAGGTTTTAAGCATTTGGGAAGGAGAATAAGAATAAGAAGTTGCTTGGGATGTTGGTGGTGGTGTCCAACCTTCTGGTATCCAACCTTCCGGTGGATTTCTTAAAATGAGGGCACCGATGATTACTAAAATTAAAAAAGCAATTCCTAAGATAATAAAGGTGTTAAAAACATTATAGGTATCAATTAGTTTTCTTGCCAAAGGAGCGACAATTAATGCTCCAGCACCAAAACCAGCAACCGCAATACCAGTGATTAATCCCCGCATATCAGGAAACCATTTAACCCCCACTGAGATTGGACATACATAGGCAAGACCAATACCTAATCCAGAAATAATTCCATAGGAAATTAAAATTCCTAAAAAAGATTTTGTTATCCCGGCAAGGATAAGCCCTAATCCTAAAAGGATACCACCGCTAATCGCAACAATCCTTGGACCTTTTTTATCTTGCCATCTGCCACCAATAATTGTGGCAATAGCAAATGATATTAAAACAAAAGCAAAAGGAAGAGTTGCTTGGGTTGGTGTAAGATTTAACGGCGGTCCTTGTAAGGGTTTACGAAAAACACTCCACGCATATATTCCGCCTAAACATAATTGAATAAGAATAGCCCCAATTATAATAAACCACCGATTTTTAGTCATTGAGAAAATCCTCCGAAATTTTAATTAATTTACTCTTCTAAAGTAGAAATATCACCCAAGGGTAATCCTAAAGCTTCGGCTTTTAAAAGTCTTCTCATTATTTTACCCGAGCGAGTTTTTGGCAATTTGTCACGAAATTCAATATCTTCTGGTCGGGCAATAGGTCCAATCTCTTTGGCAACCCATTCTTTCAATTCTTTTTTAAGTTCTTCTGATGGTTGATACCCCACTTTTAACACTACAAAGGCTTTTGGTACATCTCCTTTGATTTCGTCAGGAATTCCAATTACCGCTGCTTCGGCAACTGCTGGATGGGCAACCAAGGCACTTTCAATTTCAGCGGTTCCCAATCGATGGCCAGCAACATTTAAAACCTCATCGGCTCTACCTTTAAACCAGAAATAACCATCTTCATCAATGGAACAAGAATCACCAGTGAGATAGACATTAGGAAATCTTGACCAATAAACTTGTTTATATCTTTCCGGGTCCTTATATAATGTCCTTAACATACTGGGCCAAGGCGAAGTGATAACGGCAAAACCATTTTCATTTGGTTTTGCTTTTTTACCATCAGAGGTATAGACATCGGCATTAAATCCCGGTAAGGGTCTTGTTGCTGAACCAGGTTTTAAAGGAGTAATGGGTAGGGGTGATACCACAAAAGAACCGGTCTCTGTTTGCCACCAGGTATCCATAATTGGGCATCTTTCTTTACCAATATTTTTATAATACCAACGCCAGGCTTCTGGATTTATCGGTTCGCCAACTGAACCGAGAAGTCTCAAAGTAGAAAGATTGTATTTATTTGCCCATTGCTCACCATAACGCATATGCATTCTGATAGCTGTCGGTGAGGTATATAAAATGGTTACTCCTTCCCTTTCAATAATCTTCCACCATCTTCCTGGATCAGGATAATCAGGTGCCCCTTCATATAAAATAGAAGTGGCTCCCAACATTAAGGGAGCATAGACAATATAGCTATGACCGGTTACCCAACCAATATCAGCAGCACACCACCAAATATCTTCATCTTTTATATCAAAAACATATTTTAAAGTAGTATAAATTCCTACCGCGTAACCGCCATGAACATGGACAACTCCTTTGGGTTTACCGGTGGTTCCGGAGGTATAGAGGATATATAAAATATCTTCAGAATCCATAACTTCAGTTTCGCAATAGTCACTTTCTTTTTCCGTAATTTCATGCCACCAGAGGTCTCTTCCTTCTTTTATTGGTACTGTCTCGCCAGTTCTTTTATAAACAATTACCTTTTCAATTGTTGGACATTCCTTTAAAGCTTCATCGGCATTCTGTTTTAAAGGAACAACCTTTCCTCTTCTAAAACCACCATCAGCAGTAATCAAAACTTTTGCCTCAGCATCTTGAATCCGGTCTTTTAAAGCTTGGGCAGAAAATCCGGAAAAGACCACTGAATGGATAGCACCAATTTTTGCGCAGGCAAGCATTGCGATAGGTAATTGAGGAATCATCGGTAAATAGATAGTCACTCGGTCGCCTTTTTTCACTCCCAGTTTCTTTAAAGCATTAGCTAACTTATTTACCTCTTTGTAAAGTTTATAATAAGACCAATATTCTACTTCACCGGGTTCGCCTTCAAAAATATAAGCCACCTTATTTTTCCGGTAAGTTTTAATGTGACGGTCAAGAGCATTATGGACAATATTTATCTTTCCGCCGAGAAACCATTTGGCAAAAGGCAAGTTCCATTCTAAAACTTTTTCGTAAGGAGAAAACCACTCCAGTTCCTTCGCCGCTTCATTCCACCACCATTCAATATTTTTTTGACTTTTTTCTAAAAGTTCTTCAAGGGTTTTGATTCCATGAATATCCATGAACTTTTTGATATTAGAGTTTTCAACCAACTCTGTTGGTGGATAATATAATTCTTTCTCTTCGGCCATACATCCTCCTTTTAATTTAAAATTTCTATAAATATTTTATAAAATTTTAAATAAAAGTCAAACATTGAGATTTTAACCTAAATTTATAAAATTTCAACCTTTTAAAACTATTTTTCTTTTTCGCCAATGACAACCTATTGTTATGTCGTTAAAGTTTGTAGTTTTTTCAATATTAAATCCAATTATATCAGCCTCACTATTGTGACTCCATTTACTTAATCATCTTGGTTGATTATTTTTATTATCATTTTGTCAAGAGTAATTATTGAAAGCAAAATTAAAAAAATCCCTTTAATACCCCAACCATTCAGGGAATGCCTACCCTTCTTTTTTAATAATAGCCCTTTTAAAGTATACTTAAAATTTATAAAATTTTCAATTACGATGAGCCTTTTTTATCTTATTAATAAATTTATTCTTATCCAATTTATCATTACCATTTCCAACAATTATATTAAAACCATTCCTTGGGTACTCATTATTGCTATTTTATACCGGATGTTTAAGATTTTTTACGCCAAATAAATATAAAGATTTTAAAGCGAAACATTGATTATGTTGATTTATACTTTAATTTTATTATAATTTTTTCCTTAAAAGTTAAGAGGAGGAATAATGGAGTTTAAAAATATTGTTTTGGAATATGAAGATGAGATTGCAATTTTAAAGGTTAATCGTCCACAAGTGTTAAACGCTTTAAATACGGAAACAATTTTGGAATTGGAAAAGGCGATTGATTTGATAAAGGAGAATGATAAAATTAGGGTTTTGATTATCACTGGTGAAGGTAAAGCTTTTATTGCCGGTGCCGATATTTCCGAAATGGTGAATTTTACTCCTTTTGATGCGGAGAAATTTGCCCAAAATGGTCACAGATTACTTTCTAAGATTGAGAATTTGGATAAAGTGGTGATTGCGGCGATTAATGGTTATGCCTTAGGTGGAGGTTGTGAGATTGCTTTAGCCTGTGATATTCGGATAATGGCGGAAGATGCCAAAATTGGTCAACCAGAAGTTAAATTGGGGATTATCCCCGGCTTTGGTGGTAATATCCGCTTACCAAAAGTTTGTGGTATCGGAATTGCAAAAGAATTAATTTTTACTGGAGAAATGATTGATGCCCAAGAAGCCTTGAAAATCGGATTAGTGAATAAAGTTTTTCCTAAAGAAAATATTTTAAACGAAGCCAAAAATATTGCTAAAAAGATTATTGCTAATGGTCCGGTAGCAATAAAATTGGCAAAACAGGCAATTAATCAAGCTTTAAATATGAGTATTGACCAGGCAAAGGAATGGGAAATAAAATTGTTTGCCCTTAATTTTACCAGTAAAGAGGCAAAAGAAGGATTAAAAGCATTTTTAGAAAAAAGAAAACCAAACTGGAAAAAGGAGGAGTAATGTATATTATTGGTGCCAAAAGAACGCCAATTGGAAGATTTTTAAGTAGTCTTTCTTCTTTTAAAGCCACAGAATTAGGAGGAATTGCTATTAAAGGTGCTTTAGAACAATCACAAGTAGCAAAAGAAAAACTTGACGGTGTGATAATGGGCCATGTTTGTCCAGCCGGATTAGGACAGGCACCGGCAAGACAAGCGCAGATAAAAGCCGGTATCCCTCCAGAAGTTCCTTCTTTGACAGTTAATAAAGTCTGTGGTTCTGGTTTGATTGCCGTGATTCTTGCCTGTCAGGCAATAAAAGCCGGTGATGCCAAAGTAATGGTTGCTGGTGGTCAAGAATCAATGTCTAATGTGCCTTATTATCTTCACGGTTTAAGAAGTGGTGTGAGAATGGGAGAAGTTAAACTTGTTGACGGGATGATTTATGATGGAATTTGGTGTGCCTTTGAAGATGTTCATATGGGTATACTAGCGGAATTTACTGCGGAAAGAAGCGGAATTACTCGGGAGATGCAAGATAAATTTGCTTACGAAAGCCATATGAAAGCAGTAAGGGCAACAAAAGAAGGGAGATTTAAAGAAGAAATAATTCCGATAACTATTTTTCAAAAGAAAGGCGAGCCAATAATTGTTAACAAAGATGAAGGACCAAGAGAGGATACTTCTTTAGAAAGACTTGCTCAATTAAAACCGGTTTTTAAAGAAAACGGAACAGTTACTGCCGGTAATGCTTCCCAGATTAGTGACGGGGCAGCAGCAGTTGTTGTTGCTTCCGAAGATTTTGTGAAAGAATATAAAATAAAACCGTTGGCAAGGATAAAAGCTTACGCAGTTGGTAGTGTGGAGCCAAAGATGCTTTTTTATGCCCCGGTTAAAGCAATAAGAAAAATTTTAGATATTTTAAAAGTGAATATTGATTATTTTGATTTAATCGAAATAAATGAAGCCTTCGCTGCCCAGGTATTGGCTGACGGTAAGGAATTAGAATGGGACTGGAAGAAAGTTAATATAAAAGGTGGAGGAGTAGCTTTAGGCCATCCAATTGGCGCCAGTGGTGCGCGGATATTAGTCACTTTGATTTATGCTTTGAAAGAGTTAAATAAGAAAAATGGGCTGGCAGCCATCTGTTTGGGTGGCGGTGAGGCAGTAGCAATGGCAATTGAAATGTGTGATTAGTGAAAGTTATTACCCATTCGGAAGAAGAGACAATTGAATTAGGAAAGAAGCTTGCCAAAAAGTTTAAAAAGGGAGATATTGTTGCCCTTTATGGTGAATTGGGCTCAGGGAAAACAACCCTTATTAAGGGTATTGTTTCTGGCTTGGGATACCAAAAGACGGTTAAAAGTCCCAGTTTTATAATGGTGGCGGTTTATTTGGCAGAAATTCCTATTTACCATATTGATCTCTACCGGATAGAAAATGAAGAAACGATTGAAAATTTGGGAATTTTTGAATATCTTTATGGTGAAGGAATAAGTTTGATTGAATGGGCAGAACGGATTGAAAAAAATTTACCCCCAAAAAGGATTAATATCAGAATAAAAATTCTTGGCAAAAACGAACGGGAATTTGAAATAGAAAATCTTTAAGCTATTCCTTTTCACCCTCTTCCTTTTCTTCTTTTAACAAAATTTCGATTTTGGCTTTCTTTCTTAAATCGGCGATAACTTCTTCATACCGAATCTTTTCTTTTTCTTTTTTTAATTTTCTTTCAATTTTATCTTTTACTTCTTCAAAGGGACGATAATGGGCTTTTTTATGGTCTTCTTTTTTAATAATGACAAAGGTTGTCTCATTAAGTTTGATTGGTTTGGAAATTTCGCCTTTTTTGGCCCCAAAAGCAAAATTAATGACTTCTTTTGGTATATTTTTGGCATCTTTAGAAAAATATCCAAGGTCGCCACCAAAATATTTTGTCTGCGAAACTGAATATTCTTTTACTAATGAATCGAAAGTAACATTTTCTTTAAGAAGTTTTAACCTCACTTTATTAGCCATTTCCAATGAGCGGACAACAATTTCTCTTGCCTTTACCTGTTCTGGAACAAAGAAATCTTTAATATTTTCCTTATAATCTTTTTTCAGTTCCTCTTCTTTTATTACTACTTTATCACTCACTTCTTGTTTTTTTAACTGATTAATTAATAAAGATTTTTCTCTTTCTTGAAGCTGACCAAAAACCGCATTTCTTAAAAAGCATTTAGTAGATTCCGCTTCCCTTAAAATAAGATATTCCTGAATGAGATTATCAATTAGCCGAAGTTTACCTTCTTCGGTTTCCAATTGAGGACGAATAAAAGGTGGTAGACGGGTTATCCTTTCATTTAAATCGTTAATGGTTAATTTCACATTATAAAATCGGGCAATTTCGTTTTTATTTTCTTTTATTGCTAAAGTATCAATAAAAATAGAAGCGCTGGCTTTTAAATGTTTTATCTTTTCTTCAAAATATTTATTTATCTTTTCATTTTTTATGCGCAGTTCAATATCATTCTCTACATCCTTATATTTCTTAACTTCTTTTGGTCTTTTATCTTCGCATTTCAAAAGCCGATAACCCTCTTTGGTTCTTATCGGCTTGGAGATTTCACCAAGCTTTAATTTAAAAGCAACTTTTTCAATCTCTTTAGGATAAGTTCCTTTTCTAAAATAGCCTAAATCACCATTTTTGTTGGTTGATAAATTGATTGTCGTATCTTTAGCCACGCTGTCAAAAACTAACTCGTTTCTCAATATCTTTTTTCTTAAACTTTCAGCAGTGGCTAAATCTTTCACTAAAATTTCCCGACATTTTACTTGCTCTTCTTTTATATAGTTTCTTTTGTTCTTTTTATAATAATCTTTTTTCTCTTTTTTACTTACTTTTACTTTGTTAACAACTTCATCATTATACCATTGATTAAACATTAACATCTTCCGCTGCTCTTCATAATCATTTTTTATTAAAGGAAAAAGATTTCTTTTTTTGGCTTCGCAATATAAAAGTCTTTCGTCAATCATTTCGTTAAGAAGTTTCAACTTATCTTCAAATTTTTCATAAGCACTGGGATTACGGGATATTTTTTCGTCAAATTCTATTTGGGTAATCGGGTAACTGTCAACATAGGCAACCCTTTCTAAATAGTTCTTTTTGAAACATCGTTCAATAGCTTCCAAAGCATCTTCCGCATATTTTGATTGGTGATAATCCACCGCTACCTTTTCGAAAATTTGGGCAGCTGTTAAGTAATCTTCCGTGAGCTCTTTTAATAAACCTAAACGATAATAAACTTCTGGTAAAAATTTTGTTTTTTTATAATTGTTAATTATTTCGTTGTAAATCTCTTCGGCTTTCTTATAATCCCTCAATTTATCAAAATAAATATCTCCCTTTTCTAACAACAGAATTACTTTTCTTTCCGGATTTTTTTCTAAAGAAAGCAAAGAATCTAAATAGGCAATCCCTTTATCCCATTCATTAGTAAGATAAAAATTATAAAGAGGAGATAAAAAATTATTTTGGGCAAATAAAATACCAATAAGTAATGAAATCAGCATTATTCTTTTCATAATTTCCTCCTTTTTAATTTAAAAAAAAATTATAATAAAAATTTAAATCTTATCAAGCTGAAATCATTTTGAAGATTTGCATTGCGATTGCCGAAACCAAGGGAATTAAAACATTGTCATTCACTTCCAACGGAAGAATTTCAATCAAAGTAGCCATACCAGCGCCAATAAGCCCAACCTTTAAAGGCAAATTATATTGGGGCAAAACCGATAAAATATAAGCAACCAAGGTACAAGATAAAAAACAAGCAATTGTGCCTTCCAAGGTTTTTTTAAGAGTAAAAATCCTTGTTCGTCCCTGGCTTAAACCGACCAAAGCTGCCATGGTATCACCAACCGCCAGAAAGGCGATGGAAGCCATAAAAATTCCTTTATCTTCAAAAATTAACATATTTATGAAAGAAGCCAACATTAAATAACTACCGCCAGTTAACGAAGTAAATTCTTTTTTTCGTAAAAGTGAGCCAAAAAGAATAATAAAAATACTTTTTATCGGATTGATATGAAGCCGAAGGAAATCCACTGTGAGGAAAATTACCATAGCTAAAAACATTAAAAAAATACTTAATTTTCGTGGCAAAAAGTAATAAAGAATAGGGATTAAAAGGGCTAAAAGATGAACAAATTTTCTTCCGTATTCGGGGTTTAAAATTTTATCCCTCCGCTTATTTTAATTACCGATGCCGGTAAATCGCTTTCCAAATATTTTTTGGTTTCATAACCGTAATCAAAATATAAAGAGTGATAAACTATTCCGAAACCAAAAGAGAAACAGCGATGATAGAAACCGCTTCGTAAGAAAATCAAATCTTTTATTTTATATTCCAAACCAAAATTGTTATACTCCCATTCATTTTCATAGGCAAACAGAAAATTGCCGAATCTTTTTGATATACCTATTGCAAATTCTGGTTTCATATTTTCTCTTTTTTTGTCTGACCAAAGAATTGGTGAATTAATAATATTCTTTATTCGCAAACCTAAAAGAAGATCCGACAAAGGAATTAAACTTACCCCAAAATCAACGCCACCACCCAAACCTTTTTTAGTCCCGAGATTACGAAAGATAAATTTTAAATTAAAACCTATTGCCCAAAAATTTTTAAGAAAAGAAAAATTATAATAATTGATTAAATCGTAAGCAAAAATATTTTTTACAAATACCGGTTGATTATTGGAGTCATTAGGGGGCAAATCAGGATAGGGTAAAGAACAATAGGGAATATTAGGAAGAAGATTAGTATAAAGGCCAATGCCTAAAGCAAAATTTCTTTTAGGATAGGTAAAAGAAAAATATTCGGTCTTAAATTCACCACCAAAATTTTCTGAGTGATAAAAGTAAAATTCTTTTTTACTACTTAAAACTGAAAGGGAGGGATTATAATAAAAGGAAGAGCCATCTTTTTTTAAAGCCACCATCGCTTCACCAATACCTCCGGCACAGGCAGAAACTCCTAATTTTTCAAATTCATCAGTATATTCTTGAGAGAAAGAATAAAGAAAAATAAAGAAAATTAGATATTTTTTCATAAAATAATTTTATAAGTAAATTTTAAAAAATCAAGTTTCTTTTGCGGAATAGGATTTTAGTAGTTTTATTATTTCATAATAATAATCTTTCTTTTTTCTTTCTTCTCTTTTGTTTC
>CAZDHW010000022.1:0-23177 GCA_964505415.1 uncultured bacterium | reverse complement strand
AATAAAGAAAAACGGTAATTTAGAAATTAAAAATTTGCCTTCCGGAATTTACGTTATCAAAAATCTACAAACTAAAAAAGAATTTAAAATTATTATTATAAAATAAAAAAGGGCAGTTTTTAAACTGCCCTTTTGCCAACCAGATTTTTGGCATCTTATTAGCACTGGAGAGACCAATTTAACATATGCAATTTATATGCCACAATGTATATTAAAAAATAATAATAAGTTATTAAATTACATAACTTATAATATAGTTAATTTTGGAGAATATTCTTCTTTTTATTATTTGTCGCAGTTTACTATTGTAACCGCAGAAAAATATGGCACTATTTTGACAAAAATATGAAAATGGATATAATATATGATTAAAATGTGGAAATTAATACCGATAAATGAAGAAGAATTTAAAATTTTAAAAGAGAGCGTTTCTTTACCTGAGGGTTTTTTAAGAATTTTGTATTTAAGAAAAAATCGTACAAAAGAGGATGTTGAGAATTTTCTTTATCCTTCCTTAAAATCTTTGTATCCGCCAGAAATTTTGCCCGATTATTATCTAGCATTAGAAAGAATAGATAAAGCAATAAGAAATGAGGAAAAAATTTTGGTTTGGGGTCATGAAGATTTGGACGGAATAACCGCCACGGTTTTGGTTTATAATATTTTAAAGGATTTAAGAGCAAATGTTAGTTATTATATACCGCCAAAGCATAAAAAGAAATATGGTTTAAATTTAGAAGATTTAGAATTGTTTAAAAACCAAGGTTTGGATTTGGTAATCATGGTTGATTCGGGAACAACAAATATTTTAGAGATTAAAGAAGCTAAAGAAAAAAAGGTAGATGTAATAGTAATTGACCATCATGAAGTGTTAGAGGACCTGCCACCAGCGATTGCCGTGATTAATCCGAAAAGGAAAGATTCTTCTTATCCTTTCCGGGAACTTGCGGGTGTTGGCGTGGTTCTTAAATTTCTGTTGGGTATGGTAAAAGAATTGATGGATATCTCCACAGAAGAATTTTTTTCTTGTAAAAACGATTTGTTTTTTCTTGCTTGCTTAGGGACAATCGCTGACCGGGTACCTTTAATTTTTGAAAACCGCGTAATAGTTACCTTAGGAATTAAAACTTTTGATAATTTAAACCGAGCTTTTAAAAAACCGATTTTAAATATCTTAGAAAAAAGAAAGTTTAATGTTACTAATTTTATTATCTTTCTTTTGCCAATTTTTGCTAATAGCGATGGTAATAAAGGAGTTAAATTTTTCATTACCAAAGACGAAAAAGAAGCCGATGAGATTTTTAAAGAGTTTGAGAACCGTTCTCAAAAATGGCAGGAGGATGCTAAAAGGTCCTTAGAGATTGCGGAGGCAATTAAGATTATTAGTGATAAAATTATTATTGTGAAGAGTGATGAATTGGCTTTAGGTTGTTTAGGATATGTGGCGGGAAAACTTACCGAAAAGTATCATTTACCAGCAATGGTAATTGGTAGGGTAGATGGAAAAAGATATGTGGGTGAATGTCGGTGTGATGAAGAGAACAGTATCTTGGAAATTTTAAAAATAAATAAAGAATATTTAATTGATTATGGCGGTCATAAAAAGGCATGCGGCTTTTCTATTGCTTCCGAAAAATTAGAAAATTTTATTAAGAAAGTGATAAAAGATGTTGAAAAATTATTTACTAATATTAAAACTAATTCTTTTACCCATTTTTATGAAGGGATATTAGAAATAAACGACACTAATCGTAACCTCCTTTCTTTTTTACCACCCTTTGGTGAAGGGAACCCACCACCTATACTTTTGGCTCCAAAAGCTAAAGAAGGAAAAGATTTGATTTATACTATTGATGAAGATAATAATATTATTGTAAAAGATGTCCTTTAAAAAGGTTTTTGTAAAAAGAAAAAAAACTATCAAACACTACCTTTGGATTTTAAGGAACGAAGTGATAAAGAAAGATAAAGAGTTAAAGAAAGGAGATATCTGTTCGGTCTATGAAGATGACAAGTTTATTGGCAATGGTCTTTTTAACTGGGAGAGTAAAATTGCCATAAGACTCTATTCTTTTAAAGATGAAGATTTTGATGTACCTTTAATAAAAGAAAGAATATTAAAAGCATATCAATATCGAAAGGAAGTTTTGCCAGATGAAGAGGATTTTCGTTTGGTTTATGGCGAAAGTGATTTGTTAACCGGCACAGTAATTGATAAATATCAAAATCATTTTGTTGTTCAAATTTATTCTTACGGTGTGGAAATAAGAAAAGAAAAAATTTTTCAAGCGTTAATTGAACTTTTTGAGGTGAAATCAATTTTTGAAAAAAACGATTTCCGATTAAGGGAGTTAGAAAAGTTACCCCGTTACGACCGTCTTGCTTATGGTGAATTAGACGATTTAGTTATTATTAAAGAAAACGGCGTAAAGTTTTATGTGGATATAAAGAATGGTCAAAAAACTGGTTATTTTTTTGACCACCGAATAACCAGAAGAAAAGTAAGAGAATTAGCAAAAGATAAAAAAGTATTAGATGTTTTTTGTTACACTGGCAGTTTTTCCATTAATGCTGCTTTGGGCGGTGCTAAAGAAACTTTAGGAATCGATGGTAATAATCAAGCAATTGAATTGGCCAAGAAAAATGCGGAGCTTAATAAAGTTGAAAAAATCTGCCATTTTTTTGTGGGAAACGCTTTTAATGAGCTTAGGAATTTATATAAAAATGGAATGACTTTTGATTTAATTATCCTTGACCCACCACCATTTTTAAAAAGTCGGAAAGAATTAAGTGGCGCTTTACGAGGATATAAAGATATTAACTTGTGGGCAATGAAATTATTAAAACCAGGCGGTATTTTGGTCACTTCTACTTGTTCCCACCATTTTTATTGGCAGGATTTTTTAGATACTTTAAACGCAGCGGCTGAAGATGCTAAGAAAAATTTTCGAATAATTGAAAGAACAACCCAAGGTCCCGACCATCCAATTCTTTTGAGTATGCCCGAGACCGAATATTTAAGAACATTCTTTTTAGAAGTTTTCTAATAATAAAAAATTTACAAACCTTTATATAATTCTCTCCTTTTGGCTTCAAACAATTCATTTTCTTTACCTAAATATTCGGCAGCGGTTAAAATTTTTGTTTTATTTTGGTTAAGGATCTCTTTTAAATAATCTTTAAATTTCTCATCGCGGGTTAAGTGATGGTCCAAAACAATTACTTTTACATCCGTTTCTTTAATAATCTTTTTTATATTGTTTATTGACTTTTCTAAATCTTCTTTATGATACCGATAATTTAACATATAAGTCATTGGTCCGTCAGCGTAAAGAATAGTAGGTTGGTTTTCTAAGATAAAACTTAGTTGCTCCTCATCAACAATTCCTTGAACATCCGAAGTAAAAATAAAATTTTCCTTTTCATTACTAATAGCTATTTCAATCACATAGCCTAAATATTCTTTTGGTCCGTGTTTTACTGGTGGGGAGAATTTTATTTTTATATTATTAAAAATAAACTCTTTATTATCGACAATTTCAATCGTTTTTGGTAAGTTTTTAATCTTTTCCAAAAAATAATGGGCTCTAATTCTTTGCGATTCATTTACAAAATTATTCGGGTCTTTTATCAAAAGAATTTTGTCTTGATAGAGAGAAATTTCCTCCGGATTATGATGGTCGTAATGATAGTGGGTTATAATGATAAGTTGGGCGGTTTTACTTTTCTCTTTTATTAGTTCTAATTGTTCTTTCTTCCTTTGAAGTTCAATTGGATGGGGTGGAAGGTTGAATCGCGAAGGCGATAGGGCAACAGCTGGATCGATAAGAATGTTAAAATTTTCGGTTTCCACATAAGTTGCCATACTCCTGGTACCTAAGGAGTCACTGGCTAAGGGTAAGATTTTCATATTTTTTTATTTTATTTATTCTTCTTAAATGCCGCCCACCTTCAAATTTTTCTTTTAAAAAGGTCGCCACAATTTCTTTGGCTTTTTTTAAAGGAGTAAAATTGGCTGCCAATACTAAAATGTTGGCATCGTTATGATTTCTTGCCATTTTTGCCATTTCTTTATTTAAACATAAAGCTGCCCTTATTCCTTTTATTTTGTTAGCAGCAATACTCATACCCAAACCGGAACCACAAATTAAAATTCCTTTAGCAATTTTTCTTTTTTTTACTGCTTCTCCTAAAGGAAAGGCTACATCCGGATAATCAAAAGATTCGTCAGAAAAAGTACCAAAATCTTTTACTTGGAAATTGTTTTTTTCTAAAAATTTCTTAAGTTCTTCTTTTAAAAAAAAACCCCGATGGTCAGCCCCAATGCCAATTTTCATAAATAGGTCAACCATCCATATTTATCTTCTTTTTCAGCGTTAACAATAGCAAAAAACTCTTCTTGTAGTTTTTTAGTAATTGGTCCAACTTGGCCGTTACCAATTTTTATTCTGTCAATAGAACGTATGGGAGTAATTTCAGCGGCACTGCCGGTAAAGAAGGCTTCGTCGGCAATGTATAAAAATTCGCGCAAAATCATCGTTTCAACAACCTCAATACCTAAATCTTTGGCGATTCTAATTACCGTATCCCGAGTTATTCCTGGTAAAATTGTGGCGTTTAAAGGTGGGGTATAAAGTTTACCTTTTTTTACTAAAAAGATATTTTCTCCGGAACCTTCACTTACAAAACCGAAGATATCTAAAGCGATACCCTCAACAAAACCGTAGGTTATTGCCTCCATTTTGATTAATTGGGAATTCATATAATTGGCGCAAACTTTTGCCATTGCGGGAAAAGTATTAGGTGCCATCCGATTCCAGGAAGAGACCATAACATCAACGCCTTCTTCGGTGGCTTGACTACCTAAATATTTACCCCAATAAAAAGTAGCAATGGCTACGCATACCGGACAACCAAAAGGATTGACACCGATTTCACCGTAGCCTCTATAAACAATTGGTCGAATATAACACTCTTCCAATTGATTGGCTTTTATTGTTTCAATTATTGCTCTGTTAATTTCTTCTTGAGTGTAAGGAATTTCCATTCGGTAAATCTTTGCCGAATGGAAAAGTCTTTCCGTATGTTCTTTCAAACGAAAAACTGCTGGTCCTTTTTTAGTTTTATAGCATCTTAAACCTTCAAACACACCAGTTCCATAATGGATTACGTGAGAAAGGATATGGATTTTGGCTTCTTGCCAAGGAACCAATTTCCCATCCATCCAAATATATTTGGCCTCATTTATGGGCATCTTTCCTCCTTTTTATAAAAAAATGGCGGCGAAGGGATTCGAACCCCTGACCCGGAGATTATGATTCTCCTGCTCTACCACCTGAGCTACGCCGCCTTAATTTTATTTTAATTAATTTTTTTAAAAAATCAAATAAGAAGAATAGTAGCGACATACAAAATTATTATTTTTTATTTCAATTAAAATGTGGTCGTCACCGGGAGCATCTTCAGAGTTATGGTCACCATTATCGGTCCTAAAAATTTTAATATTATTTTTAAAAAGCCTTAAAATTACTGTGGTGTCGGGTAATATAAATTTGCCAAATATTTTCCGACCAGCAGTGATAATCGCAATTTCTGGCGAAACTAACTTGAGAAAGGTATCGGTTAAAGAGGTTTCGCTTCCGTGATGGGGAACTTTTAAAACTTTGGCTTTCAATTCCTTGTTAAACCTTTCAACCAAAAATTTTTCCGCATAACGACAGACCGAACTACTTTCCTTTCTCTTTTTTCCCTCAATATCACCAGTAAAAAGAAAATTGAAAGTATCATAAGTTAATTTTAATACCAAACTACTATTATTCTCATCATCGCCCTTTTTATAACAATTCAAAATTTTTATTTTCCCCTTTTTTCCCAAAAGGAAACTGTCGCCAATCTTAATTTTTAAAGGGGTTAATTGTAATTGGGCTAACTTTTCCAAAAATCTTAAATATAACTTATGGGAATCCTCTTTCTGACAAGTGATAATATTTTTAATATAAAAGTTATCCAGAACTTTTAAAACTCCTCCCAGATGATCAGAATGATTATGGGTGATGAAGAGATAATGGAAAGTATCGATCTTTTGTTTTTTTAAAAAAGGGATTAAGATATCGTCGCTATATTTTTCTTCACCGCCATCAATTAAAATATTAAGATAACGGGTATTTTCTGGTATTTTTATAAGAATAGCATCACCGTGGCCAACATCGATAAAAAAAATTTTGAAACAGAAATCTTTTTCATACTGGCAAAAAGGGAGAAAAAGAATAAAAAAAATAAATATTTTTCTAAACTTCATATTTCTTAATTATTGCGATCACCTCTTCTTCGTTTTTCGCTTTATTCAACTCTATTCTCACTTCGTCTTTTCTTAATAATTTTGATAATTTGGCTAAAGCAAAAAGATATTCGCTTTTTTTATTTTCTGGACCAGCAATAAGGAAAATAAGGTGAGCCGGCTTGCCATCTAAACTTGAAAAATCTACTCCTTCTTGGGAACGACCAAAAACAATTACCAAATCTTTTACTGCGTTAGAACGGGCATGAGGAATGGCAATACCCATTCCAATACCGGTGCTTTCCAAATTTTCCCTTTTTAAAATTTCACCAAAAAATTCGTCAGAATTAGTAATGTAACCTAAAGAAATTAATCGTTCCCCTAATTTTTTAATTACCTCGATTTTTTCTTTTTCTTTTAAATCTAAAATAATTCCTTCTTTTATTAAAATTTCGGAAATTTTTTTCATCATTAACCTCCTTTTATCTTAAAATGATGATTTTTTCTTTGTTTTTGTTTATTATTTCTAATAAATTTAAATTAGCCAATGGGTTCAAAATTAATGCTTCAATTTCATAAGACTTCATCAATTCTTCAATCAATTTTTCGGGTTTACCTTCAAAAAATAAAAGCGAAACTTTTATTTCTTCTTTAAAGGCCATTTCTTCCACATCGTACAATTTTTGCCAACCTTCGTCTTCTAATCTATCCTTTAAATTTTCATCTTTTATTTCATCGGCGTCAAGAGAAAATAAGACGTAAAGCCGGGAAGAAAAAGTTTTCGCTAAAGATAAAGCCAGACTAATTGTTTCTTCTTCGGCTTCATTTAAATAAAGTAAAATTTTTTTCATTTTCCAATACAAAATTGAGAAAATATTTTATCTAAAATTTCTTCGCTGGTAGTTTCTCCTAAAAGTTCTTTTAGATGGTTTAAGGCAGTTTTTAACTCCTCCGCCACTCCTTCCCAATAAGCCAGGTGAAGAGCATTTCTAAAAGCTTTTAAAGCCTTTTCTAAACAGTCAATCTGTCGCGGTAGGAAAAAAAAGGTATCGCTTTCCGAATAAAGATTTTGAGAATATTCAAGCAATTTTTTAACCAATTCTTCAATTCCTTCGCCATATTTTGCCGAAACGAGCAAATAAGGTTCATTCGCTAAAAAATCTAAAGGGAATTTTTGAGGCAAGTCTTTTTTGTTAAGGATAATAATCCGTGGCTGTTCTTTGGTCATTGTTAATAAATCATAGTCGGCTTTTTGGGGCGGTTCTGAGATATCAAAAATTAATAAAATTAAATCGGCATTTTCTAAATACTCTTTGGTTTTTCTTACGCTTAATTCGTCAATCAGGGTAAGATTAAAATCAATTCCCGCAGTATCGCACAAAATAAAAGGAAAGCCTTCAATATCAATAACTGCTTCAATCACATCGCGAGTAGTTCCTGGTATTTCCGTAACAATCGCTCTTTCTTTGCCTAATAGTTGATTAAAAAGGGAAGATTTGCCGACATTCGCCCGACCGGCTAAAACCGTTCTTATCCCTTGGAAAATTTTTTGTTGGAAATTTGTTTTTTTCAAAATTTTTTCCATTTTTTCGTTCAATTTAAATATTCTTTCCTTTATATTTTTAGCCAATTCGTTAATTTCTTCATCTTCCGCAAATTCAATAAGATATTCCGTTAAAGCTAAAATTTCTTTTAATTCCTCACCAAAATCTTTGATTACCGAAGAGACTTCCCCCCGCAATTGCGACAACGCCATTTTTGCTTGTTTTTCCGTTTGGGCTGAGATTAAAGATAATAAAGCTTCCGCTTGGACTAAATCAATTTTGCCGTTAAGAAATCTTCTTTTAGTAAATTCTCCGGGTTCTGCTAAAGAAGCACCAGCTTTTTTCAAAACTTCACAAATTTTTTGCGGAATATAAAACCCACCGTGAGAAAAAATTTCTGCCATATCTTCGCCGGTATAACTATTAGGGGCATAATAAAAAGCAACTGTGACTTCATCAATTACTTCCTTGGTTTCTTCGTCAATAATTTCTCCTTTAATTATTTTCCGAGGGGGAAACTTTTGGTATTTCTTTAGCGGTCGAAATATTTTTTGTAAAATAGGAATAGTTGAAGGTCCAGAAACTCTAATCACGGCTAAGGCACTTCTACCCAAAGGAGTGGCTAAACCGTAAATCGTTTTGTTTTCCGTCATTATTGAGGAGCCACAATCACATTTTTCTTATTTCCGGTTCCCTTAATAGTGTAAAATTTGACCCCGGCAACTTGACTCAAAGTTTCGCTCACAATGGCTACTTCTTTATCAGTCAATTCGTCTAAAGCCATTTCTTTTTTCGTTTCTAACACAATTTTGGCAACCGCTAACGCCTTCTTTTTCAGGAAATTCACTCGGCGCATTCGGTAACCACTCACATCTAAAATTAAAGGAACAAAATGGCCAACTCGTTTTTTTACTACTAAGCGGATAAGATATTGGAGGGCTTTCAAATTTGCCCCTCTTTTTCCAATAAGTAAACCGGCATAAGGTTTAGCTTTAATGTTGGCGTAATAACCATTTTTTTCTTCTTTAACATCAATTTTTGCTTTTACTCCTAAATAAGTAATAAATTCCTTTACTACTTGGTGAATAATTTCACTTATGGTTTTGGCTTCGTTTTTATTTTCAGCCATTTAAAACCTCCTTTTTGGAAAATTAAACTCTCCAAAATCGAGAGTAAATTAAAAATAAGCCAATATAATTGTAACCCTGAAGGAAAATTCAAAAAAATCAGGGTTAAAAAAATCGGAAAAAAGAATACTAAGAAAACATTTTTTTTATCCGGATTGGTTAATATGTTTTGAAAAAGAAAACAAGCACCCATAATAAGAGGCAAAACATAAATTGGGTCTTTTACTGATAAATCTTTAATCCAAAAGATAAAACTGGCTTTTCTTAAATCAATTGTCTGGCGAAAAACTGAATATAATGCCCAAAAAACTGGCAGTTGAATAATCAAAGGTAAACAACCCATAAAAGGATTAATTTTATATAATTGGTATAACTGCATAGTTTCCCGATTCAATGTTTGGGGGTCATCTTTATATCTTTTCTTTAACTCCTCCAATTTTGGCTGCAGGAGCTGCATTTTTCTCATCTGTTCGTTTTGTAAACGAGAAAAGGGGAAGAAGATAAGTTTTAAAAATAGAGCAAAAACCACTATCGCCCAACCATAGTTACCGAAAATTCGGTATAGAAATTTTAAAATAAACAAAATTGCTAAACTGAAACTTCTTGGCCAACCCAAAGGAATTGCCTTTTCTAAGCCAATTTTGAAACTTTTCAAAAGACTGTACTCCAAAGGCGCAAAAATAAAAGAGAAAGAAAACTCCTTTGGCGGTTGAGAATAAATTATTATTCCCCCTCTTTCTTTTAAAAATTCACAGGAATCCAAAGAGGAGTGGGGAATTAACGAAAAGAGAAAATATTTAGTTTTCATAGTTAACCAGTTTATTTCTTTTTCATAAATAGTTTGGTTATTTTTCATTTTCTTGAGATCAATGCCTTTAACCTGTTTTTTAAAATAATATTGATAACGCGAATAATTTAGTTCCTCCTGAGTATCTTTTTCCGTAAAATTTAAAAATTTATCTAAAGTTAAAGCTAATTGGTATTTATCGGTAGGAACTAAAAGATTGAAGAGAAAAAGATAATCGTCCGCTATTTTATAACTTTTTACTATTTTTTTATCTCCCCACTGCCATTGAAAAATTACTTCGCTATCTTTTATTTGATAGTCAAAAATTTGGTTATCAAGATTTATTGTCTCTTCAGAAGTAAAAAGAATAGCTCCAAAATATTGACTGCTATTTTTTAACAGTTGGCATTCATAGTTTTTAAGATAAACACCTTTAAGAACTCCGCCGATATTGGAGAAAGTTAACTTTACCGTTTTATTTTCCAAAATTATCTCTTTTTCTTCAATTTTTTGAATTTCTTGAGGAGTTTTCGTTAAACTTTCTTGAATGATAAACTTTTCTTTCTCAATTTTTTTTGGTTCTTCAATTTTGGTTTTTGGCTTGGGCAAAAAAAGGTATTGCCAAATGACTAAAATTAGAAATATCAAAATAAAGGCAATGAAGAAATTCTTTACCTCATCCATTTTAATTTCTTAGCCATTCTCTCCGGAGGGTCATAACCGCCACAAAAAAAGGGTTGGCATCTTATAATTCTTAAAATAATCAATACTATAGCAAAATAAAGGGGATATCTATTAAGACAGATAATTGCGTAATCAGAACAACTGGGGAAAAAACGGCAAACTTTGATAAATAAAGGCGAAATTAACTTTTGATAACCCCTTATTAAAAAAATTAAAAATTTATTCAACATTTTTAACCAGATTTAACAAATTTTCCTTCAATTGGTCAAAAGACAATTCCAAAGCTTTTTCCTTACCAATAATCCAAAAATAATAATTTTCTTTAAAAAACTCTTTATTTGTCCGGTAGATTTCTCTTAACCTTCTTTTCAGTTTGTTTCTTTTCACAGCCTTTTTAATAGTTTTTTCGGTACTAAAAAGTAACTTTCGCATATCTTTTGGTAAATAAATAATTTTTAAATATTCATTTTCTAAAACTTTACCTTTCTTTAATTCTTTTATATCTTTTTTACTTCTTATTATTTCCCATTTTTTTAAAGTGAACCTTTTCTTTTCTTTTAAACCGTTAATCGCCATCTTCCTTTCTGTCTTCTCCTTTTTAATACTTTTCTTCCTCCAGGTGTTCGCATTCTTACTAAAAAACCATGGGTTCTTTTTCTTTTAATTCTTGATGGCTGATAGGTTCTTTTTGGCATATTTTATTATAATTAAGATTTCTAAAATGTCAAATTTGATTGACTTTTGTTTAAATTTTGATAAAATTATTTAGTTTAAATTAAAAAAAAGGAGGAGAATATGGCAAATTTATTTGAGGAAGTCAAAAACATTATTGTAGAAAAACTTCATGTGCCACCGGAAAAAATTACCGAAAATGCCCATTTTATTAATGATTTGGGCGCCGATTCTTTAGATATTACTACTTTGTTAATGGAAGTAAATGATAAATACGGAATAGACATTCCCGAAGAAGAGGCACAAAAATTAGATACCGTTGGCAAATTGGTAGATTATTTGAAAGAAAAATTAAATCGGGAATAAAGTGGAAAGAAGAGTTGTTATTACTGGTTTAGGCGTTGTTACTTCTTTAGGGCTTTCTTCCGAAGAGTTTTTTTCTAATCTTTTAGCCGGTAAAAGCGGAGTAAGTCGGATAACCCGTTTTGACCCATCTAATTTGGAAGTTCAATTTGCTGGCGAGATAAAAAATTTTCCTTTCCGTGATCGGTTTGATATCAAATTAGAAAAGCGGACTGACCGGTTTACTCAATATGCCTTATGGGCTTCTTTAGATGCTGTGAAAGATGCCCAATTAAATTTAGATAGTATTGATAAAGACCGGGTAGGAGTAATCATTGGTTCGGGAATGGGTGGTATTGAGACCTGGGAGATTGAGCATATTAAATATTTGAATGGTGGTCCCAAAAAGGTCTCACCCCTTTTAGTTCCAATGATGATTCCGGATATGGCATCTGGACAAGTCTCTATCTATTTTGGCTTTAGAGGACCAAATTTTTGTGTCACTTCGGCTTGTGCCAGTGGTGCCCATGCTATTGGTGAAGCCTATCGTTTAATAAAAGCCGGTGATGCTGATATTATTATCACCGGCGGCAGTGAAGCTCCAATTACCGGCTATTGTATTAGTAGTTTTGCTAATATGGGTGCTTTATCAAAAAGAAACGAAGAGCCAGAAAAAGCCTCAAGACCTTTTGACCGTGACCGTAACGGATTTGTTTTGGGCGAAGGTTGTGGCGTAGTCGTTTTGGAAGAACTTTCCCACGCTTTAAAAAGAAACGCCAAGATTTATTGCGAAATATGCGGTTATGGTGCTTCGGCTGATGCCTATCATATCACCGCCCCGGATGAAAATGGTGAAGGTGCCTATATAGCAATGGCAAACGCCTTAAAAGAAGCTAAACTTTCGCCAACTGATATTGATTATATTAATGCCCACGGAACTTCAACGAAATTAAACGATAAGGTAGAAGTGATGGCGATAAAAAGGCTTTTTGGAGAGCATGCTTATAAATTATTAATTAATTCAACCAAATCAATGATTGGTCACTTACTGGGAGGCGCCGGAGCAGTAGAATTTGTGGTTACCTGTTTATCAGTATATTATAATAAGGTTCATCCCACAATTAATTTGGATAATCCCGACGAAGGGATGGATTTAGATTTTGTAAGATTCAAAATGAAAGAAAAAGAAATATTTGCGGCTATAAATAACTCTTTTGGTTTCGGTGGTCATAATGTCTGTCTGGCGGTTAAAAAATTTTTAAAATAATTAGTTTGCACTATTATTTTTATTAATAAGCCAATAGAATTTTTTTATTTTTATGATAAAAATTGGCATTGGTGGTAATCTTGGAAGCGGTAAATCAACCGTGGCAAAAATTTTAGCTGCTTACGGAGGAAAAATAATTGATGCCGATGAAATTACTCACCAGTTATTAACCCAAAGGCGAATAATAAAGAAAATTAAAAAAATCTTTCCCCAGGCGATTGCTAATAATAAAGTTTTAAAAAAGGAATTAGCCGAATTAGTTTTTAAAAATAAAAATAATTATCAAAAATATTACAATTTAATAATGCCAGAAATTCTTAAAACCATTGACAAGAAACTAAAAGAAAAAAACCATAATTTCTTAATTGTGGATGCTCCTTTATTGTTTGAGACCGGTCTTTATAAAAAAATGGATTATAACATTTTAGTTACCTCTCCTAAGAAATTAAAGATTGAAAGAATGCTTAAAAAGGGATTTGAAAAAGAAGATATTTTAGCGCGTTTGAAATTTCAGGCAAAAGAGAAAGAAGCAAAAAAATATGCTGATTTTGTGATTGTGAATAATAAAGATATAAAAAAACTTAAAAAAGAAGTTGAAAAAATCTTTAAAAAAATATGGAAATAACCAAATTAGCAATTAAAGATTTAAAATTGAAAGAAAACATTTTAAACTTTTCCACTCCTCACTTATTGGAATTAAAAGAGATTGAAAATTTAGCAAACGATTTAAGCAAAAACATTTTAAAAAAGATTATTGGTAAACGGTTGGTGTTAAAAGAACTTAAAAAAGATGCCAATTGTGTTTCCTATCTTTTAAACAGAAATTACCAACTCCATTTTATTTTTGATATTAATGAAACCCGCATTACCTTTGTTGGTAAAAAAAGAGAAGAGGCTGAGAAACTTTTTCGGATTTTGCGGGAACAGCGGATTCTTTTATCCAATCTTTATGAAATTCTTAGTAATATCAAAGGCAATCTCTCGGAGATTATTGCGGCTTTGTTATGGCAGATAGGAGCGATAAAAGTAAGCATGGGTGATTTAAGACCTTATTTTAAGGTTGATGAACGGAAGAATCGGAGTCCTTTATATATTGATTTAAAAGGATTGCCCAATTATCCACCAATTTGTGATTTTATTATTAGTGCTGCCTCTTTGGTTTTATCAACTATCCAATTTGACCTTATTTGCGGTATTGAGGCTGGTAGTATTTCTTTGGCATCCCTTATTGCCGAACGGCTAAGTAAACCAATGTTTTTTGCCCGACGAGAAAAGAGATACCCGGAAGCACCAATTTTAGAGGGGATAAAATTACCGGAATTGTATAAAAGAAAAGTCTTACTTATTGATGACACAATAGTTAAAGGCTGGACAAAAAAGCGAATAATTAATATTATTAGAGAAAATGGTGGAATATGTGAAAGTTGTTTTGTTTTGTTAGATAGGGAACAAGGTGGAGAAGAGGAATTAAAGGAAATAGGGGTAAAACTATATTCTTTAACTACCCTTTCGGCTCTTTTTTCTCCTAATATACCTCGAGAGATTACCTTTATTACTGATGAAGAATTTAAAGAAATAGAAAAATATCTTAAAGACCCAGAAGGTTGGCATAAAGAAAAGGGTTTTAAATATTACCATCTTACCCCTAAATAAAAAAATTAAGAAATAAAAATTATTTTAATAAAAAAACTTCAATCTTATCAACTTTCTCAAATATATTTCTTTGAAAAAAGGGAAAACTTTTTAATCTTTCTTTACCAATCGGAATACGCTTGCTTATTTCTTCTTCTAAAATTTTTATTTCTTCTAATAAATTTCTTTCATTCTTTCGGTAGAGATTAAGAATTATCTCTTTAGGCATTTCTTTTTTGATAAGATTAGCAATTTCTTCAATAATCTTTTCCCTTTCTTCCTTCTCTTCGGGCGCAAAAATCTTTTTTGGATTTAGGAGAATGATTTTTTTATCTTTTTCTTCATAAATAATTCCGTCAAAAGAAAAAGGAGGGATAAGAATTTTAGTTTCGTTACCTAAAAAATCAGTAACCAAAAAAATTCCGTAATAGACTTCACCAACATTTAAGTAATGATTTTCATCAGTTTTTAAATCCCAAGAGATTACTTTGGGTGGTTCACCCCTATTAGCTATTTTTTTCAAAACTTTGCCATTTTGAGAATAAATATTTAATGACCAGTTTTTCACTCCCTTTTGAATATCCGGTAAAAAGAGAATCAAATTTTCTTTTAACACCTTTTCTTTAATCGGTATGCGGAGATAAGGAAAGTTTAAAAGTAACCAAGGGAGAAAAGAAGAATCAAGATAGCAAAAAACTTCGTCATTTAGTTCAATATCCTTTTTAGAAAATTTTTCATCAATAAGGGAAAAAGGGTCAATAGGTGAAATTTTTAAAATTTTCATTTCGTTGATGGTTACTTTTTTCTCGCCGGTGATAATTTCTTCACCAATTTCGTAAGATTTTTCTTTCTTCGGTAAAGTGTCGGTTTGGAAAATTAAAAGCAAGATAAAAATTAATTTCATATGAGTTCAAACCTAAATCTTATTATTCCCCACTGCATCTCTTTTTTCACATTTTCCGCCAATGGTTCAAATTCCCATTCTTTAATCACTTTAATTACCAAATTATCCAATTCCGGATAACCGCTTGTTTCAATAATTTCCACATTATCTTCAACCTTTCCTTCAGGTAATACCCAAATCTTTAAAACTAAGGAACCGCAAATTCCTTTTTCAATTGCCCAATTAGGATATTTGGGTAAAACTTTTTTTAATATCTTTCTTTGAGAAATTGGACCGGCAAGGGCAATTTTAATATTTTTTTCTTTAGTTTCATTTAAAGAAATTTCCATTTCTTCTTTACTTTCTTTAAATTTAATTGGCTTTTCCTTTTTTAGAATCTTCGCTTCCAAATTTATCGGTTCGGCTTCTTTTATTTCTTGGTAAACACCAAAAACAATTCCCTCCTTTTTCCCACCAGTAGTTAATTTTATTGGTTCTTCTTGCAAAATTTCTTCAATTGTTTTTGGCGTTGTTCTGGTATTAAGATTGATTTTAATTGCTTCCATATCTGCCCCCTTTTCTAAGGAGAAATAATTTAAATCTATTTTACCTTGGCTTTTTTCCATATTTTTTGTTAAATCTAAGGGAACAATCTCTTCGGCAGAAGCCTCCACAATTTTTTCTTTTTTGGTTTCCCCTTCACCTTTTTTACGGAAATCACCCTTTGAAAGGTTAATTATTTTGGCTACTTCCGGACGATACGATTGGTCAATAAAAGTTATTTCGTGTAAATCTTCAAAAAGTGATTTTTTTTCTTTTATTTGGTTAATAACTATAAATAAGCAAAGATGAAAGGTTAAAGAAATAAGCAGAGCTATGTTAATCGTTTTAATTCTCATCATTTTTTTCTTTCTTTTTTGTACTGCAAGCTAATCTTTTCGCACCGGTTTCTTTAGCTAAAGCAATGATCTCAATTACCTCTCCATAAGAAAGTTTCTTGTCGGCTCGAATCACTACTAAGCGATAAGGGTCTTTTTCCAATTCCTCTTTCAGTTTTTCTTTTAAAACTGTTAAATTTATCGGAATATCGTTCAAAAATAATTTCTTATCTTGTGTATAAGAGATAACAATTTCATTTTCCACTTTTCTTTCAGCGGTGCGGGCTTGGGGGACATTAACCGGTGTTTTTGAATAACTAACTACCATTGGCGCCACGATAATCATCATAATCACTAAAAGCAAACCCACACAGGCAACTGGTAAAATATTGATATTGGTTACTCTCATCTTTTTCTTATTAAGATTAATTCTTTAGCACCACTTTCTTTACAGAAATCAAGGATATTAATTATCTTTTCGTATTTCACTTGGCTATCAGCACTTATTAACACCTTCTTTTCCCAGCTTCTTTCCAATAATTGGGGCAAGAGTTTTTTAAAGACATCAAAATTAACTTTTTTTTCGTTTAAAATTATTTCGCCATCCTTTGTTAGATAGATGTTTACTTTTAATTCGGGGATGGGAGAATTATCGGCAGCTTTAGTAAGTTTAGCTTGCGAGACAAATATTCCGGATTCAAAGAAGTAGGGAAGGGCAACAATGAAACCGATTACCAAAGTTAAAGAAATATCTACCAAGGAAGTGATATTTAATTCGTTTAAAAAGTTTTTATTTTTTCCAATCTTTCTTCTCAACATCTTTAAAATTTCCAAAAAGCTTCTATTTCTTGCTTTTCTTTACTTTTTTCTTTGTTAGTTGTTAATAATACTAAAAATTTTTGGGAAAGGCTTTCTAACTCTTCGGCAAGGTCGTTTGCCTTTTTGGAAAAATAGTTATAAAAGAAAAGCGCCGGAATACCAATTAATAACCCAAAGGCAGTTGTTAATAATGCTTCGGCAATTCCTTTAGAGACAACCACTGGTCCTCCAGAACCAGTTAGCGCAATATTATGAAAGGCCTTTATCAGACCGATTACCGTCCCCAAAAGCCCCAACAAAGTTGCGCCGTTAGCAATTGTTCCGATACCGCTCAAATAATTTTCGTATTTCACCTTTTCTTCCAAAATCTGACCAATCAAAAGCTCTTTTATTTCTGGAGGTGATAAATGGCTATTTTCTAAGCCTAAATGAAAGATCCTTCCTAAAGGATTTTTTAAACTTAAAGCATATTCTTTAGCTAATTGAAAATCGCCATTTTTAAAATAATTGCTCAGCTTTTGTAAACTCTCGCTTCCGCGAAAGCGATTACGATAAAAATAAATAAGACGTTCAATGATTAAAGCTAAGGCGATTATCGAAAGGAAAAGTAATAAAATCATAACAAAACTACTTTTAAAGATTTGAACTAAACTCTGACCAAGAATCATTTTTCCTCCTTTTTTTCACCAATTTTTTTTAAAATTAATTCTAAATTTTTTTGAGCATTTTCCTTAAGACTACTATTAGGAAAAGAATCAATGAGTATTTGAAAATTTTCTTTTGCCTTTTCGTAATTTTTTAAATTATAGTAGGCAACTGCCAAATTGAAATAAGCACCTTCCCGCTCGGGATGGGAAGGGAAAAATTTTAAAAACCTTTCGTAATTATTTTTAGCGTTTTCCCAATCTTTGAGATTGCTATAAATTTCGCTGATAAGTAATTGGGCATCGCCACCAATTTTGGTATCTATCATTTCGCTGACAATATTTTGCAAAAGGTTTATTGCTCTTTTATAATCCTTTCTACCTATTAGTTCCTTTGCCTTTTCAATAAGCAATTGGTAGGCCAATTCTGATGAAGGAAATCTCTTTAAGAACTCTTTTTGCCATAATGTATCTTCTAAAGAAGCATAATAATAAGCCAATTCCAAAGACTTTTTTACCCCTTTTGCTTGAATATCATCAGGGAAAAGTTGAAGAAATTTTTCAAAGGAGGTAATAGCCTCTTTGTAATCTTTTTGGGCCAAATAGGCTTGACCAATCAAAGCTTGGGCAAAAGGAACAAAAGAGGAAGAAGGATAATGGTTAATAAGGTATTGAAAAGTTCCTATCGCCTCGCCATATTTTTTTGCTTTAAAATACAAATCACCAATGCGAAAACAGGCTTCATCGGCCTTTTCATAATAGGGATAATTTTCAAGCAATTTCTGATAATAATCTAATGCCTGACCATAGTATTTTAACCTCTCCGAGGCATTGCCGGCATAGAAATAGCTTTTGGCAATAAAATCAGAAAAATTTGGTGAAAAGTTTTGAATAATAAAATCAAAATAATCAATTGCTTTTAAATATTCCCCTTGATTAAATAAAGAATAGGCAATTCCTAAAAGGGCATTCAAAGTGAAAATCGTATCCGTTAAATCTGATTGGTGGATGCTTTTAAAAATTTCTTCGGCTTCTTTAAATCTTCCTAAATGTAAGGCACAATAACCCTTTCCCAATTTTCCCTTTAAACTTTTTACTTTCTCATAATAAAATTCAGCCTCTTCGTATCGTTGGAGATAGTAGAGGTTTTCGGCAAAAAGATAAAAAATCTCTTCGTTATGAATTGTGGTATCTTCTCTTAAAAACTTTTCACAAATACTTACGCCATTTCTTTCATTTCTCGTTAATAAAGATAATTGTAATATTAAAAGGATACTGGCTTCTCTCAGATTTTTATCATCACTTTTTGTTAAAATCTCTATTAAAGAATTGAAAGCTTTCTCATAATCTTTAAATTGGTAATAAAGGAAAGCCAAAAAATAATTAGCCAAATCATCAAAAATTCTTGCGTTTATTCGTTGGGAGATTTGTAAGGAAGAGAGAATAGCATTTAAAGTATCATTTTTTGCCAAATATAAAAAGGGAATTTCTAATTGGGCAAAAAGACCAGCTTTATTTTTGGGAAAATTATAAAGGGTTTTTCTTAAATAAAATAAGGCATTATCATAATCTTTAAGAAGAAAATAGGCCAGCCCTAAATAATAAGAACTATTGGCAGCTAAAAAGGATAATGGGTGTTTGGTGAGACTTTTTAAATTTTCAATAGCTGAAAGATAATCACCCAAATAAAGAGAAGCTATTCCTAAGAAATAATGGGCAAAATCCTTTAAGGGAGATTCCGGATAATTTTCAATAAAATATTTAAATTTTGCCTGGGCTCCCAAAAAATCATCAGCTAAAAAAAGTATCTCGCCCCATAAAAAATGGTAATAACTGGTTAAAAGAGAATTAGGGTTATTTTCAATTAACTCCTTTAAAAGGTTAATTGCCGAAATTATATCTCCCTCTTTTGATAAAATCTTGGCTAAAAAATATTTTCCTTCCAATAGGGATAAATCTTTTAAAACATTCAAAGCCTCTTTATTTTCTTTTTTTAAATAATGAATAATTCCCTTTATTAATAAAACCCTTTCATCCCCTTGATAAATCCTTTCCGCTAATAACCGGGCAATCATTTCTTCCGCTTTTTGATATTCTTTTTTCATAACGGCAGTTAACAAAAGGGCATAATTGGCTTCCCATTTTAAATAACTACCTTCTTTTTTTGCTAAATTTTGAAATATTTTCTCTGCCTTTTTAAATTCTTTTAATCCTAAATAACTGAGCCCAATAAGGAAATCAATTTCCGAATTAAAATCTTCTTTTTTTAGTATCTCAGGCATTTGCTTTTTAAGTTTTTTGCCTTCGGTAATAACTTTTTCGTAGTTTCTTTCGGTAAAATAATTTCTTATTTGGTGATATTGATTTATAAAATCTTCCGATAGAGAAAAAGAAAGAATATTAAAAAATATTAAGAAAGTCATTTTATTTTTACCTCCCCCTTTAAGCTAGTGGTTTTAATAGTGGTTAAATAACCAGTATTATGCAAAGAAATTTTTTCCTCACTGTCAATTAAAGTAACTTCATAATAATATTTACCGTCAGCAACTGGTCGGCCAATATCGTCTAAGCCATCCCAAAAAAGTTTTGTTGGCATCTCATCATAACCTTGATAGGTTTTCACAATTTCGCCTAATTCACTGCGAATTAAAAATTGCCATCTTTTTATCTTCCTTTTAGTTGCGTATTTAATATTAATAGTCAAAAGATTTTCTTTACTCTCTGGTTTTGGCGAGAAATATTTCGGAAAGGCTTTTGCCCAAATATGGAAACCGCCAAACTTAAAAGTGAGACCAATCTTATGGGTTGGCGATAAGAGATATTTTGATTGGTAATGTAAAAGAAAAGCATAATCAATATCCAAAGAGAAATTTTTTCCAACATTTTTTAAACCGATTCCTAAGCTCAATTCATTTCGGTCTAAGCCAATTCTTTGGACAATCTTATTTTCGGCTATTTCGAATTCAATACCAAAATGGGGATTAAGATAGTCATAAGAAAATTCTTGGAAAATATCTTCTAAAAGATTTAAATCCAAAAGGATTTTCACCCTTTCTTTATAAGCACGATAGCACTGGCCGATTTTTAAAATTTTTTTATAGGTTTCCTTTTCCGAATAGAGGGTAAAATTGGGAGAAATAAGATTGGTGAGGGTGATGCCAAAGGTATAGGGGTAAAAACAAGAAAGGTAAAGGGCAAAATCAAAGCCGATGCCGACATCACTATAAATAAAAATATTTTTTGTGTGGATTTTTAAATTGCTACCGATGCTTAAAAAAGGAAAAAGGGAATAACCATGGGATAAAAGGTAAACATTTTCGGCAAAAAAGATTGATTTTGATAATTCATTCTTTATCGTTCTTGATTCAATATTAAAGGCATTTAAAGAAAGAAAAGTGATTGCGTAAGTTCCGTATTTATCCGTAGGCAAGGTATAATTTAAATATTCTAAATTACTACCGTAAAGTTGAGAATGGGCAAGTTTTAATTCCATTCTATTTTGATAAGAAAGGCCGGCAGGGTTAAAATAGCCGGCTTCGCCATCATCGGCAAGACCAACAAAGGATTTTCCTAAAGCCAAAGAGCGGGGAGTTAAACCGTAATCATAGATATTGCCCGAGAAGTTTCCATAATTTAAAAGGAAAATTAATATTATTACCATACTACTAAAAAACGATAAGTGTTATCAAATACCTTTTGCGTATGGGTAACACCAATAATCCTTATATTATACAATCCGTTAGCAACTTTTTTATAGTTATTATCCCGACAATTCCAAATAAAATAATTTAAACCTTTTTGGGCGCCAATTTCATTCTTTCTGATTTTTTTATTCAAAATAATATTACCAAAGGGATCATAAATAAGCAGGTTCACATCACAAGCAATAGGTAAATAATATAGTAGTTTTATGGAATCGGCTTCAATACCAGTGGGATTAGGAAAACCAATAATTTTTCCTGCTAAAAGAGTTTCATCTTTTATCTCAATATAAATGCCAATTTTTTCTTCTTTATCATCTGATTTTATTAGAATGGTATCAGTTTCCAAAACTTCGGGATATTCGCAGATAAATTTTACCTTAGAAACCCCTTCTTCATCAGTATAATTTAAAGTATCATAAACCATTCCTTTACCTTTTATCACTTTATAAATTACTTTGTGAAAGGGAATTGGCTTTTGATTGGTATCAAGACAAACCACCTTTATTTCGTATTCTCTACCTGCGAAGGCAGTTTCTGGTTTAAAGACTTTTAAAAATTTTGTTTTTGATAAGATGGTTAATTTTGAACGATAGGTTTCATAATTCTTACTTTTTGCCCAAATGGTTTGATTCTCTCCGGCAGAGTCAAAGAAGACAAAGAAACTTCCGCTATCTTGAATAAAAATAAATTCTGGTGAATAAGAAAAAGAAAAATCAGAAAACAATTTTACTGTTTCTCCTGGGCAGGTGGTTGGATTGTAAAAACTATCACAAATAAAAACTTTTACCAAAAAGGGCTCTTTCACATATTGAGGAGAGGGTAGATTTCTTTTTCCTGGTTTTAGGTGGGGCAAGGTAGTAGTATCACCTTTTCTTATTTCTTCACCAGGCAAAATTAATAAAAGGTTTCTATATTTATTAGGCAAAACCATAATTTCGGTAGAATCAGCAGTCAAATAGGCAGATTTAGAAAACACATAAATTTTTTGTAATTCCTTTGTTTTTAAATCTCCTTGAAAAACAATACTTTCATTTCCTAAAAAGGGGGTTTCTTTGGGTAAACGGGCAAAAGAATCGGTGCTTTTAAAATAAACAGTTTCGCCTATTGTTTTTGCTGGATTAAACCAATTATCAGTAATATAAACCCTAAAAGAAAAAATTTCACCCGCTTTTATAGGAAAAGGAGAAGAGATTTTTCCAAAAGTTGAACCACTGGCTAATGTTTCTGCCGGTGAAAGAATTATTAATTTTTTGGGATAATTGGGATTAAACCTAATGGTTGGGGTTTTCCCTTTTATTTCTGGTCTACTGGGAAGATAAACAATTAAACTTAAAGTCTCTGCAAGGGTAACAACCACCTTTTTTGTCGCAACCCCTCTTTGAAAATATATTTGGTTGGGATTAATAAATATTGAACGATAACGCCCATCTTTACTTGTTGCTAAATAAGCAACATCATTAAAATACCAAGCAGTATCGCCGTTGCTTTCCCGTGCGACAATCTTTATTTCAAAAGAATCTCCCGCAGTATGATTTAAAGGATATTCCACAAATTCAAAATAGCTTAACTGACGAAAAATCAATAAGATAAATAATCCATAAATATTCATTGCTAAAAATTAAGCATCCCTTTGATATATAAAATAAACACTTTCTATGCCAGATTATATTTTGATTGCTAAATAAGGGTTTTATAATAATAGAAGCAAATTTTAAAACATTATTTGGGTAAATTTTTACACATTCCCCACATAGTTTTACATAAATTTTTATCAAAATTTGATATAATTTTTTACCTAATATTACCTAATAGTTAATAAACCTTCGGTAAATTCTTAAGGATTAAAAAATTGATAATGAAGCCGAGATTCATGGTTTCCAATAATTTAAATTAGAAGTGTTTGGAGTAAAAAAGCCG
>CAZDHW010000021.1:0-25331 GCA_964505415.1 uncultured bacterium | reverse complement strand
TATTAATACTTTATCACTTTATACCATTTATTTTCTTTCTTCTCTTTAAGGAAATAGATACCTTTTGGTAGTTTTGAAAGGTCTTTTTTGTTAATTAAAACTCCGAATTGGTTATAAAAAGAAACCTCTTTTTCTAATAACAATTCTTTATTAAATAATAGGCTTCTTACTTTGAGACCTTTAAGAGTAATAAATTTTTCCTCTATGGGAACAAATTCGTAAAATCCCCGATATTTTATTATATAATTATAAGGACCACCGGCTTGCAATTCCATTATCGTTACCCAATAAGAATAATCTCTGGGATCAAACTCAATTCCTCTTACATTATAAAGTTCAGGAATTAAAAATCTTTGATAGATGGAAAGATTTTGCGGATTTAATTCATAAACACCACAAGAATCAATTGCTGTGCCGCCGCTATTAAAAGAAGTATAGACATTTAATAAAGTGGGTCGATTAGGATTAGTATTACTCAAATCTAAAGTAAGACAACGGGGACCAGCATTTCCCCTTAAGGGATGGGTCATCTGCCTAATAACCGTACCGAGGGTATCGCAACAATAGATGTATTGCGGCAAGGTGTTTAATGCTCTCCGGTCAGCAATATAAAGTAATCTATTTTCTTCATCCCAAGCAAGACCAGTCGGATAATCTTGAGCGGGTGAAGAAAAATATCTTAAAACTGTTCCGGTGGGCGAAATCTTATATACCCTTTTTGTCTGATTAGAATGGACCCAAAAAGTATTATCATAGGCGCAGTATTTAATATCAACAATTGCTGTCTCATTATTGGGCGTGGGGATTGTTCCTAAGGGAGTTAAAAGGGAATCAGAAGAATAGATATAAATATTCCGCGCCCGAAAATGAGTAACATAAATTCTTGAAAGATTAGGTACATAACAAATTCCATAAAGCCCAGCCGTAGAAGGAACATTAGTTAGTTGTCTTGGTCCCCAAATCCTTGTGCCTGGTGGTTGTGGTGCTTCCCCCACGGTTATCGTAAATCTTCTTATAAAAGTAGTTTCCGTAGTAATTAAAACTAAATTAAAATCAGCCGAAAAACCACGGGGGGTATTAGGACTCGCTTGTAAAACAAAGGGGTCAAAAAGATTGTTTGTTGAATCTAAAGGCGAACAATTACCATAATAGGCATTGGAATCTAAAATAGTGACATAAGATTGGGAAGAAGCATAGCGCAAAATTCCCCTAATATTTGTTGCTGGTACATTGGAAGTATTTTTCAAATAAGTTATTAAATTACCGGTTTCTCCCGGGTCAAGACGATTGTTACCGTTTTCATTAGTAATAGCAATCCTTTGGAGTATTAAATTAGGCATATTTGCCGGGGCAATAGCATCAAGCACTTTCTTACAATTCAACCTTCCCCAACCATAATTATTGTTTGGATAAGGACTACCTTGGGAAGGATAATCACAATTATTGGTAATCAAATTAAAGGCTTCATCAGGAGTTATTGTTGAGCGCTTTTGCAACATCAAAGCCACACAACCAGCAACATGAGGACAAGCCATTGAGGTGCCATCCCAATTTTGATAACCACCTCCTGGCACACAAGAACGGACATTTACCCCCGGCGCCGAAATTGCTGGATTTATTAAATTCCAATCACTTCTTGGCCAATAGGCAGTATTATTCCAGGGGTCAGAATTTGGTGCCGGACCGCGGGAAGAGAAAGAAGCAATATTATCACCAGCATCAGTTGCTCCCACACCAATTACTGTTGGATAGGAACCTGGTGGTTGGGAGGTGTTTGGTGAACTACCATTATTACCAATTGCGGCAATCACAATAATTCCTAAATTTCTTAAATTATTCACATAGGAAAACCAATAGGTTGTTGTCCTTGAAGAACCCCAAGAATTGGAAACTAAATTTGGTCTTCCGTATTGGGCAAGCCAATCAAAACAAGCCGCAATCCAACTTACCTGTCCTTGACCCAAACTATTAAATCCCTTGGCGGCAATGAAAGTTGCACCCGGAGCTATCCCGATATCATCTTCAAAAGGTCCTAAACCATCACCACCACAGATTGTACCCATTGTATGAGTACCATGACCATTATCATCATAAGGAGAAGCCCGCCCATTGACACCGTCAAACCAACCATTTTGACTGCGCCATTTACCACTTAATGCCGGATGGGTAATATCAACACCAGTATCTAAATTAGCAACCACAACCCCTTCACCGGTATAACCATCATACCAACAAGAATCGGCTTTCACTTTACTTATATTCCAACCAGGAGTATCTAAGGCATCCGAAGAAACTTTCTTTCTTACCGGTTCAATTATATAATTGATAAAATCATCAATAATAAATAGAATATCATCCCTTTCATTAAGTTGATAAATTACTTTGGGTTTTGCCTCCAAGGCAATTTCCGAAACCAAAACAAATCTCCTAATATTTCTCACATCATTGGGATAATTTTTCAAAAATTCAATAATCGGTCTTTGAGCAATATTAGCAATATATTTTAAGTAATTAATCTTTTCGTCATAAGAGGCATTTTTATAAGAAGAAAGGTCAGCCTGAAGTTTTGTTCGGATTATTATCGGAATAAAACTATCAGCTGGTGCTTTTTTTAGAATTTCCGCCAATTCGGGAAGAATTACCGAACTAAAAGAAATGTTAAAAATCCCTACTAATAAAAAAACCAATAACTTTTTCATTTTCTTCCCTCCTTATTTTTAAGATTTATTATATAATTATACTAAATTTTTTAAAATTAGGCAATAATAAATAAAATTTTTATGCCGCCCTTCGCAAGCAGGAGGTGTGTGTTTCTACGGTGGGTAGGAACCACAGAACAATGGACTTGCGGAAGGGCGGCATTAATTTTTTCCATACTTAAGATATAACAAAATTTTTTTAAAAGTCAATAATTAAAATACTTCCCTTATTTTCTCTAATGCCCAGTCAATCTCTTCCTTTTTGATAATCAATGGCGGAGCAAATCTAATCACATTTTCTCGCGTATCTTTTGCTAATATTCCTTTCTCCATCAGTTTTTCACAATAGGGTCTTGCCTTTTCTTTAAGTTCGACACCGATTAATAAGCCTTTACCCCTTACTTCTTTTATCACTGGCGATTTAAGTTCGCGCAATCTTTTTAAGAAATATTCACCCAGGAGAAAAGCATTTTCGGCTAAATTTTCTTCAATAATCACTTTTAAAGCTGCTTGACCAACCGCACAAGCCAAAGGATTACCACCAAAGGTAGAACCGTGGTCACCGGGAGTAAAAACCTCCATGATATCATCATTGGCACAAATTGCCGAAATCGGATAGACACCGCCACCAAGAGCCTTTCCTAAAATTAAAATGTCCGGTTCCGCATCCTCATATTGATAAGCAAATAATTTGCCGGTTCTTCCTAAACCGGTTTGGATTTCGTCTAAGATGAATAAGACATTATTTTTTTTACAAATCTCTTTTGCCCTTTTAAGATAACCTTCCTTGGGCACAATCACTCCGCCTTCACCTTGAATCGGTTCTACCAAAAAACCAACCGTGTTTTCGTTTATCGCCTTTTCTAAACTTGTTAAATCATTATAGGGAATAATTTTAAAACCGGGTGTATAAGGACCAAAGCCAAAACGATATTGCTCTTCGGTAGAAAAACTGATAATCGTCGTTGTCCGACCATGAAAATTATTTTCACAGACAATAATTTCGGCCGAATTTTCTTTCACTTTCTTTTTTAAATAGCCCCATTTACGCGCCGCTTTGATAGCAGTCTCAACCGCTTCCGCACCGGTATTCATCAAAAGCACTTTATCCTTCTTGGTAATTTCACAAAGTAATTGACAGAAAGGACCAAATTGGTCATTATGGAAAGCCCGGGAGGTTAATGTTAATTTATCCACTTGTTCTTTTAACGCCTGAATTATTTTGGGATGGCGATGACCCTGATTGAGGGCCGAATAAGAAGAAAGCATGTCAAGATATTTTTTCCCTTCCACATCGTAAAGGTAAATTCCTTCGCCGAAGGTTAAAACTACTGGTAAAGGCGCATAGTTTCGGGCACTATATTTAAAAGCCAAATCAATATATTCTTCTTTTCTCATAATCTTAATAAATTAATAAAGGACAATTTAATTCTTTTAAAAAATCATCGTATTCTTCACCCAAAAGAAGAAATTTACTTTTTGGCAAAATAACTATCTCACAGGAAATGGTTTTTACTAAATCTAAAAGGGAAAAGAGCGAACCCTCTTCTAACCCAATAGAAAAAGAAATTTTCTCTTTTTGCAACTTTTCGCCTAAGGAAAATAAAAAATGCCAATACTCTCCCTTTTCTTCTTTTTCCGGGAAGGCCAAAAGAATCAATTTTTTCTTATCTTTTTTAAAGTAATCAAGAAACCTTTTATAAAAATCATTTTTTTTATCAATTATGAGAATAATATTAGCCATTATTTTAATATTCTAATTAAAAATAAAATATTTGCAAAAAGTAAGGTTAGAAAAGTAATTATTATCCCGGCTTTTAGCCAATCAGAAAATTTAAATCTTTTTCTAAAGGTCCTTTCATAAAGACCAATGGCACAAAGATTAGCAGTTGAACCAATCATTGTCAAATTGCCGCCAAAACAACCCCCGATTAGTAAAGACCAATATAAAAGATGCCCATCAGGAATTCCCTTGGCTACTAAACTTTTTACCACCGGTACCAAAGCGGCGACAATCGGTAGATTATCCACAAAACCAGAAAGAATCCCGCTTCCCCATAAAAGAATGGTTAGATTACCAAAGGTCTCCTTTAAATCGACTCTAAAAAAGGGAATCCTTTTTGCTCCTTCGCCCAAAAGATAGGCAATTTTTTCGGTAACACCGGTATATTCTAAACAGGCAGCATTGGCAAAAAGAAACATAAAATATAAAATTGTCCACCAATCCGGTCCCCTTTCAACAAAAAATCGGGAATATTCCTTTTCGTAAAAAAGAATAAAGCCAACAATCAAAAAGCCCGCTCCTAATAACATTGTTCTTTCTTCTACTTTTAATAGCTGTTCAATAAAAGAATGGTTGATAATTAAAATAATAAAAGTTAAAAATACTATCAAAGAAACTTTTAACTCTTTTTTATCAATCTCTTCCTCCAGTTTTTCAGGTATTTTTGTTTTTAAACCAATATCTTTACGGTAAATTAATAAGATAAAAAAGATAGTTAGAATAAGGGATAAAAAAGAAAGCCAAGTGGCATTCTTCAAAAAATCAAGGAAGGTAAATTTAGCCGCAAAGGCTAAATAGATACCAATTGGATTACCAATTAAGGTCAAGGCACTACCAATATTGGTTGCCATTACTAAACCAATAAGATAAGGAATGATATTTCCTTTTGTTAAACGGACAATTTCAATGGCAATACCTACGGTTATTAAAATAGCCGATACTTCGTCAATGAAACCACCAAGAATAGAAGAAAAAAACATTAAAGAAGCAAAAAGTAATAGGGGAGAATTACCAAAATGCCTAATCGCCTTTATTACCAGATATTTAAAAAGTCCTTTTTCACTAAGCCATTTTACCATAATCATCACCATAATAATAAAAAGGATTGTCGGAATAGCCATAAATTTTACGGTTGATTCAATATCAGTCACACCAGTCAATAAAAGCAAGGTTAAAGCAATTCCGCCAAAGGCAACCCGATAGGGAAAAAAAAGTAATGTTCCTAAAACCATGGAGAAAAATAAGGTTGTGGCAATATATTCTTTTCTTATCCATAAATAACTATTAAAAGGACTATCCGGAATTTTTATATTTTGAAATAATAATTTACTGAAAATAAATATTAAAAAAAGGGAAAGAAAATATATAAAAACATTTTGGTATCTTTTAATAATACTTATTTTTTTCTGAAAGACTAAATATTGAAAAACCTCTTCTTTACTTTTGGCTTTTAAAAGGGAAGAAAGAATTTCTTCTTGATGTAATAGGTCGGCTATGTAGCAAAGTAATTTTAGATAAAATTCTTGTTCATTTTCCGGAGAGAAGATAAAAACGACAACTTTTACCGGCTTTTTATCAATTGCTTCCCATTCTAAAGGTCTTTTTAACCGAAAAAAGAGAACAAGGGGGAAAGAAAGGGTTTTTAAAAATAAATGGGGCAAAGCAATTCCGTGTCCGACACCAGTGGAACCTATTATTTCCCTCTCTTTTAACAAAAGCGAGACCGCTTCTTCTTTCACATATCCCTTTTCCTTTAAAAGTTTTTCAACAAAGGAAAATAACTCATCTTGATTTTGAAATTCTAAATCTAAAAAGATAAATTCTTTTTTAAAAATTTGGTTATATTCGTCCATATGTTTTTAAATTATAATCTTTTTCTTCTTTATGTCAAAAATTTGACTTTTCAAAAGATTTCAGTATAATAGTATATATGCGTAATTATGCAAATATAAATTTTGAAAATTGTGCTTATTGTTTAAAAGCCTTAGGTTTGGCTATTCGGCTAAAAATCCTTTGGTTATTAAAAAAAAGTGAAAAGGCCCTCTGTGTTTGCGAATTGGCTAAATTACTTAATAAAAGCCATTATAATATTTCTCGTAATTTGAAAGAGTTGAAAATGATTGGTTTAATTAAAGAAAGGCGGGAAGGAAAATATGTGTTTTATTCTTTAGCCAAAGAGAAGAATAACTTTTTAAAATACCTTTTTAAAATAATGGAGATTAGATGATTAAGGAATTAATTTTAGCCGGTCTTTATTCTTTAAAAGAATATATTTTCTTACATGTTTTAACCTGTCTTATTCCAGCTTTTTTATTAGCCGGAGCAATGGTTACTTTTATTAAAAGAGAGGCAATTATTCAGCTCTTAGGGGAAACGGCAAATAAATTAAAATCTTTCTTCTTAGCAAGTATCGGTAGTTTTTTTGTGGCGGCTTGTAGTTGCACGATTATTCCGGTAAGTAGTGGTTTGTATTATAGTGGAGCGGGAATTGGTGCTGCCTTTATTATCCTTTGGGTGGCGCCGGCTGCTAATATCCTTTCGCTAATATATACCGGAAGCATCTTAGGAACAAAAATGGTAATTTTAAGAATAATTGCTGCTTTCCTTATGGCATTCCTTGTTGGCTATATAATGACGCTATTTTTTGGAAAGGAACGAAAGGAATTTACTTTTGAAAAACAAGAAAAAGGGAAAATCTTTGAAAGAAAGGAGTTTATCTTTTTAATCCTTATTCTTCTTTCTTTACTTATGCCCAATTATTTAGGAAGAAGTGGAGCCTATTTAAAGAAAGTTTTTATTTGGCTTATTTTTACTTTACTGATGATTATCTACGGATTAATCTTTATTGAAAAAGAAAGATTAAAGGAATGGCTAAAAGAAAGCTATTGGTTTTTCAAAATTATTATTCCTTTGCTTTTACTTGGTGTTTTCATTGTGGGGATTATCGGCAAAATTTTACCCAGTAATTTTATTACTAATTGGTTAGGTAAAAAAGGAATAATTTCTTCATTTTTAGCCACATTGATTGGCGCCATAAGTTATTTCGCAACAATGACTGAAGCACCTTTTACCGATACTTTAATAAAATTAGGTATGGGTAAGGGACCAGCCTTAGCTTTACTTTTAACCGGTCCCGGCTTAAGTCTACCTAATTGGTTAGCGATTGGTCGGGTCTTTGGTTTTAAAAAAACCGTAGTTTATGTACCAACAATTGTTATTTTAGGCACAATTATTGGCTTTTTAGCCGATAAATTTATATTTTAAAAAGGAGGTAAAAATGAAAAAGATAATCATTGCTGGAACTGGCTGTCCAAAATGTAACGCCACCGAAAAAGTTGTGAAAGATGCCTGCGCGGAGTTACAAATTGCTTGCGAAATTGAGCATCTTTATGATCCTAAGGAATTCGCTAAATTGGGAGTAATGTTTACGCCAGCAGTAATTGTTGATGGTAAACCAGTAATTGCCGGAAAAGTACCAACAAAAGAAGAGATAATTAAAATCTTAAAAGAAAAGATTAAATTGGAATAAATTAAAAAATTATTATTTTTTTAAAGATTGCTTTTTCTTTTAAATAATAAACTCCTTTTTTAAGTGTTTTTTTCTCTACTTTTTGACCAAAAATATTATACATTGCTCCTTTCGGGTTTATCTTGGTTTTGCCTTTTTCCTTTAAAAATACCAAACCAAAGGTATCGCTTCTTATTAAATAGACATCCCCGGTATCAGGAGCGGGACCGTTATAATTCCAAGAATAACCACAAACAAGATAGCCATATTTAGTTTTAAAAATACTGTTGCCTTGATGAAAATCAAAATTAGTTGCGGCATATTCTCTAACCCAAGATATTTGACTGCCGCCCTCATTGGTCTTTAAAATAAATAAATCTAAGTTGGAATTGGAACCGGTAATAACAAACCGATTGTTTTCTTCAATTATTGAATGGGCGCCACTGGTATAAAAAATATCATTTTCGAAAAGAATGTTACCGTGATTATCAACTTTAATAATATTAAAATAGCCAGCCGCGCGACCACCAACACTCACAAAACAATTATCAGCAGTCTTTGTGCCTGATTTGGTTAATTGGGGAGAATTAGAAAGCCTTTGCCAAATAGTATTACCATTATTATCCAATTTAATAAAAATCGCATAAAAATCACTTACGGAACTACCACCATAATTACCGATAACTAAAAAGTTATTATCATTAGTTTCACAACAATATTTTCCGTGGTCATCATAACTTGGTTGTGGATGGCCAAAAATCCTTTCCCATTGGCGATTACCCAAGGAATCGGTTTTTATCACATAAATATCATAAATGTAATTACCGCTATAACTTCTTGTTGAGCCAGTTACCAAATAACCACCATCAGCAGTCGGACAAACATATTCACCCCAATCTTCATATTGATAACCATAAATCTTTTCCCATTGGAGATGAAAATTGGAATCTACCTTACAAAGAAAAAGGTCAAAGTTTTCAAGGTATTTGCCCGTAAGAATATAACCACCATCTCGACATTTATTAACACAATAGGCTTCACCAAAAAATGGCAAGGTCTCTTCTTTTATCAGATTTCCAAAACTATCAATTTTTAATAAATAGGGCTTAGGAGTTATCCGACCAGAGGTAAAAGAATTGGTAGCGCCAGCAACAATAAAATATTTTCCTTCACCAGTTGGGTCAATAGCAAAGTAACCTTTATCATCACCTTGATGACCGTACCATCTTTCAAAAGTTTGGGAAAAAATTAGAGTAAAACTAATGAGAATAAATAAGATTTCTTTCATCACTACCTCCTTTTAAATTATTAAAAATAAAAAATATAAAAAGTCAATAATTATTGAATTTTTATTTAAGATTGTTATTATTTTTAGTTATTTTAGGCAAATTTATAAAATTAATAAGGAGGAGATTATGTTACCACCTTTTAAAAACGAAGCCTATTTAGATTTTTCAATTGAAAAAAATAAAAAAGAAATGGAAGAGGCCTTAAAAAAAGTAAAAAGAGAGGCTTCAAAGGAATATCCCTTAATTATCAACGGAAAAAAGGTTTTTAAAAAAGAAAAGTTTAAATCAATAAATCCGGCTCATCCCGATGAGATTTTGGGCTTCTTTTCCAAGGCGGAAAAAGAAGATATTGATAAGGCAATTGAGAGTGGTTTAAAAGTTTTTGAAAAATTCTCTTCTTTACCGAAAGAAGAAAGAGCAAGTATTTTATTAAGAGCCGCTAACATAATGAGAAGAAAGAGATTGGAACTGGTAGCGACGATAATTTTAGAAGTTGGTAAAAATTGGTTGGAAGCCGATGCCGATGTCTGTGAGGCAATTGACTTTTTAGAATTTTATGCCCGTGAGATTTTAAGATATCAGGGAGAACAAGAGTTAACACCCTTTTTGGGCGAGTTTAACGAACTGCGTTATCTTCCCTTAGGCGTTGGGGCGGTTATTCCGCCTTGGAATTTTCCCTTGGCAATTTTAACCGGGATGACAAGCGCCGCCATTGTTTGTGGTAATCCAGTTATTTTGAAACCCGCCTCAGACGCACCGCTAATTGCCTATAAATTTTGCGAAATCATGATGGAAGCCGGTTTGCCGGAGGGTGTCCTTAATTTTATTACTGGTAGCGGCACTGAAATTGGCGATTATTTAGTTTCTCATCCAAAGATTAGATTTATTGCTTTTACTGGCTCTAAGGATGTTGGTTTAAGAATTAATGAACTGGCAAGCAAAATTCAAAAAGGGCAAATCTGGATAAAAAGGGTAATTGCCGAAATGGGTGGTAAAGATGCGATTATTGTGGATAAGGAAATTGAAGAATTATGGGAAGAAGCTTTAAATGGCGTTTTGACTTCTGCTTATGGTTTTTCTGGACAAAAATGTTCGGCTTGCTCAAGGTTGATTTTACATAAAGATATTTATGAAAGATTCTTAGAAGATTTAAAAGAAAAGGTAAAGAATATTAAAATTGGACCAACAGAAATTTACGAAAATTATTTGGGACCAGTAATTAATGAAAATGCCTATAATAAGATTTTAAACTATATTGAAATCGGCAAAAGAGAAGGAAAATTATTTTATGGTGGTAAAGGATTAAAAGAGGAACTTTTTGGTTATTTTATTGAACCAACAATCTTTATTGATGTTCCTTATGATGCAAAAATTGCCCAAGAAGAAATCTTTGGTCCGGTTTTAAGTGTGATTAAAGCTAATGATTTTGAAGAAGCCCTTTTCTTTGCCAATGCGACTGAATACGGTTTAACTGGTTCTGTTTATACCAAAAATAGATATAAGATAAAAGAAGCCAAAGATAAATTCTTTGTTGGTAACCTCTATATCAACAGAAAATGTACTGGTGCCTTAGTTGGTGTCCATCCTTTTGGCGGCTTCAATATGTCGGGAACCGATTCTAAAGCCGGTGGCAGAGATTACTTACTTTTATTCCTACAAGCAAAATCAATCAGTGAGAAGTTATAGGTGTAAGAACTTTAACCATTGGAAAGGAGAAGGTTTATCTTGGTAATAATTTTAATATTTAAATAAAGGAAATATAAGGTGGTATAGGGGATAGCTCCCTATAAATTTATTAAAATTAAATAAACTATTGATTTTCAATAACTTAAATAAAATTTGACTTAAATAAAAATTTTCCTTATAGGAAACTTTTAAATTTCAATAAGTCATTATATTTTTCATTGACAAAATTAAAATTTTTGTTATAATTTTATAGGTTGAATTTTAAGGTTTCGGTGATCTGTCCAGCTTATAATGAGAAAGAAAATATTCCTTTTTTATTTAAAGAATTAAAAGAAAAATTAAATAAAGATTATGAAATTATTCTGGTTGATGATGGCAGCAATGATGGTACTTATGAAATCGCATTAGAAGAGGCAAGGAAGTATGATAATATAAAAGTTATAAAACACCTAAAAAACTATGGGAAGACGGAAGCAATTATCAGTGGCTTAAAGGCTTCTTCGGGAGAAATAATTGTTATCTACGATGCTGATAGGCAGTTTTTACCTGAAGATATTATTAAAATCGTTGAAAAAATAGAAGAAGGTTATGATTTGGTTTGTGGTTATAAAATTGGTAAATATGAAAAGAAGCTTATCTCAAAGATTTATAATTTTTTGGCCCGGCTTCTTTTCCGAATTCCGGTAAGAGATATTAATGCCTTAAAAGGGATGAGAAAAGAGGTTTTAGAAAATATGAAATTAAGAAAGGATTGGCATCGTTATATTGTTCCTCTTGCCTTTCATCTTGGTTATAAGGTTACTGAAATTCCGGTTGTTTTAAGAAAAAGGGAATATGGTCTTCCCAAATATTCTTCTAAGAAAAGGATTATTATTGGCTTTTTTGATTTGTTGGCGGTAGCTTTTCAATTGACATTTTTAAAAAAACCAATGCTTTATTTCGGAACTATTGGTTTGGCTTCTTTAACTTTTGGTTTTTTAGTGGGGCTCCTTGCCATTATTTTAAGACTTTTTGGTCATGGCTATCGTCCCCTTTTATATTTGGTTATCCTTTTGATTTTAAGCGGTATTTTGTTTTTCAGTTTAGGTTTAATTGGTGAAGTCCAAACAAGTATTATTGAGCGGTTAGAAGATATTGAAAAGAAACTAAAATGAAAAAAATATTTAACTATTTAAGAATTTTAATTGCCCTTCTTTTACTCTATTATCTTTTAAGAAAGATAGATTGGGATAGGAGTTTAAAGGTATTGGAAAATATCAACCTTTATTATACTTTCTTAGCCTTCCTTTTTTTTCTTTTATTTGTGATTATTTCTAATATTAGATGGAAAATGCTTTTATCGGCAATTAAAATCAATTATTCTTTTTCTTATCTTTTAAAGGTTTATTTTGCTTCTTTATTTTTTAATAACATTTTACCAACTACTATTGGCGGCGATGTCATTAGAATTGCTTACACCGAAAAAGAAAAAGGGCTTGTTTACGCCTTCTCCACGGTCTTTGTTGACCGAGCTATTGGTTTTGTTGGCCTTTTCTTCTTTGCTCTGATTGCTTCTTTTTTTATTTTTTTACAAGATAAAAAAATTAATTATCTTTATTTAAATGCTATTGGAACTATCTTTTTATTTTTTCTTTTGTTAATTTTATTTTCGGAAAAGTTTTATTCCCTTTTTAAAAAAATTTATGGAAAAATAAAAATCTTAAAGATTGGTGAAAGAATTGAAAGGTTCCATTTAGCGGTTATTATTTTTAAAAATCATCAATTAGTTTTATTTTATAATTTCCTTTTTTCCCTTTTAATCCAATTATTTCTTTCCTTAGTTTGGTTTTATGCCGCCCAATCACTAAATACTTCGCCAGCACTCCTTCCCTATCTTTTATATATCCCTTTAATCGGTATCATTACCATGTTACCCATTACTATTGGTGGCTTAGGTTTAAGAGAGAATTCTTTTGTCTATTTTTTTAAAAACAATTTGGGAGAAAATAATGCCCGTTTAGTTAGTTTATTTTTTTTATTAATCAATTTTTTCTTTTCTTTGATTGGGGGAATAATATTTTTATTTTTAAAAAGGGAGGATAAAAATGGTACAACCAAGAACTGATTTAGAAAGAATTCAACCTTACCGTCCGGGCAAACCAATTGAAGAGGTTTGTCGGGAATTGGGATTAAAAAAAGTTATCAAATTGGCATCAAACGAAAACCCCTTAGGAACATCACCCAAGGCAATTAAGGCGATAAGAAAGGCAATTAAAGAAAGTTATCTCTATCCGGATGATATTGTTTATTATTTAAAAAGAAAGCTTTCCGAAAAATTTAACATTAATGAAAATTGCATTATCACCGGCAACGGCTCAGTGGAAATCATCTATCTTGCCTGCCTTGCCTTTCTTAATCCGCCTAACGACGAATTAATTGTCTCCAAAGGAAGTTTTGTTTTAGCAAAAATTGGCTCCCAGGTTGCTGGCGCCAAATGTGTTGAAATTCCTTTAAAAGAATACCGTCACGATTTGGAAAGAATTCTAACTTCCATAACCCCTAATACGAAAATTATCTATTTGGATATTCCCATAAACCCCTTAGGAACAATCGTTTATAAAAAAGAGTTGGATGAGTTTATGGAAAAGATCCCTGATAATATTTTAGTAATTCTTGACGAGGCCTATTATGAATATATAACCGAAAAGAAATATCCAGATACCTTTCGTTATCTAAGAAAAGGGAAGAATGTTTTGATATTGAGAACCTTTTCTAAAATCTACGGTCTTGCCGGGTTAAGGGTGGGCTACGGATTTTCTAAACCAGAAATTATTACCGCTTTGAATAAGGTCCGCTATCCCTTCCATGTAAACCGATTAGCCCAGATTGCCGCCATTGCTGCTTTGGATGATGTCAGATTTGTTAAAAAAAGTATTAGGAATAACGAAATGGGCAAAAAATATCTCTATAAAGAGTTGGCAAAGATAAAAAATGTCTTTTTTTTGGAAACTCATGCCAATTTCGTCTTCGTGAACTTTCCGGTTGATTCCCAAATTATTTTTGAGAAATTGTTAAAATTGGGAGTGATAACCAGAACCCTAAAAGAATACGATTTTCCTAATGCTTTAAGGGTTACCATCGGTACCCCAGAAGAGAACGAATATTTTATAAAGTGTTTAAATAAGGTTTTAGCCGAAATTACCTAAAAATATCTTGACTTTTAAATGGTTTTAATTAAAATCAATCTATGAGGATTGGTTTTCACATTGCCATTAGTGGTGGTTTTAAAAAAGTTGTCGAAAGGGCAAAAAAAAGGGGATGCGAAACTATTCAAATCTTTTCCCGTAATCCTCGTGGTTGGCGTATTTCTAAATTAAATTTAAAAGAAGTAGAAATTTTTAGAAAAGAACTTGAAGAAAATAAGATTTATCCCCTTTTTGTTCATATGCCTTATCTTCCGAATTTAGCTTCGGGTAAAAAGACCATTTTTAAAAAATCCCTTCAAGCGCTGATTGCCGAATTAGAAAGAGCCGAAATTTTAGGTGCGGAATATGTGGTAATGCATATCGGCAAAAGAATGGGAACTGATGAAGAAAATGCTTTAAAGAATGTTGCTTTGGGAATAAACGAAGCCTTTTTTAAAGTAAAAAATAGAGTGATTTTACTTTTAGAAAATACCGCCGGTATGGGAAGCGAAATTGGTTATAATTTTGAAAGCATTAAAAAAATAATTGACTTGGTAGAAGATAAAGAAAGGGTTGGATTGGTTATCGATACTGCTCACATTTTTGAAGCCGGATATAATATTGCTACCAAAGAAGGATTGGACGAAACTTTAAGAGAATTAGATAGTTTGATTGGTTTAAGAAAATTATATTTATTACATCTAAACGATTCTAAAACTGATTTGGGGAGTCGGGTTGATAGGCATTGGCATATTGGTAAGGGTAAGATTGGAAAAGAAGGTTTTAGAAATATTTTAAACCATCCATTATTAAAACATTTGCCCGCCATCTTAGAAACGCCCAAAAATGATACCAAATGGGATTTAATGAATTTGAAAATGGTAAAAAGTTTATTAGAATAACTAAAATCTCTGCGGTCCTCTAAATAAAAAGGTTGAAATAACTATCCAGCAAAGCCAGATACCAAATACTAAATAATAAGTTTTATTACCTTTAATATCAAAAACAATTTTTAAACCAAAGGCAACTAAAATCATCTGCCAAATAATAAAAAAGTCAAAGCGGGAAAGAAAAGGAAATAATAACCCTTTTTCTTTTGGTGAAATTAAAGCCAAACTGGTAGTAACAAAAGGTGACCGACGTAAAATAATAATGAGACTTCTAACTAAAGAACCAAAAGCTGATACTAAACTGGCTCCACAAACAATAGCAAAGGTTTTTTTAAAATTGCCTTCAATTCCTAATAAAGATAAAGAAAAATTAAAAATCAAAGTAATTATTAAAAGAAAAATAAGAGTAACAATTAGGGCACTTACTAAGCTTATAATTAAACGGGTTGGCTTTTTGAAAAATTCTTCAACCCTTTCTATCTGTTCCGGTGGTGCTCCTCTTTCTTCCATTCTTTTAATAATTTGGGAAACATCGGTATAACGGTTTGCTACATAAGCTTGAATTGCCGCAAAAAGAAGAATAATAATCAAAGGAATAACAAAAAAAGGGGTTTCTTTTAACCTTAAAAAATAATTTCTTGGTGATAAAAAAATATCCAAAATCATTTTCTTCCTCCTTTTTAATTAAATTAATTCTTTTCTTCCCTCTATTGCCTTGGCAATGGTAATTGGGTCTGCCAATTCTAAGGAAGAACCAAAGGGCAACCCTAAGGCGATGCGGGTTATTTTTTTATTATATTCTTTTAAGATGTCATAAAGATAATGGGCAGTAGCTTCCCCTTCGGTTGTTGGATTTAAAGCAATAATTATTTCTTTCAGATTATCATCATTCACTTTTTTAACCAACTTCTCTATCCTCTCTTTCATTATTCCTTCTTTTTCCGATGTCAAAAGACCGCCAAGGACAAAATATTTACCGTGATAAATTTTAGCCGTTTCCAGATAAAAAAGATGCTCCGGTTCTTCCACGATGCATAACAAACTTTTATCGCGACTTTCATCTTGGCAGATTTTACAACTTTTTTCTTTACTATAATTAAAACATTCCTGGCAGATTTTTAAATTAACCCGCGAGTTAATTAACGAAGCAACAAATTCTTTTATCTCCTCTTCCTTCATTTTTAATAAGGCAAATCCTATTCTTTGGGCACTTCTTTTACCGATTCCCGGTAATTTTTCCAAAAATTTTAACACCCTTTTAAAATCTTCGTTCATTCAATCTCTTCAAAACCTTCAAAAGTTTTATCTAAAATTTCAGAAATCTTTTTTTCTTCTTTTATCTCTTTCTGAATAAATTTTATCCTAATATCTTTATTTAGAATTTTCTTTAAAACTTCTTTTATCTCCTCTTCATGTTCTTGAAGAAGGGTTAATTTGCCTTTAACCGGTGGATAAAAAATATGAATAAGATTATCCACTTCTTTGATAATGGTATCCTCTAAGAGGCTGGCGATTTTCGGTGAAATACTATAAATCTCACCCAAAGAGATTATGCCCATCTCCTTTTTCAATTTAAAATATTTTAGTAAGGCTAAACTCAAATTCTCTAAAATAATTTCCGGAAAAGAAGTATATTTCAAAAATTTTTCATAATTGATTAAAATATTAACCATTTCGTAAAGTTCATTATCGGAAAAAAGATTACCAATCTGCTGAAAAAATTGATATTCTTCGGTAGTAATTCCCAATACCTTTTGCGGTAAATCATTTTTTATCAGTAAGATTGTCCGAAAACTAAAAAGAATACTTTTATAAAATTCAAAGGGGTCGCTGCCTTCTTTTTCAATTTTTACTAAAAATTTTAAAACATCTTTAATATTAGCCTTCTTTAATTCTTCAAAATATTCAAAAATTATCTTTTCGGGGATAGCTCCCAAAAGTTTTTCAACATCTTCACCTTTAATTGGTTGCGAGGCAAAAATTGAAACCTGCTCCAAAATAACTTCCGCATCTCTAATGGCACCATCGGCTCTTTTGGCAATTTGATAATAAGCATCTTCTTCTAAAACAAGATTCTCCTTTTTGGCAATCTCTTTTAATCTTAAAACCAACTCGTTTACAGTTGCCTTTCTAAAATCAAACCTTTGGCAACGGGAGATTATTGTCTTGGGAATTTTGGAAGGGTTGGTGGTCGCAAAGATAAATTTCACATAAGGGGGTGGTTCCTCCAAGATTTTTAATAAGGCATTAAAGGCTTCGGTTGTTAACATATGAACTTCATCAATAATATAAACCTTAAACCTACCTTTTATGGGGTTAAATCGCGCCTTTTCCCTTAATTCTCTTACCTCATCAATTCCCCGATTAGAAGCTCCGTCAATTTCAATCACATCCAAACAATTAGAATTATCAATTTCTTTACAAATTTCGCACTGATTACAAGGATTAACTGCCATCCCTTTTTCACAATTTAAGGCTTTCGCAAAAATTCGGGCGGTGGTTGTTTTACCGGTTCCTCGGGGACCACAAAAGAGATAAGCGTTATGGATTTTATTATTTAAAATCGCATTTTTTAATGTTCTCACAACAACATCTTGAACAAAAATTTCGTCAAAAGTTTTTGGTCGATATTTTAAAGAAAAAATTTTTCTTTCCATAACAAAAAATTATAATTTTTAACTAATTAAAATCAATAAATAAAATTTCTGGGGTTGTGCGATAAGTTCGAGAAAGAGATAATGGGGCTTTAATAAAAAGGAAGCTCCGGCTAGGCACCCTGACAACCGACATGATACCTACTTACCGTTGCTGCCTTCCGGCCCTGGCGGGGTTCGTAGGGCATGCCTTTGTCAGACCCAGCCTTCATCGCCTCCTTATTTATTAAAGAGACCCACTATCCTTTCCCTCAACTTATCTTTTCAGCCCCGCATAAGGCAGGTTTCGGGTTACAGGGGACTGCCAACCCCCCACTTTAGCACAACCCCAGAGGATTATAATTGTAATTGATAAGGTTTAACAAATAAAATTGTGGTATCGGGCTCTTCGTTATAAATTTTTCGGAATAAAGAAATTATTGCCCCTTTATTCATCACTCCGGTTTTTTGGATGTCAGGAAATCTCACACCTTCAGCAGAAAATTGAAAATATTTATTATAAATTTCCCGAGCGTATTTAGCATCTTTATTAATTATCGCAATTGCGCCGTCGGTTAACCTTTTGATTTTGGCACACAATCTTCTTTTTTTATTAAAGAAATTTTTAGAAAAACCAACGGCATAGCCAGGATAAGAAGGAAGATAAATTTTTGGTAAAGGACCTTCAAACAAAACATAATAACCTTCTTTAATCAATAAGGAGCGATAGGGTTCAATGAATAAACCCGCATCCAACTCCCCTTTTAAAAATTTTTCATAAATTTCTCCGAAACTCCCCTCATAAAAAGTAACCGTTTTAATATCAACACCACTTCTCTCCAAAATTTCTTTGGCAATCGGTAAATAACCAAAAGGCACACCAAACTTTTTCTTATTAAGCAGGGAAAAAGTAATTTTTTCTTTTGATTTTAATTTTTTCTGGTTAACAATAATGGCATCAACCGTAATCCCTGATTGAAATTCGTAAGAAGTAAAGACCATCAAAGTTTCATTTTTATTTTTTAGGTAATCAAAGACTACAAACCAAGGAAAGATTCCCATATCACACTCATTTTTAAAAATTTTTTCTATTCCTTCATTAGGATTTTGATAAAAAACGAAAGTTGGTTCAATTTTTTCATTTTTGAAAAAACCAGTATCTTGGGCAACAAAATAAACAACTAAAGCGATGCTGGAATCACAAGCAATTTTTACTTGTTGAACCTTATTTTCTTGGTATTGGGGATATATTAAAACATATAAAAGAGCCGCCAATAAAATCACAATCAAAATATTTAAAATCGTTTTCATTTCCGCTCCTTTTCCAATTTCATTTTCATTTCTAAATATTTTCGGGCAGTCTCTTTATCTCCTTTGTCCCGATAAACAACTGCCAAATTTTGATAGGCATCTAAATTTTTGGGATTAATTAAAAGAATTTTTTCAAAGGCCTTTATGGCAGAATCATAATAAGCAATCTTATTTTCTATTTTCGCCAATTGGGCATAGGCACCACCAAGAACCATGTAGACATTCTCTAATCTTTCGGGCGAAAAAAGGGAAAGGAAATTATCTTTTAATAAATAAAAAGAATAGGGAGAAAAGGTTGGGGGAAGTTCCAAAAAGTTTAAAGTGGTATCGCCTATCAATTCTTTAATTTTTTTTAATTCCTCATCGTTGGGTTTTTTAATAACAAAAGAAAGTAAATTCTCTAAAGTAATTCGGCAACTATCATATAAAGAGAGGTTATAATAATTTACTCCTAAATAAAAGAGAGCATCATAATTTTTTTCATCTTCCGAAAATAATTTTTTAAAAGTAATAATTGCTTCTTTTTCTTTTTTCTTCTGCATTTGGATTAAACCAACGCGCAAAAGATTTTGGGTATATTCTTGATTTAAACTGTTTAACTCCAAGATCATTTGGGCAACTTTTTCAATACCACTTTTAAATTTTAAAGTATCTTTTAGATAATTCTCAAACTCTTTAACCTTTTTCTCACTTTGATAATTAAGCAATCTTTTTATCACCTTTTCTTTCTCTTCTTTTATCTTTAAAATTTCAGCTAATTTATTTTTTTCTTCAAAAATTCTCTTCTCGTAATTTTTGATGGATTTTTCAAAAGCTGTTAAAGCATTATCATAATCTTCTTTTGCCAAATAGTAACTGCCTAATAAAGAATAACCTTGCGGTGAAAGGCTATCTTTACTTATCATATTTTGCGCAAGGGAATAAAGGGAATCATACATTTTTAAATTGGCATAAATTTGAGAAAGCAAGGTATAATTGAAAGGTCTTTCCGGATCCAAAGCCAAAGCAGCCCGACCATAAATTAAAGCGGAATCCGAAAGGTTCTTGCTTAAATAACTTTGAGCCGCCTCCATTAAAGAAGACCAACAAGTTAGTTTATAATTTTCGTCTTTTTGAATCTTCTTTAGATACTCCTCATCAGCTATGGGTATTAATAAATAAGAAGCCGCTTGGAGATAATCACCCAAAGAAATTAAAGTTATTGCTAAATAAAAATTGGCATCGGGGTCATTAGGTCTTTGGGCAACTGCTTGACTAAACATTTCTTTTGCCTTCTCGTACTGACGATTTTGAAGGTAAATCTTTCCTGAACGGATAAGAACATCAAAAGGTTTTGTTTGGGCAATTAATGAAAAAGATAATGAAAGAAAAAATATTAAAAATATTTTTCTCATAGGAAAATTATAATTAAAAATACTTTAATGTCAAAATCTAATTTTTGGCAACAATTTTACATTTTTCTAAAAGAATTGGCGGAAGAAAATAATTTCCCAAATCTTTAACCTCACCACCCACAAGAAGAATTTTATTCAGATATTCGTAAAAGTTACCGGCAAACATACAATCCTTTATTTTACCAATAATTTCACCGTTTTCAATTTTGAATCCCAAATTTATAACCCAGTTAAACTCACCAGCGAAAACATTTGACTGTCCGGCGCCTAACATACTAAATATTAAAATACCTTCTTTAACACTTTTTATCATTTTAAGTAAAGAATAATCAGAAGCCGGCAATACACAGATATTAGTCGCTTGAACCCGGGGTAAACTTTCATAACTTCTTTCTCCATTACCCGTTGACCTCCTTCCTAATTTTTCCGCTGTGGTCAAATCAAAAAGAAAATTACAAAAAACACCGTTTTCAATTACTTTCGTCTTTTGTCTTTTTATTCCATCACCATCAAAAGGTGAGGTATTAAAACCAAAAGGATAGGTACCATCATCAATCACATTTAAAAAATCCGGAGCAATTTTTTGCCCCTCTTTGTTAATTAATGGTGTTGCCTTCTTTTCTAATTGTTTACCGTTAGCACCAACAAAAAGTAAAGAAAAGAAATGGGCAGCGGGTAAGGGCAATAAAATAACCGAATATTCACCAGTAGTAATCTTTGCTTTCTTTTTGGCCAGTTTGGCTAATAATGAAAAATCTTCGGCAACCTTCTTTAAATCTAACTCTGGATTTTCCGAAAGATTGTAAAAATCGTAAAGCCAAACTAAACCCTCTTCTAAAACTAAAAGCCCTTCAAAACTTAATTCTAAGGTTAACTTTTCATAAAAGGCATCAAAACCTTCGCTGTTTAAAAGTCGACCATAATAATTTTCCTTTTCAATTGAAAGATCGATCTTTATCTCGGGTTCTTTCTCTTTAATCAAAGCAATTAATTCTTCACCTAAGGAAAAAAGTTTTTCGCTTTTTATTAAACTGGTTTTATTAGCAATAGTTTTTACTTCCGGTAAATCTTTTTCGTTCGGTAATTTTAAGGGAACTTTTTCACCGTAAAAAGAAAGAGTAATTGCCGTATCCACCAATTGTCTTAATTTATTAAAATCAGAAGTTGCTGAAAAACCAATCCGACCATCTTTAATTACCCGCAAACCAACACCCCTTCTTTCTTTTTTTTCGCAAGAATAAGGTTCATCTGCCCGAAATTGAAAAATTTCTTTTATTGCCTCTTCATAAAAAATATCATAAGCCACACCCTTATTTTTTAAAAGTTCTTTTAAATCTTCCCACACCATTATCGACCTCCAATGATCACATTTTTTATTAAAATGTGGGGTCCACCATCACTAACCGGTAAAGGATATTGAGCACTTTTACCACAACTGCCACCAAAAAATTTTAAATCGTTACCAATTGCTTTTATATTTTTCAAAGTTTCAAAAACATTTCCGCAGATAGTAACATCTTTTACCATTTTTCCAATCTTACCATTTTTTACTTCATAAGCATATTGAGAAGCAAAAGAAAAATTCTCTAACTCGGTTTGTCCGCCCCGGGCACCACAAACATATAACCCGTTATTTAAAAGAGAAAGTAATTCTTCAAAACTTTTATCCCTTGGTTCGATATAAGTGTTTGACATCCTCACAATTGGTGGATAGCGATAAGAGATACTCCGAGCATTACCACTTACCTCTTCATTCATTTTGGCAGCAGTTTCTTTAGAATGGAGATGACCAGAAATCTTTCCTTCTTTTAAAAGATAGGTCTTTTTCCCTTCTACTCCTTCATCATCATATAAATAACTTCCTCTTAAATCTTTTAATGTTGGGTCATCAACTATTGATAATTCTTCAATCCCGTATTTTTGACCGATTGCCATTAACTGTTTTAATTTTTCGTTTCCGTAAATATGGTCAGCCTCGGAAAGGTGACCAAAGGCTTCGTGAGCAAAAACACCCGCTAATCTTTGGTCAATAAGGACATCGTAAATACCGCCAACCACTGATTCAGCTTTAAGCAAATCCACGGCAATCTTCACCGCTGCTTCCACATCCTGTTCTTTATTTTCCAAATTTTTCAAAATTTCTTTAAGCGAAACTTTACCTTCCAAAATTTTAGAGCCGCTAAAAGAAATTCCGTAATCGCAAATGATATTGCCTTCTTTGCTAATCGCAACTAAATAAAGGGAATAATAAAAAAGGGTATATTCTAATTCCCGTCCTTCGGAAGAATAAAAAATTTTTTTCACTAAACGGTCGTTATAAATCGCATTGGTAGTAATAATTTTTTCCGATGAAAGCAAAATATTATTATACTTTCTTAAAAGGTCAAATTTATAGGCAAGCAATTCATTTTCCTCAATAAGGGAATAAGCCTTCTTATCAACTTTTGGGGAAAGAAAAATTAATTTTCCTTCTTTTGCTTTTAATCTTTCACCATCTTTTATCAACTTATCTACCGATTCCTTATTTAAATATTTCTCCACATCGTTAAAGGAAGTTGAAAGCCAATTGCCATTTTTGAAAATTCTCAAAAAACCGCCACGCTCAAAATTCCGTTGAAGTGTTTCTAACTCTTTTCCCCGAAATTGAAGAAGAGTAGTTTCACTTTCTTCAATTCTTAAATCAAAATAATCTTTAATATAAGATAAATCGGGCATCACAGGCATAACCCCCTTTATTTTCTTCATAAACAATAAAAGGGTTAATATCTACTTCCGAAAAATTATCAAACTCACATACCAATTGGGAAAGGCGCATCAAAACTTCAGCAATCTTATCAATCGAATACTTCTTTCCCTTTCTTATTCCATTCAAAATCTGATAACCCTTTGTTTCTTGAATCATATGATAAGCCGAAAGTTCTCTTATGGGACATACCCGAAAAGCCACATCTTTAAATACTTCCACATAAATACCGCCGAGACCAAACATTATAACCTGCCCAAACACCTTATCCTTTTTTGCCCCAATAATTGTTTCCACACCCCTTTCGGCCATTTTCTGGCAAAGAATTCCTTCTATCTGATAATTTCTTTTTTTCATATTAGTTATTAAAATTTGATATTTCTCTTTTAATTCTTCTTCATTTTCAATATCGGTAAAAACACCGCCCACTTCGGTTTTGTGAAGAACATCAAAAGAGATAACTTTCAAAACCACTGGATAGGTAAGTTTTTCGGCAGCCGCTAAACATTCTTCTTGCGAATTAACCACTCTATAAGGCATAACCGGAATATTATAACTTTTAAGAATTTCATACCCATCAGGCTCTAAAAGAAATTTTTTACCTTTATATTTAGCAATTATCTCTTTTACTTTCTCTCTTTCAACATCATCAAATTTCCTTATTTCGGTTAAGGGTCTTTCGGTCCATTCTTTAAATTTTACCATCAAGGCTAAGGCAGAAACTCCTTCTTCCGGAAAAGAATAATAGGGAATTTTACTTTCCCAAAGAATCTCAATAATCTCTTGGGGGTTTGAAAGAGTTAAAAGGGAAGCAAAAATTGGTTTTTGATAATGTAAAGCAATCTCACTTATTCTTTTAGCAATATTTCTTGTCTCTGCCATAATACTTGGTGTCCAATTGGCAATCACCGCATCAACATTTTCATCTTCCAAAAGGGCTTTTAAAGAATTAATATATCGTTCTTCATCAGCATCACCAATCACATCTAAGGGATTATTAATATTTGCGTTGGGGGGTAAAAATTTTCTAAGTTTTTCTTCGGTCTCTTTACTAAATTTAGGAACTTCTAAACCTTTTAAAGCTGCTGCATCCGCAGCCATCACGCCAATTCCACCGGCATTGGTAATAATACCTACTCTTCTTCCTTTTGGTAATGGGAAAGAAGCAAAGGCTTTCGCATAATTAAATAAATCTTCTATCTTTTCTACCCTTAAAATACCACATTGTTCTAAAAAGGCATTATAAATCTCATCGCTACCAGCGAGAGCACCCGTGTGGGAAGAAGCGGCTTTTTGACCCGCTTCAGTTCTACCAGCCTTTATTGCCAAAATGGGCTTTTTATAATCAGTAGTAATCTCCCGGGTTATTTTTAAAAACTCTTGGGGAGAAGTTAAATCCTCTAAATATAACAAAATTACCTTAGTATCTTCATCTTCCTTTAAATATAAAAGTAAATCGTTTTCATTGATATCCGCTTTATTACCAAAAGAAACAAAAATAGAAAAGCCAACTTTATAAGCGGTTGCTAATTCTAAGGCAGTAGCGCCAACCGCGCCACTTTGGGTGATAAAAGCAATATTACCAAAATCAGGCATTACTCGACCAAAAGTGGTATTTAATCTTACTTTCGGCGAAGCATTGATAATACCAAAGCAATTTGGTCCTAACAAAGGAATATTATACTCTTTAGCAACTTTTTTAACCTCTTCTTCTAATAAAGCACCTTTTTCACCAATTTCTTTAAAACCAGCAGAAATGATAATAACACTCTTTACCCCTTTTTTCCCGCAATCTTTGACTACATTCTTCACAATCGCCGCCGGAACAATAATCACTGCCAAATCAATCTCATCAGGAATATCTAAAACTGAAGGAAAGGATTTTACTCCTAAAACACTTTTCGCATTAGGATTAACAGGATAAACAACACCGGTGTAACCAGAAAGCAAAATATTAGAAAAAACAATATTACCAATACTTCCTTTTTTTGTTGAAGCACCAATTACCGCCACTGTCTTTGGAGAAAAAAGTGGCAAAAGGTTTTTCATAAAGGAAATTTTAATAAAATATAAATTAAAATCAATCAAATTAAATTATTGACTTTTTAAAAAAGTCAAATTATATTTTTGCAAGTAATAAGGAGGTTATCATGATTCATTTTTTATTAATTTTTGGTTTAATCTTTCAAGATTCTTTAAATTGTCGATTTGTTAGTAATTGGCCTTTTGGC
>CAZDHW010000020.1:0-25639 GCA_964505415.1 uncultured bacterium | reverse complement strand
AAAAATCTTAAAAAGGGTAGCTACTTTTTAATAAATTGACTTTTATTTTTTAAATTGTATAATTTTTTGTGTTTGGATTTTTCGCTTCCATAAGAGAAAGATTCAGTAATGAAATCGCCATTGATTTAGGCACCTCAACAACCCTTATCTATGTGAAAGGAAAAGGAATAATGCTTCGGGAGCCTTCAATTGTTACGGTGGATGAAAAAAATCATACACCAATTGCGGTTGGTTTAGAAGCAAAGAAGATGCTGGGACGAACACCAGAAGGTTTGAAGGCAATAAGACCAATGAAGGATGGCGTGATTGCTGATTTTACCTTGGTAGAAATAATGTTAAAAACCTTTATTGAGAAGGTCCAAAAAAAGAAGTTGTTTGTTAGACCCCGGGTAATTATCTGTGTGCCTTCCGGTGTTACTGAAGTAGAAAAACGAGCAGTAAGGGATTCTGCTGAAGCCTGTGGTGCCCGAGAAGTCTATTTAGTATCCGAACCCATTGCAGCAGCAGTGGGTGTGGGTCTGCCGGTTGATGCGCCTACTGGTAATATGATTATTGATATTGGTGGCGGAACAACCGAAATCGCGGTGGTTGCCCTTTCCGGTGTGGTTACTTGTAATTCTATTAGGGTTGCTGGTGATGAAATGGATGAGGCGATTATTAATTATATTAAGAAAAATTATAATCTGGTAATTGGTGAACAAACAGCCGAAATGATTAAAATCCAAATTGGCAGTGCTTATCCTACTGGAGTTGAAGAAGAAATGGAAGTAAAAGGTAGGGATTTGGTTTCCGGAATTCCTAAGACAATTAAACTTTCTTCTTCAAAAATTCGGGAAGCTTTACAAGAACCGGTTGCCGTTATTGTTGCCGCCGTTAAGAAAGCCTTAGAAAGAACACCACCGGAATTGGCCGCTGATATTGTTGACCACGGTATTTATATGACCGGCGGTGGTTCTTTATTAAAAGGACTTGATAAATTAATTGCAGAAGAAACTAATCTGAAAGTTCATGTTGCCGAAAATCCAATTGATTGTGTGGTCTTAGGAGCTGGCAAAATTTTGGAAGATATAAAGAAAAACTCAAAACTACTACTAAAAACTGATTTTTCCTAATAAATTTGTTGGTAACCAAAAAGAAGGTAAATGAAAAATATTTTGCCCTGCTATTAATTTTTCTTTCCCTAATTATTTTTTTTCTTCCCCAAAACTTTAAATTAAAATTTATTATCTTACCAACTGAGATTTTTTTAAGACCTTTGGTTTTAAGTAAAGAATTTTTATTATCCCTAAAAAATTACCGAAAAGAAAGAAATTATTTTTATGAGCTCCTTACCCAACAAAATCTTCTCTTAGCCGAATTAAAAAAAAGTTTAAATATTTCTTATCGCCCATTAAATATATTAGAGAATTTTTATGTAATCAAAAGAGCGAATATTATCAGCCGGGATAATTCTTTAAAAAGGTATTTGGTGATTGATAAGGGTTTAAACGATTCAATAACCGTTAACCTACCAGTAATTACCGAAAAAGGAATTGTTGGTAAGATAATTGCGGTTGGTGAAAAAATGAGTGTGGTGGAAACATTTTATTCTCCTTACTCAAAAATCTCGGCAAAGATTCAAAAAAATAATTATTTAGCGGCCTTAAGTTGTAAAAATGATGTTCTTTTTTTAGATTATCTTGATGAAGATTGCCAAGTTGAAGAAAACGATACAATTGTTTCAACTGAATTGGGCGGAATTTTTCCTGAAGGATTAAAGATTGGTGTGGTTAAGAAGATTGAAAGAAAAAAAGAAGGTAATTTTAGGGTGATAATTGAACCAATAGTAAATTTATTGAAAATTGATGATGTCCTTGTGTTAATAAGAAAAGAACAAAAGATTAAAAAAGATGAGTTGGAAATACTTTTAAGACAATTAGAGTTAAAACTACCGGAAATTAAATTTATCCGATGAGAAGAGTTTTGCTTGTTTTTCTTATCTATCTCTTTTTTCTTTTAGAAAGCCTTTTCCCAAAATTTTTCCCAAAAATGAGTATTATTCTTTTTATTGTCAACGCCTTTTCTTTACCCTTGTTTTTCTCTACCCTTTTGGGCTTTTTCTTAGGTTTCCTTTTTGATTTAAATAATATCCCCATTTTTGGCCTTAACACTTTGCTTTTTGCTGCCTTTGGTTTTCTTATTCCCTATTTTCGCCATTATCTTTTACCAACAACTTATAACTATTTTTTCTCTTTACTTTTAATTATCATTCTTTTCTCATTGATTAATAAAAGTTTCTTTTTGGTAAGTTTTCTTTTCACTTTGGTAACCTTCTTTTTGCTTAAAGATAAAGTAAAATATGAAAAGAAAATTTAAAAATATTACTTTCTTTATTGCGGCACTTTTTTTTGTTATCTTTGTAAGGGTTTTTTATTTGCAGATTGTTAAAGGTGAAAGATACGAAAGATTGGCTTACAATCAGAGAATAAGAAAGGTAATTTTAAGGGCACCGAGAGGAAAAATTTATGATGAAGAAGGAAGAATTATTGCTGACACAAAAACTGCTTATAATTTGGCAGTTTTAACCCAAGAAGTTGATACTACTTTTCTTTTCCAGTATCTACCAAAAATCTTAAAAATTGATATCAATAATTTAAGGGAAAAAATAAGAGAGGAAAAAAATTATCCTTATCCAATTTTAATAAAAAGAAATCTGTCAAAAGAAGAAGTGATAAAATTAGAGGAAAATCTGATTTTTAAGCAAGGTATTAGAATTGAGCTTGACCCAAAAAGATATTATCCCTTTAAAAATGTTGCCTCCCAAGCGATTGGTTATTTAAATGAAATTTCCAAACAAGAGTTGAAAAATGATACTTTTTATAACTTAGGAGATTTAATCGGTCGTCAAGGAATTGAAAGCTATTACGAAAAGTTATTAAGGGGAAAAGCTGGCCGCGCTTTAATTGAAGTTGATGCCCGAGGAAGAGAAATTCAGCCTTTTAGCGAAGCGAAAGAAATTCCCCCAATTGCCGGTGCTGATATCTATCTTTCTTTGAATATGGAAATGAATATTTTCTGCGAAAGCCTATTGAAAAATTATTCTTCGGGACTTGTTTTAGGTATTGAACCAAAAACCGGCAGGGTGATTATCTTTCACGGAAAACCAAATTTTGACCCTAACATTTTTTTCAGTTTAGATTATAATGAATGGCAAAAATTGATAAAAGATAAAAAGAAACCCTTTTTTCCCCGAATTGTCTCTGGGCTTTATCCACCGGGTTCTACTTTTAAACCTTTTGTGGCATTATGGGCACTAAATAAAGGGATAATTAATAAAAATTCTTATTTTTTCCCCTGTTACGGTCGTTATCCAATTGGCAACCGGATTTTTAAATGCTGGTCAATCCACGGAAGATTGAATCTTATTGATGCTTTGGCTTATTCTTGCAATATTTATTTTTATCAATTAGGAATAAAAATAGGTTTAAAAGAGATTTTAAAACTAATGAAGGATTTAGATTGGGAAAAGAAGACCGAAATTGACCTTTTAGAAGAAACAAATAGCAAAATGCCCCGTTACCAAACTGCTCCATTAGGACGCGTAGCTAATTTGGCCATTGGTCAAGGTGAATTGCTCTTAACTCCTATTAAATTAGGACAACTTTATTGTGCCCTTTTTAATGAGGGTTTCCTTCCCCGCCCGCACCTTCTTGATTCGATAAAAAATGTGAAATCTTTTCATAAAGATTTTATTGATTCTTTAATTAATAAGAATATTCTTCAAATGGTCATCAATAGTAAAGGAGAAACGGTTTATCAATATTTACCTAAAGCAGTTAAATTACCTTTTTCAAAAGAAACCTTAGAGATTATAAAAGAAGGTTTGTTTTTCGTAGTAGAAAAAGGAACTGGTATTTCCGCAAGATTACCAAATTTAAAAATTTACGGCAAAACCGGAACCGCTCAAAATCCTTTTGGTCTGGACCATGCCTGGTTTTGCGGTTATGCGGAAGATCCTGATAAATCTTTGCTCTTGGTAATCCTTTTAGAAAATGTCGGTAGCGGTGGTGCTTACGCTGCTCCTTTAGCCAAAGAAATCTTTGCCCGTTATTTCTCTAAAAATGTTGCCGAAAGGTAAAGGACTTTTAATAATTGCAATTATTTTAATTTCAATTGGCTTTTGGGTAATCTATCTTGCTGGCGGTAAAAATTTTCTTTTCCGTCAGGTTTTATTTTTTCTTTTAGGAATTGGACTTTTAATAATGGTGAGCCGAATAAATCCCAAGATAATTTTTGACTTAAGTTTTTACTGGTATCTCCTTTCAGTTATTTCTCTAATTCTCGTATTGTTGGTCTCTAAAAATAGTGCTAAAAGATGGATAAATCTTTATTTTTTTAGTTTTCAACCGTCAGAATTTGCTAAAATTACTTATGTTATTTTTTTAGCCTATTTTTTAGCCAATTTAAAGAAGTTTGATTTTCATATTAAAAATCTTTTTTTGCCCGTTCTTTTAACTTTGATTCCTACTTTTTTAATTCTTTTAGAACCTGATTTGGGTTCGGCTTTTATTTTCCTTTTTATTTTAGCGATTCTTTTATATTTCCGTGGGCTTTCTTTTTCTCAAATATTTATCCTTTATTCACCACTTTTTTCTTTTATCTTTGGCTTTTCTTTGTTTACCTGGATTATTTATTTTCTTTTTTTAATTTTAATCGCTTTTAGGAAAAATACTATTTTTTATGGCTTTGGGGTATTAGCGGTCAATAGTTTTTTTGGACTTTTAAACCCGATAATTTGGCAGAGTTTAAAAGATTATCAAAAACAAAGAATTATTGCTTTTTTAGCTCCCTATCTTGATCCAAAAGGTATTAGTTGGAGTAGTATCCAAGCGCAGATTGCTATTGGTAGCGGCCGGCTCTGGGGCAAAAGTTTTTCCCATCCACCATTAAGTAAATTAGATTTTATCCCTAATCCCCATACCGATTTTATTTTTACTACCTATTCAGAAAAATTTGGTTTTATTGGATTTATTATTTTGATTTTCTTATATTTCTTATTTCTTTATCAAATTTATCAATGCGCAACCAGAAGTAATGATTTGAAAACCCAATTAGCCCTTGCCGGTTTCGGAGGAATTTTTCTTTATCACATTTTTGTAAATTTAGGAATGGTTTCGGGTATTTTGCCGGTAACCGGTTTGACCCTACCTTTTATCTCTTATGGTGGTAGTTCTCTAATTGGTAATTTGATAACAATTGGTTTGATATTAAATTTTATTAACCAGGATTAGATAATGGAGAATATAAAATCTTTTACTATTAAAGAATTAAAAACATTGGTAAAAAGTATTGGTTGGCAAGAATATAATGCTTACCAAATTTTTCAATGGCTTTGGCAAAAAAAGATAACTGACTTTTCTTTAATGACCAACCTTTCCAAAATAAAGCGGGAATATCTAAAAAATCATTTTGTTATTGAAGAATTAAAATTATTAGCAACAAAAAAGGCAAGTGACGAAACAACCAAATTTCTTTTTAGCTTGAAAGATGAAAATAAGGTTGAAGCAGTTTATATCCCCGAGGAAAAACGCCGAACTATTTGTGTTTCCACGCAGGTTGGCTGTCCTCTGAAATGTATCTTTTGTAATAGTGGGAAAATTCCTTTCAAAAGAAATCTCTTTTTTTATGAAATTTGCGATCAGATTTTAAGTATTGAAAAATATTTAAATATTAAACCAACAAACGTGGTTTTTATGGGAATTGGTGAGCCATTATTAAATTTGGATGAGGTGTTAAAAGCCATTCAGATTATCAACTCGCCAATTGGTTTTAATATCAGCGCCCGAAAAATTACCATTTCTACCGCAGGCATTGTCGAGGAAATTTACCGTTTAGCCGAGATAAAGAAAAAAATAAAATTGGCGATTTCTCTAAATGCTACCACCGAAGAAATTAGAGAATATTTAATGCCGATAAATAAAAAATACCCAATAAGTGAGATTTTAAAAGCCTGTGAGTATTATTGGCAGAAAAAGAGAGAAAGAATAACTTTTGAATATGTTTTAATAAAAGATTTGAATGATAGCGAAGAAGATGCCCAGCGATTAAAAAAAATGTTAAAAAAAATTCCTTGTAAAATCAACCTTATCCCTTTTAACCCTTTCCCCGAAGTAGCTTTCCAACCACCGCCACCAAAAAGAATAGAAAAATTTATGGAAATATTAACGGCGGCTAACTACACCGTCACTTTAAGAAAAAGTCGCGGAAAAGAAATCCTTGCTGGTTGTGGTCAGTTGGCCTATCAAAATTATTAATTGAAAATTTTTAGAAATTATTTATAATTTTTGTTTAAAAGGAGTTAAAATGGAAAAAGAAATTTTGGAAATAAGATGGCATGGTCGGGGTGGCCAAGGAGCAAAAACTGCAGCTTTACTTTTTGGTGAAGCCTGCTTAGAAACGGGTAAATATATCCAGGCTTTTCCCGAATACGGACCAGAAAGAATGGGGGCGCCGGTAACTGCTTATAATCGGCTTTCTTCTTCGGAAATTAAAATCCATTCCGGAATAAAAAATCCTGATGTCTTGGTTATCTTAGACACCTCACTGCTTGATGCTTGTGAGGATATTTTAGCGGGAATAAAAGATGACGGAATAATTTTGCTAAATACTTCTGAATCACCAGAAAAGATTAGAGAAAAACTAAATTTGAAAGAAAGTAAAATAAAGATTTATACCGTTGATGCTTCTAAGATTTCTCTGGAATGTTTAGGTCGCGATTTACCTAACACACCCATGCTCGGTGCTTTGGTTAAGGTTTTAGGCCTTTTTGATTTTGATAATTTTCTTAATTCGGTTAAAAAAAGATTAGAAGAAAAATTTCGAGGAAAAGAAGCGCTCATTGAAAAAAATTTAGAAGCAATTAAAAGAGCCTATAGGGAGGTTAAAAATGACTGACAAAGAAAATAAAAAAGAATGTGCAATAGTAAGCTGGCAAGAGCTTCAATGCGGGGCTTTAGTAAAAGATTTAAAAAGAATAAAAGAAAATAAAACTGGCGCGTGGCGAAGTATGCGACCAGTTTTTTATAAAGAAAAATGTATCAATTGTTATCGTTGTTGGATGTTCTGCCCAGATTCAGCAATAAAAATTGAAAACGATAAGGTCGTCGGCATTGATTATGATTACTGTAAAGGTTGCGGTATTTGTGCCCAGGAATGTCCCAAGAAAGTTCAAGCAATTGTTATGATAAAGGAGGAAAAATGATTTTAGCCAAAACTGGAAACGAAGCCTTAGCCTTTGCAATGAAACAGATAAATCCTGATGTGGTGGCGGCTTATCCGATAACCCCTTCAACCGAAATTGTCCAAATTTTTTCATCTTATGTAGCTGATGGTTTGGTGGATACCGAATTTGTTGCGGTAGAAAGTGAGCATTCGGCGATGAGTGCCTGTATTGCCGCTGCCGCTTCTGGCGCCCGAGCGATGACCGCCACTTCTTCTCAAGGTTTAGCATTAATGCACGAAATGCTTTTTATTGCTTCCGGTTTAAGGTTACCAATTGTTCTCTGCGTGGTAAACCGTTCCCTTTCTTCACCTTTAAATATTCATTGTGACCATACGGACTCTTTAGCCTCCCGTGATTCCGGCTGGATCCAAATCTTTTGTGAAGATGCTCAAGAAGCTTATGATTCTTTAATTTGTGCAGTAAAAATTGCCGAATCAATTTTTTTACCGGTAATGGTAACTATTGACGGCTTTATTATCTCCCATTGTCTTCAAAAGATTGATGTCCTTTCCGATGAAGAAGTGAGAAGTTTCGTTGGTGAATATAAGCCCAATTATAATCTTTTAGATGTTGATAATCCTATCACTTTAGGACCAGCTTGTCTACCGGATTCCTTCTTTGAGCACAAAAGAGCCCAAGCGGAAGGGATGTATCAAGCCTTGGCAGTAATTGAAAAAGTATTTAAAGAATATGAAAAAAGATTTGCTCGCCAATTATCCATCCTTGAAGAATATCAAACTGCTGATGCCGAAGTAGGAATTCTTTGTATGGGTTCAACTGCCGGTACAGCCAAGGTAGCCGTGGATAATTTAAGAAAAAAGGGTCATAAAGTGGGTTTGTTTAAATTGCGCATCTTTCGACCAATTGCCGTAAAATATCTTCAAAGGGCTTTAAAGAATATCAAAATTTTAGGAATTTTAGAAAGAATGGAGGGTTTGAGTGCTTTTGGGGGTCCTTTGTTTAACGAAGTCCGCTCGGTGCTTTATGATGAAACCAAAAGACCGATTGTTATTTCTTATGTTTATGGATTAGGAGGCCGGGAAATCACACCGGAAGAAATTGAAGAAGTCTTTTTAGAGCTTATTTCCCTAAAAAATAAAAGGAGGAAAAAGATTGAAAAATTTAGATATATTAATGTGAGGTAAATATGAAAAGTATAAAAGAGTTATTAAAAGAACCAGAATTATTCAGTTCTGGTCATCGGGCTTGTGCTGGTTGCGGTGAAGTTTTGGCGGTGAGGCAAGTATTATTAGCTTCAAAAAAACCAGTTGCTTGTGCTATGCCCACCGGTTGTTTAGAAATTGTTTCAACAATCTTTCCTCATACTGCTTGGCAAGTACCGATGTTTCACTCAGCTTTTGAAAATGCCGCGGCCACGATTTCGGGAATGGAGGCAGCTTATCGGGTTTTAAAAAGAAAAGGCAAAATAGATAAGAAAATATATTTTATCGCCTTTGGTGGAGACGGTGGTACTTATGATATCGGTTTCCAAGCATTATCGGGAGCAATTGAAAGAAGACACAGCTTTTTATATATCTGTACTGATAACGAAGCTTATATGAATACCGGTATTCAACGTTCTTCCGCTACTCCCCAATTTGCTCACACCACTACATCACCTAAAGGAGAAAAATTACCAGGGAAATTACAACCTCGAAAAGACATTATGGAAATTGTTATTGCCCATGAAGTTCCTTATGCAGCGCAAACAACCGTTGCCTTTTTTTCTGATTTGGTTAAAAAGGTAGAGAAAGCCCAATCTTACGAAGGTCCTACTTTTATTAATATTCTTGTTCCTTGTCCTCTTGGCTGGGGACACCCACCTTCTTTAACTATCGAAGTCTCCCGTTTGGCGGTGGAAACTAATTTTTGGCCTCTTTATGAATACGAAAATGGTGTCTACCGTTTAACTTATAAACCGTCGGAAGTTAAACCAATAACTGAATGGTTAAAACTTCAAAGTCGCTTTGCCCATCTTTTTGAAGAAAAAAATAAACACCTCTTAGAAGAATTTCAAAGATATGTTGATGAAAAATTTCAAAAACTTCTTAAAAAATGTGAAGCCAATGGAAAATAATTTTCTTTAATAAAATCAAAAACTGTCAAAAATGTTCTCACCTTAAAGATTTTAAACCTATTTTTTCACCAGTTAAAAATTCTAAAGTTTTAATCATTGGCCAATCGCCGGGAAAAAAAGAAAACGAATTAGGATTGCCTTTTGTCGGACCAGCAGGAAAAAAACTTTTTTCTTGGTTTTCGGAAATCGGTTTAAAAGAAGAAACAATAAGAAAAAATTTTTATATCACCCAGGTAGTAAAATGTTATTTAGGGAGTAACCGGATGCCCACCGCTAAAGAGCTTAAAAATTGTTTACCCTATCTTTACAAAGAGATAAATATTTTAAAACCAAAGATAATTATCCCCATAGGTAGTTTGGCAATCAAAGCTCTTCTTCCCGAAAAAAGAATTACCGAAATAATTGGTAAAGTTTTTAACCAAAAAGATTATTTAATAATTCCTCTTCCCCATCCTTCGGGTGCCAATGTATGGTTAAACAAAAAAGAAAACCAAAAGAAATTAAAAAAAGCCTTAAAAGAACTTAAAAAAATTTTACTTTAAAGCCACCACCATTATCCTTAAAGAATTTTTTCTGGCAGGTAAAAAAGTAAGATGTTGAAAAAGCTTTATTTTTTGAAAGCCGGTTTTTTTTAAAATTTTAATTATTGTTTTGTATTCGTATCCTCTTTCTTTATGAACTTCTAAAAAAGATTCTTGATTATTTTTCGGATAACATTTAAGATAAAGGGTAGAGATGTTTAATTTTTTATCAAAACGATTTTCCCAGATAGTTTTTAAACTTTCACTTTCCCGAACAAAGGTGTTATTTCCCCAAAATTTTTCTAAAACAAAAATAGTATTCATATCAAAAGTAAAAATTCCGCCTTTTTTCAAAAATTTATAGACTAAAGAAAAACATTTTTCTAAATCTTCTTCTGTCAGCAAATAATTAATGCTATCATAAAAAGAAACACAGGCATCGACAAGAATATCTAAAGTAAAATTGGTAATATCACTTTCAATAAGCAAAAGCTTGCTTTTCAAAATTTCATTCTCAGCAATTTTCTTTCTAAAAATTTTTAGCATCTCTGAACTTTTGTCAACACCGATTACTTGATAACCTTTTTTTAAAAGAATAATTGAAGGAATGCCGGTTCCGCAAGCTAAATCCAAAACAATCTGCGGTTTAATATTAAAAAAATCCCAGATACTAATTACATATTCTACCCACGCTGGATAATCAACCAATTTTACCATAAATTCATCATAAAACTCAGCAAAATGGGAAAAGGATTCGGTCATCTAAGATATTTTAAAAAGATAAATAAAATTTTCAACAAAAATATAATATTTATTGACTTTTTTAAGAATGTTAAGTAAAATTTAAAGAATTTAATTTTCAAAAATGACAGAATTTACCAAAAAAGTATTGGCAATTGTGAAAAAAATTCCTAAAGGGAAAGTTATGACTTATAAAGAGATCGCCCTAAAATTGGGAAACAAAAATCTAGCACGAGCAGTGGGTCAAGCATTAAAAAGAAATCCGTGGCCGATAATTATTCCTTGTCATCGAGTAATAAGAAGCGATGGTAAACTTGGTGGCTATTCTTTGGGAAAGAAAAAGAAAAAAGAATTGTTAAAAAAAGAGGGAATTGTAATTATTGGTGAACGGGTAATAAGATGAGCAAAATTATTAAGCTGGTCGTGGGGGAAGTGTTCACTAATACTTATATTGTGAAATCAGATGACGAAATAGCGGTAATTGATCCGGCCTTTGAAAGTGAAAGAATTATTGGAGAATGCAAAAAATTAAAAGGAAAAGTAAAGTATATTATCAATACCCATGGACATATTGATCATATTAGTAGTAATAATGATTTAATAAAAGAGTTTAACTGTCAATTATTAATCCACCAATTAGATAATGAGTTACTGAGTTCCCCCGAAAAGAATTTATCCTTACTTTTGGGTTATTGTTACATCTCCAAAAAGGCTGACTGGCTTTTAAAAGAGGGCGATCTTATAAAAATTGGTAATTTAGAATTAAAGGTTTTCCATACCCCTGGACATACTGAAGGCAGTATTTCTTTGTATGGCGATGGTTTTGTCTTTACCGGTGATACCCTTTTTTTTGATTCTATTGGTCGAACCGATTTCCCGGGCGGTGATGAAGAAAAGATTTTTCAATCTTTAAAAAAATTGAGCAAAATAATAAAAGATGACCAGATAGTTTATCCTGGTCATGGAGAATGTGATTATTTTTATAAAATTAAAAAAATCAATCCTTTTTTAGCAAATATTAAAGAAGGAGGATAAATTATGCCCAAAATTAGAGTAGCTATTATTGGAATTGGTAATTGTGCCTCCAGTTTAGTTCAAGGAGTATACTATTATCGTAATGCCAAAGAAGGGGATTTTATTCCGGGAATAATGCATGTGAATCTTGGTGGTTACCACATTTCTGATATTGAATTTACCGTCGGTATTGATATTGATAAAAGAAAAGTTGGCAAAGATTTAGCCCAGGCAATTTTCACTTATCCTAATAATACCTATAAATTTTGTGAAGTTCCTAAATTGGGGGTAAAAGTCGTCCGGGGGATGACCCACGATGGTTTAGGTTACTATCTTTCTCAAATAATTGAAAAGGCACCGGGACCTACGGCTGATATTGTTCGGATTTTAAGAGAAACAAGAACTGATGTAGTAGTAAATTTTCTACCGGTAGGTAGTGAAGAGGCAACCAAATGGTATGTAGAACAGACATTAAAAGCCAAGTGTGCCTTTGTGAATTGTATTCCGGTATTTATTGCTTCCGAAAGATATTGGCAAAACCGTTTTAAAGAAGCAAAATTACCGGTAATTGGTGACGATATAAAATCCCAAGTAGGAGCAACAATTGTTCATCGGGTTTTAACCCATCTTTTTATTGAACGAGGGGTAAAGATAGAAAGAACCAGCCAATTGAATGTGGGTGGAAATACTGATTTTCTTAATATGCTTGAACGTAGCCGTCTGCAGTCAAAAAAGATTTCCAAAACTAAAGCAGTAACTTCTTTAATACCTTATGAGATTGGTGAAGAGAATGTGTATATCGGACCCTCAGATTATGTTGCTTGGTTAAAAGATAGGAAATGGGCTTACATTCGCATTGAAGGAAGAACCTTTGGCGATGTACCATTAAATTTAGAATTAAAATTGGAAGTTTGGGATTCACCCAACTCTGCGGGCGTTGTTATTGATGCCATAAGATGTGCTAAATTGGCTTTAGATAATAATTTAAGCGGCGCAATCATTGAACCTTCTTGTTATTTTATGAAAACACCGCCAAAACAAATTCCTGATCATATTGCTCGAGAAAAATTAGAGCAGTTTATAAAAAAATATGGACTAAAACCAAAAAAATAAAATTGCGGGGAGTTTTGATATCCTTTGAAGGTATTGAAGGTTGTGGTAAATCTACTCAGGCAAACTTATTATATGAATATTTAAAAACAAAAGCGATCCCTTGTGTTTTAGTGCGGGAACCGGGAGGAACTAAAATCGGTGAAGAAATTAGGAAAATTCTTTTAGACGAAAATAATATTAAAATGGATTCCAAGACCGAACTTTTTCTCTATTTAGCTGCTCGGAGTCAATTGTTAGCCGAAATAATTTTTCCGGCTTTAAAAGAAGGAAAAGTAGTTATATGTGACCGGTTTTCTGATTCTACCCTGGCTTATCAAGGTGGGGGTAGAAATTTAGGATTAGAAAAGGTTAGTCAGATTAATAAATACGCTACTGACAAACTGAAACCCCATTTAACTATTCTTATTGATATTCCTTTATCCGTAAGCCGCGAAAGAATAGCAAAAGAAGAAAAAGACCGCTTGGAAAAAGAAGACGAAGAATTTCATAAAAGAGTAAGAGATACCTATCTTTTTTTAGCCAAGCGGGCACCAAAAAGAATAAAAGTCTTTGATGGTACTAAAAATATTGAAGATTTACATTTAGAAATTAGAACAAAAGTAATTGAGTTTTTAACTAAAAAAGGGGTAATATGAAAAAAAATAAGAAAAAGATAGTTATTTTAATGATTCTTCTTCTTGGTTTTTTATTTGCCTATTTAACCACTAAACTCTGGGCAGAAAAACAAACAATCTACCAATCACTCCAAACATTCTCTAAAATTCTTGATATCGTCCTTCGCGAGTATGTTGAAGAGGTTAATAGTGAAGATTTGATAAAAAATGCGATCGATGGGATGTTAAATTCTTTAGACCCTTATACCCAATATCTTACTGAAGAGGAGTTTAAAGATTTAAAAATAAGAACCGAAGCCCAATTTGGCGGTATCGGTATCCAAATTGGTATTCAAGATGGACAGCTTACAGTGATCTCACCCATTGAAGGCACCCCGGCTTACCGTGCAGGGATAATTGCTGGTGATAAAATTGTTAAGATTAATGATGTTTCAACCGAAGGAATTTCTTTGGAAGAAGCGGTTAAAAAATTGCGAGGCGAACCCGGAACTAAAGTAAAAGTAACAATAAAAAGAGAAGGTATCGAGGAAGAGTTAAACTTTACTTTGACAAGAGAAATTATTAAAATTCACGCGATTCCTTTTGCCGGTAAATTAACTGAAGATATTGGGTATATTCGCCTTGCTGATTTCTCCAGTTTGGCGGAAGAAGAATTAAAAAATACTTTAGATTCCCTTTTTGGGAAAGAGAAGATTAAAAAATTAATTTTGGATTTGCGTTCTAATTCCGGTGGTTTATTACAAGAAGGCGTAGAGATTGGGAGTACCTTTTTAGAAAAAGGTAATATTGTAGTAAAAGTAAGAGGAAGATATCCGGAAAATGAGAGAATTTTTTATGTAGAAAAAGAGACAAAATATAAGAATTATCCTTTAATTGTTTTGGTAGACCGGGGAAGTGCTTCAGCAACAGAAATTGTGGCCGGTGCTTTGCAAGATTACGAAAGGGCATTAATCATTGGAGAAACTACTTTCGGCAAAGGTTCGGTTCAAAATATCCGTCCTTTAGACGAAAATACTGCTTTAAAAATAACCACCGCTTACTGGTACACACCTGCTGGAAGATGTATTCATAAAAAGGTGAAAAAAGACTCTTTAAAAGAAAAGGAATTTAAAAAAACTTACAAAACTTTAGGAAAATTAGGCCGGGAAATTTATGGCGGAGGAGGAATTGCTCCTGATATCTTTTTACCTTATCAAACCCTTTCTAAATTCATGACTAAATTAAGGCAAGAAAATATCTTCTTTAAATTTGCTGTAAAGTATTATGCGCAACATAAAACTCTAAAAACTCCTCCCCCTATTACTAAAGAATTTATTTATAATGAATTTGTTCCTTATCTAAAAGAAAAAAATATTAAATTTAGCGAAGAAGATATTTCTAAAGATGAGGAAGAAATAAAACGTGAGCTGGCTATTGAAATTGCCGAAAAAATTGGTGGCTTAAAAGCTCGCTACGAAACCCTTCTTCGCTTTGATCCCCATGTTAAAAAAGCAATCGAACTTTTGAAAAAAGTAAATTCTCAAGAAGAACTTTTTAAAATTGCTTTAAGATAAATAATTTTCTTTTACATAAGTTAAAGCTTCTTCACGATTTTTTACTTTTCCTTCTAAATATAAATCTTCTATTTCTTGAAGAATTTTTTTAAAAATAGGTCCAGGCTTAAGTCCTAAATTGATTAGGTCATAACCGTTAATTAATCTCACTTTTTTCTTTTCTTCGTCTTCTTCTCTTTTTAACTCAATCATTCTTTTAATCGCCCTTTCCAAATGTTTAGTATAACCAGCGGTAGCGTAACCATCCGCGTAAGTAAGAATCATCAAACCAAAGGCTTCACTTTCTAAATCACGAAAGTATCTCCTGATTGCTCGGTCAGTTAAAATTGGTGCCGAAGCCAAAAGATGAAGACGCATATGAGAAAATATAAGTCTGGTGAGTCGCCGGATATCATCGTTAGCAAATCGTAAATTTTTTAATAAATTTTTTACTATTTTGGCACCAACAGCTTCGTGTCCATAAAAATGGATTTCCCCATTTTTGCTTTCTTTTTTAGTTAAAGGCTTGCCGACATCGTGAAAAAGACCAGCTAATTTTAAAATCTCTTTACTGTGAGATAAAGAAAAATACTCATTCCATTCTTTTTCAAATTGACCAAAAAATTCTTTATTAGCAATAATTTCTTCCACTTTCTTATAAGTTTTTAAAGAATGTTCCGCTAATTCTTTTTCTTTAAAAATATCCAAAGGAAATATTTGAAACAGAATTCCCAAATGATAAAGTTTTTTTATATAAGAATAAGTATCATCAGCCGCTAATATTTGAAAAAGTTCATAGTTTATCCTTTCTTTGGCAACATTAATTAAAGAAATATTCTTAGCAATGTCAAAAATCTTCTTATCAATTTTAAATCCTAATTGACAAGCAAATCTTATTGCTCGCAGGATTCTTAAAGGGTCTTTTTCCAGCACTGAGTCGTTAGTTAACCGGATTTTTTTATTTTTTAAATCCTTGAGGCCGTGAAACGGATCAATTATCTTTTTTTCTTTTAAAGAAAAAGCAATAGCATTAATAGTAAAATCCCTTTCAGCTAAATCGTCAATTATATTTTTTTCGTTGAAACCTTTAAAATCAAATATCGTTTTGTAAGCCACTACCCGAGCCTCATCATCTTCGGCAGATAGAAGAATAAACTTTCCTTTTATCTCCTTTTCAAAAATTTTGGCTACTTCTATCCCTTTACCTTTTACAGCAAAATCAAAATCTATTGGTTCTTTATTTAAAAGAATATCCCGTATAGTACCACCAACCAAATAAAAATCTTCATTTTTAAAAATTTGGGAAAGAATTTTTACTCCTTTATTTAAAATTGGTTGGTTTTCAATATAAGCAATTATTTTTTTAAGTTCTTCCATACCAATAAATCAAAGGTGGTATCTTTGGTTTTTTATTTTTTATCACAATAACTTCTTTCAATTGCCTTTTTGTTACTTTTAATTTTTTCTCATCGTTGGCATGAATTGCTAACAAAGGTTCGCCTTTTTTAACAAAATCGCCGATTTTTTTATAAAATACAAAACCAACTGAATAATCAATCTGATCGCCTAACTGTGTTCGGCCACCGCCTAAAAAATTACAAAGCCAACCAATTTTTTTAGTTTGAAAAGAAAAAAGATAACCTTCCTTGGGTGCCCGATAGATATCTTGATATTTTGCCTGCGGTAATAAATTGTAATCATCGATTACTCTTTCATCACCGCCTTGATTTTTTATCAGCTGTTGAAATTTTTTTAACGCTTTTCCTTCGTTAATTATCTTATTTATTAAATTTTCAGCAGTTTTTTTATTGCCAGTAATTTTTGTCCTTAAAAGGAATTCTTGAGCAAAAGTAAACACAATTTTTTTAAGATCCCTTTCTTGATTTCCTTTCAAAAATTCAATTGCTTCAATAACTTCCAAACTGTTACCCACCGCTTTTCCTAAAGGTTGGTTCATATCGGTTATAAAAATACTTATTTTCTTTTTCATTAATTTACCAACAGCTATCATCATATTTGCCAATTTTTTGGCATCAGTAGTTTTTTCCAAAAAAGCTCCGTTTCCGGTTTTTATATCCATTAATAAAAAATCTATTCCTTCGGCTAATTTTTTACTCATTATGCTTGCCGTAATAAGGGGAATTGATTCAATAGTGGCAGTAACGTCGCGCAAACTATATAAATATTTATCAGCCGGTACCAATTCTTCGGTTTGCTCAATAATAAAAAGCCCTATTTCCTTTATTGCTTTTTGGCATTCCTCGTAAGATAAAGTGGTTTTAAAATTGGGGATGGAAGTTAATTTATCAACTGTTCCGCCGGTATGGCCTAAAGACCTACCAGCAATCATTGGAATTTTTAGACCACAGGCAGCCAAAATTGGGGTCAAAATTAAAGATACTTTATCACCCACACCACCAGTAGAATGTTTATCGACCACATTTTTTTCTTTAAACTTAAAAATTTTTCCGGAATTCATCATTGCTAAGGTTAAATTTTTAGTCTCTTGAAAATTTAAGCCCTGAAAATAAATAGCCATCAAAAAGGCAGCTACTTGATAATCAGGAATTTCTTTTTTTACCAATTTTTTTATAAAAAACTCAATCTCCTTCTTTGTCAATTCCCACCCGTCTCGTTTTTTTCTGATCAAACTTAAAAAATCAACTTCCATTTTAATATTATAATTTAACCAATTAAATTTTTCAAATTTTTGACATTTAACAAATTTTTGCTATTATTAATAAAAATGAACAACAAACCATCGAAAGAAAGGTTGAAAAAAGGCCCTTTAGTAATTATTGAATGCCCGGAAAAAATTCCTTGCAATCCTTGCGTTAATGCTTGTCCTCAAAAAGCCATTATTATTGAAGATTCTTTAGTTGAAATACCTAAGGTTAATTATCAAAAATGCATCGGTTGCCTTTTATGCATTCCCCAATGTCCGGGGTTAGCAATTTTTGGTATCTATTATAATTATTCAGCAAAGGAAAGTTTAGTTTCTTTGCCTTACGAATTTTTGCCTCGACCTAAAAAAGGTGACGTGGTTTGGGGAGTTGACAAAGATGGCAAAAGGGTAATTAAAGTTATTGTGGAAAGAGTGATTGAAAATCCTAAATTTAATCGTTGCGCTATTATCCAAGTTAGAGTTAATAAAAAACATTTTGATAAAATTCGGATGATTAAATTGTGAAAAAAGATAATCTCATTGTTTGTCGCTGTGAAGACGTTTCTTTCAAAGAAATTGAAGCTTTGGTTAAAAAAGGATTTTCTTTAGAAGAGATAAAAAAATTAACTCGTTGCGGCATGGGTTATTGCCAAGGCCGGACTTGTTTTAATATTCTTATCCGCTTATTGAAAATTTATAACCAAAATTTAGTTCCCAAAAAAAGACCACCTTTAAAACCAATATTAATAAAAGAGATTATTAGCTATTTTCAGAATGAAAAATAATTTTGATGCTTTAATTATCGGTGCCGGTGTAATCGGAGCCGCAACTGGTTATTATTTAGCTGAATTAGGATTAAAAGTGGCTATTATTGAAAAAGATTACCCCACCGCTGGTTCTACTGGCAGATGTATCGGCGGTGTTCGTCAACAATTTGCTCATCCGCCCACTATCCAATTAATGCTTCAATCAGTTAAACTTTTAACCGAATATCAAAAAGAACTGAGATGGGATATTGAATGGTATCAAGGTGGCTATCTTTTTTTAGCCCATTCAGAAGAAAAAAAAGAAAGTTATTTAAAAACAATGAAAATCCAAAAAGAATTTGGTTTACCGGTAAGTTTTTTATCTCCGGAAGAATGTCAAAAAATCGTGCCTTCCTTAAATTTAGAAGGACTTTTAGGGGGAGTTTTTTGTCCCACCGATGGCCAAGTTAACCCTTTTAAATTAACTTTCAGCTATTTAAAAGAAATTAAAAAGAAAAAGGGAAAAATTTTTAATTTTCAAAAAGTGGTAGAAATTAAAGTCAAAAATTCAAAAGTAGTAGGTTTAAAAACCGATAAAAACGAATATTTCTCTTCACCAATAATCATTAATTGTGCCGGACCTTATGCCAAAGAAATTGGAAAATTGGTAAATTTAGATATACCAGTAGAACCCGAAAGACACGAAGCGATTGTTACCGAAAAAATTGATCCCCTATTTCCTTGCATGATCGTAGATTACCGAGAAGATGGCTGTTATTTTGTCCAAAAACATAAAACCGGAAATATTGTTGGTTGCTATACACCCATTCCCAATATTCCTGGCCATTCGATTGATTCTTCTTTTGAATTTTTTATAGAAATGCCAAGAAGGATGGCAAGACTTATACCACCTTTGGAAAATGTGAGGATTTTAAGGCAATGGGCAGGAAGTTACGAAATGACTCCTGACGGCAATCCCATTTTGGGGGAAACGCCAATTGAAGGTTTTTATCTCAATTGTGGAATGTGTGGCCACGGGCTCATGTTTGCCCCGGCAGTTGGTAGAACTTTAGCTTATTATATTGTAAAAAAAGAATCTTTTTTTCCTTTAGAAGAATTTTCCCTTTTTAGAGATTTTTCTAAAAAAGAAGTAATGAAATAAAAATATTGATTTTTATTTCTAATAATTGTAATATTTTATATAAAGTTTTTAATAAGGAGGTTAAAAATGCCTTATTATATTTTATTAACAAAATTGACTGACGAAGGAAGAAAAACTTTAAAAGATTATCCTCAACGATTGAAAGAAGTGAACGAAGAAGTGGAAGAGATGGGAGCTAAAATTATTGCTCAATATGCGATTCTTGGTGATTACGATTTCATTAACATCTTGGAAGCACCAGATAACGAAACGATTGCCAAAATATCTACTGAACTTGGCTCTCGGGGAACAATACAGATTACTACTTATGTAGCGATACCGATTGATGAGTTTTTAAAGGCAATTAAAGAATAAAAAGGAGGTTGGTAATGATTTTTTTCATAATTGTTAATTTTATTTTTAATCAGCAACTCATTTTAAACGGTGATTTTGAAGATAGTTTAAATTATTGGCAGCTTCTTCACGGCACTGGTTATTATGATACGGTAAAAGTTGCTCCTTTTTATCATCCAGATCCGGATAATGAAGTTTATCTTTATAAATATGATGCTGATTATATAAAATTATTTCAAACAGTAAATATTCCTCATATTTATTTAAGATTTTCTTTTAGTGGCAAACTTTTGGCAAAAGAATTAAATCCTTCGGCACCCTATTTTGCCTTTTCTTCGGTTATCTTAGAATATTTAGATGAAGAAGCGAATTATCTTGGTCGAACGATGTTTATTTATAAAACCCCTCATTGTTCAATTGCCAATAATCCATACCAACATTTAATTGAAGTTACCGACACGCTTTGGAATGATTATAGTATAAATCTTTTTGAGGAATTAGGCAATTTACCTGGTATAAATCCTTTTGATGTAAAGAAAATCAGGGTAGCATTGTTTGATTCAACTAACGGTTGTTGAGCAGGACATTGTTGGGCGAAGGTCTTCGCCGACGATATTGCTTTAACCCAAATTTCTGGAGTGTGCGCTTATCGTTGGTTTATTGATGATGCTCCACCCCGAGGAAACGGTGACAGCATTATCAATCCTGGTGAAGAAATTAATCTTCCCTTATGGGTAAGAAATTATTGTGAGCGACCAGTTAATAATGTAATTGGTAGATTGCGTTTGTTAAATCCCGATCCAAATATTATTGTGCTTGATAGTATAAAAAACTTTGGTAACATTAGACCACAAGATTCAGCATTTACCGGTGAAAATGGCTATCTTTTCCGCGTTGCCAATGTTTGCACCAATGGTTATTTGATAAAATTTCTCTTAGAATGCCGAAACGACGAAGATAGTGTGTGGCTTTCAAGAATTTATTTAAAAGTTGGCACCCCAGCATTTATAACCGGCATTGTTTATGCTCTTGACACACCGCCACAAGGAAATAATAACCGAAGATTAGATCCAGGAGAAGAATGCGCAATAAGTATTCAATTAAAAAACTTAGGTTATGGCAACGGTTATAATATTCGGGCAATATTAAAATCGGCTGATACCACTTTAAGAATCATTGATTCTTTTGGTACTTATGGTAATATTCCCCATAATGATAGTTCATTAAATCTTATTGACCCATTTTATGTTTCTTGTAGTCCAAGAATCCTTCCGGAAACACCGATTCCCTGTACTTTAAAAATTTATGGTGATAATTTTCAACAGGTTTTACCCTTCTCTTTGATAGTTGGTGAACTTCGTCCTTGCGATCCGGTAAGCGACGGTTTTTATTGGGTTTATGAAAATATTGATACCTTCTATTCGGAATATCCAAGATACGAATGGGTAGAAATTCGGAATCAAGGAGTAAGATTAAATTTAAGCGACGACCAGACAGTAGTCCTCCATTTACCCAATTATTTTGGACCAATAAAATATTATAACAACTATTATACTAGAATCTCTATCTGTTCTAATGGTTGGGTAAGTATGGATTCAACTTCAAGAAATGATTATTTTAATACTCCTTTACCTTCACCCATACCAAACCATTTAGCAATAAGTTGGGATGACTATTATCCTCCTACCGGTGGCGGTGTTTGGTATTATTTTGACTCGTTAAACCGTCGGCTCATCATTGAATGGGATTCTGTCCATTATTTTTCGCCCCGAGAGATGTGGGATAAATTTCAGATAATAATTTATGATACCTCTTATCAAACTATTAATGGTAATAATGTAATTATTTATCAATATTACTCCAATAATAACTATCTTTCCAACACTGTTGGCCATCAAAACTACGACGGTAGTTTAATGGTTATGGCAGTTTATAATAACGCTTATAATCGTGGTTTTGATACTTTAAAGGCTGGTAGAGCAATAAAAATTACCCCTAATCCACCGCAAGTAGCGATTAAAGAAACTTCGGAAAAACAGGGAAGAAAAACTCTGGTTATTTACAAAGATAAAATAAAATTTTATTTACCAAAAGATATTGAATATACTATTTATCTTTATAATCTTAATGGTCAATTAATTAAAAAGGAAAAGAGACGCGATAAAAAAGGTTGGCAGACAATTGAATTAAAAGAAAGATTACCTTTTGGAATTTATCTTCTTTACTTGAAAACTGCTGATGAAAAAATAATTCAAAAATCAAAAATTTTACTCATTAAATAATGGAAACTCCAGAAGAAATAAATAAAGCAAAAGAAATTTTAAAGGCGATAAAAGAAGGGAAGATTGAAGAAATACTTTCGGAAATTAATTATGCTGATATTCCCATTTTAGAAAAGGTTGGGGTTTTAATGAACATTTATTCTGACCCCAATTACGCAAAAAAGATATTTGAAAAAATTCTTTCTTTAGACCCTGATAATCTTTCGGCAAAATACTCCTTAGGTTTTGCTTATTTTCGTTTAGAAGATTGGCCTAAAGCCCTTTTATATTTTCAAAAGGTTTTAGAAAAAGACCCCACAAATAGCGCTTGCTGGCAGGAATTAGGCATTGTTTATCTAAAAATGAAGAATTACGAAAAAGCAATTGATGCCTTTCAAAAGGCTATTTCTTTTTCGCCTTTTGATGCTCTTCCCTATTTTCAATTAGCCGAAGTCTATTCTTCCTTAGGAGAATACGAAAAAGCCTTAATTTACATCAATAAAGCCTCAGAACTCCGACCAAAAGATATAAAAATTCTCAAAAGTAAAGCCAATATTTTAATTACTTTACAAAAGTATGAAGAAGCCCTCTCAGTTTTAGAAGAAGTAGTAGAGGAAAATCCTAATGATTTAGAGACCTTTTTAAATCTTTCTTTTATTTTTTGCCAACTTAAAAAGTATGACTTAGCTTTAAAACTGGTTAACCAAGCAATAAAGATAGCTCCTAATGATTCCAAAGCGTTAGTAACCAAAGGTTATATTTTAGGAAAGTTAGGTAGACAAAAAGATGAATTGAAATATTATGAAAGGGCAATTACTCTTAATCCTAAGGATTGGCAAGCCTATTTTAATCAAGGTGTCTTGTATTACGAGATGAATAAAAAAGAAGAAGCGAAAGAATCCTTTTTAAAGGCATTAAAATTAAATCCGGATGGCAGTGATATCCATCATAATTTAGGAGTTTTGTATTTGGAGAAAAAAGAAGGCGAAAAGGCATATTATCATTTATTAAAGGCGGTCCAATTAAATCCTAAAATTGGCAATTATTGGTATTCCTTAGGACTTTTCTATTTGGAAACTAATAATCCGGAAATGGCGTTAGAATGTTTTAACGAAGGGTTGAAATATGACCTCAATTCCTATTTATTATATTCGGGTAAAGCATTGGCTTTAAAAGAATTGAACCGATTAGCAGAAGCCCAAAGGTTTATTAACCAAGCCATTGACATCAATCCCAATGACCCCAGATTATGGTATGATAAAGGTGAGATTTTAGAAAAATTAGGAAATAAAGAAGAAGCCCAAAAATGTTTTAAAAAGGCACAAGAATTAGAAAGAAATCAGATATCGTAAACTTCGTATTCAATCCTTCTTTTTCTTTTCCTAAAAAAGATAGCCATTAAAAAACCAACAAAAAAACCACCAATATGGGCTGACCAGGCAACACCAGGAATTCCTAAGGAATTATAAAAAAATTGGAGCAGTATCCAAATCCCTAAAAAAAGAAAACTGGGCACCAAGGCCAATCTTAAAAAAAAGCCAATAGGAATTAAAGTCAAAATTCGTGCCGTAGGAAACAAAACCAAATAGGCACCCAGCACACCCGATATTGCTCCGGAAGCACCAATCATTGGAATTTTAGAATAAGGATTTTTTATAATGTGTAAAAAAGAACCAAAAAGCCCACTTAAAAGATACATAATTAAAAACCAAAAATGACCAAAGATATCCTCCACATTATCGCCAAAAACCCATAAATAAAGCATATTACCTAAAATATGCATAAAATTACCGTGTAAAAACATTCCGGTAAAAAGCGTATGAAACCTTTCACCATTAGCAATTGCTTTGGGAATAATCCCGTATTCCAAAATAAAATATTTCCCACCTTCTCCTAAGAACATTTGATATAAAAAGACTAAAGTATTAACAATCACAATAAAATAAACAAAAATTGGTCGCTTTAAAGAAGGAATATCATCTCTTAATGGTATCATCTCTTTTCTAATAAAACCGTACAAAAACAAGAAGCGGTTTTATTGTTATTAAAGCCTTCAAAAGTCTTACAAGAAATACCAATTGCTTCTTTTTTTATTTTCAAAATCTCACTGATATTCTTTTTCATTTGCGAAAGATAAGGTAAAAGCTTTGGTTTATCAATAATAATAACCGCCGCGATATTTTTCACTTGATAACCAGCTTTTTTTAATTTCTGATAAATTTCCTTCAAAATAAAAGAAGAAGAGAGCCCTTTAATCTCTTTGTTTGTCGGCGGAAAATAATAGCCAATATCATAATCACCAAGAGCACTGAGAATAGCATCCGCTAAGGCGTGAAATAAAATATCGGCATCCGAATGACCAGAAAGACCGTATTGGAAAGGAATTTCAACCCCGCCAATAATTAACCTTCTTTTTTTTCTTAACGGGTGAGAATCAAAACCAAAACCAATTCTTATCTTCAATAGTTAATCAACTTAAATACTTCTTTTTTATCTTTAACTTTCAGATAATAAATTCCCCTTTTGTATCGCTTATTATCCAGAAAGATTTTACCCTTATCTTTAAAAAGCACCTGCCCAAGATTATTCATCAAAATAACTTCGCCATCAAAAGTAAAAGGTTTGTCAAAATAGATAACCTTAATTTTGTTTCTAAAATCTTCAGAAATTCCCGCTAAAACATCTTTTAAATAGCTGCGCGAAACTTCTCTGACCTCGGCTATCAAAAGCCAAATGCCCAAATTAAACCAGTATCTTCCAATAAAATAAGAACTCTCTTTTGCTAACCATAAAGAATCTTTATACCAATCAAAATAAAAAACCCTTAGGGTATCTCGCCAAGGATAATTCATATAAGCACCATGGAGTGTTAATAAATTATAACCTCTTATTTTATAGGCATTAGGAATTAAACCGTAGGGGGTATTAACATTTTCAATATTTATCACCCGGCAGGTATCGGCTAAAAAGGTTAAGGTATCATTAGGAATTCCTTCACCATCAAGGTCTAAAATATAACTCCTTCCCCTTAAACCCAAAGACCAAGAAAGATTTATTGAAAAGGGTGTTTTATAAAGGCTTTCTTGCATATTAATAGTAAAAAGCGTTCCAGTCCATATAAGATAATTTTGATACTCAAAAAGGGTATCATAATATTCCTGTTTTTCTCTTTGGCGTCCTTTCTTAAAGGGATTTAAAAGATAAAAAGAAGAAAAGTAAGGATAAGAAGTCTTTTTTAGATAGGCAATATTTCCTTGATAAATTGTCTCTTTGACAATTGATTCACAAGTAATGCCATTATCAAAATAGACTTCGGTTGTCTCACTGGGAAAGAAATAATGGATGGTCTCGGCAAGAAAAAAGGTATCAATTGCCCATTTTCCTTGATAAATTCCTAAATAAGAACCAACCGGTCCACTAAAACTGATTAAAAAAATTAATATTCCCATATTCCCTCCCTAAATTATTTTTCATCCAATATATAATAAGCCAAATTTTTTGAAAAGTCAATATCCCCACTAATACCCCCAACCGTCCAGGGGAGGCATCCCCCTTTGGTTTTCTAATCTTATCGCCATTTTCAACACCATTAGCCTATT
>CAZDHW010000019.1:24055-28919 GCA_964505415.1 uncultured bacterium | reverse complement strand
TTTCTTCTCAATCAATTTAATTAACAAATCTACTGCCTTTTCGGGATTATCTTCTTTTAGGCCAATGCCAATATCCCAACTCTTTATTAAAACTACCGGAACATTTAAAACACCACAAAAGGCTAATTCCGATAATGTGCCATAACCACCATCAATGGCAATTATCCCATCAGAAGATTTGACAATGATAATATTTCTCGCCTCACCCATACCAGTAACTATCGGAATGTCAACATAAGGATTTTTACTATTTTTATCGTTAGTGGGTAAAATGCCAATCGTTAGACCATTTTCCCTTTTTGCTCCTTTACAAGCTGCCTCCATCACACCACCTAAACCACCACAGATTAAGATATTTCCTTTTTTGGCAATATATCTACCAACTTCATAGGCAATATTATAAATCTCTTCCGAACAGGTGGAACCACCAATCACCCCAATAATTTTCATATTTTATTATAAAATATCTATAAAAATCGTCAATTATTGAAAGATTATTTTTATTTTTTATAATTAGCTATTGAAAAATAAATGGCTTTTTATCTTCCTTATTCTTCTTGCTCTTATTTTACCTTTTTGTTATCTCTTAAACAATAAAGAATTAATTTTTGTCTATGATGATAGTTATATTACCTTAACCTGCGCCCGAAATTTTTTTAAATTTAAAGGTTTAACTTTTGATGGCAAATATTATCACGAAGGAACAACCTCACCTTTCCACATATTTTTGATTGCCTTCTTTAACCTCTTTTTTAATAATTTGCCTTTAACCAATATTTTAATTGGTATCTTTTCTTTTTATCTTTTAGTTTTCTTAGTTTATAATTATTTCTCAATAATTGGTAATAAAAAAATTGGTTTGCTTGCTGGTCTTTTAACCGCTACTACCGGCTGGCTTATCTTTGATGCCCTCTCCGGTTTAGAGACAATTTTATTTATTGATTTTATTCTCCTTACCCTTTATTTCTTGGAAAAGAAGAATTTTCTTTTTGGCATCTTTTTAGGTTTAAGTATCTATACCCGACCGGAAGGAATTTTTTTAGGAATTGCTCTATTTTTCTATCTAATTTTTCAAAAGAAAAGTCTAAAAGATTTTTTACCATTTTTAATTACTTTTCTTATTCTTTTGCCTTTCTTTATTGTCAATTATAAAAATACCAAATCTCTTCTCCCTCCTTCGGGAATTGCCAAAACCATATTTTTTGACGAAATGAAACTTCCTTTAAAAACTAAATTGGAATTTTTTACCAATGGTTTGAAATTGTTTTACTACAATTTAATTTATCCCTTTTCCTTTTTATTTTTTATCTTAATCCCTTTTGCTTCTCCTTTCTATAAAAAGTATTACTTTTTTATTTTTATCTTTATTTTCTATTTAAGTTATCTTATCTTATTTCCTGGTTCTTTAAGTCATTATTGGTGTCGTTATCAACATATCTTCTATCCCTTTGTTGTTGGCATCATGGCTTTTAGTATTAAAAATTTATTTAAAAAAACTAAACTGTTTTATTTTTTAATTTTTCTATTAATTACTAATCAAGCCCTTTCTTTAATTGATGGTTATCAAAAATATCATTCTTCAGTTTTGTCAACAAAAGAAGTTTTGATTGCTTTAAGTGAATATTTTCGGACAAAAACTAAAAAGGAAGCAGTGATTGCTACCCATGATGTGGGCGCCTTAAAATATTTTTCCGAAAGGGAGATTTTGGATTTAGCCGGTTTAACTAATCCGGAAATAAGAGATTTTTATAAAAATAAAAGAAGAGACGAAAGAGAGATTAAAGATTATGTGATAAAAAATGCTGACTATTTAGTAATGTTTGACTTCTTTAAAATCTTTCTTAACTTTTCACCAAGAGATGATACCAATTTTATCTTTTTAGGAAAGACAAAACCCGTTTACGGTTTAAATCAAAGTTATGAAATTTACGGTATTTTAAAATAAATTTTGAAATCTTTGACATTTCTTTTTATTTTTTCTATAATTCTTTATGGCAAAAGAATTGGTTAATTTAGCTTTAGATTATTTAAAAACTTTAAATGTTTTTTATGGCGATGTCCGTTTGGTAAGAATTCAAGAAGAGACTATCCACCAAGAAAATGGAAAGGTAAAATTAGTTAGACAAGAAGAAAGTTTGGGAATAGGTATTCGGGTTATCAAAAATGGTGCTTGGGGATTTGCCGCTACCTGTCTTTTAAATAAGGATGAGATTTTAAAAACTGCTCGCCTTGCCTGTCAAATTGCTGAAGCTTCGGCTAAATTGAAAAAAGAAGATGTGAAATTAAGTGAAATTGAGCCAGTAAAAGATACCTATCAAACACCGATTGAAATTGACCCCTTTTCAGTTTCTTTGGAAGAGAAGATTAATCTTTTAATAGAATGTGATGATTTGATGAAAAAGGTGAAAGGAGTTAAGAAAAGGGAAGGAGAATTATATTTTTATAAGAAATACCAAATCTTTGCTTCTACCGAAGATGCCTTTATTGAACAGACTATCTATCATACTGGTGGTTATATCTATGCGGAAGCAGTAAAAGGGAATATCACCGGTACCCGTTCTTATCCAGGAATGCTCGGTGGGCATTATAAAGCGAAAGGTTATGAGTTTATTAAAGAATTGAAATTGAAAGAGAATTGTGAAAGGATAGCCGAAGAAGCAGTCGCTTTAACAAAAGCAAAGGAATGTCCCAATATGGAAACCGATATTATCCTTGACGGCACCATGGTAGCCATCCAGGTTCACGAAACTGTCGGTCACCCAACAGAATTGGACAGAGTTTTAGGAACTGAGGTCTCTTTAGCTGGCACCAGCCATTTAACAATTGATAAGTTAAATAAATTTCAATTTGCCAGTGAGATTGTTAGCATTACCGCTGACGCCACTATTCCTTACGGCTTGGGAACTTTTGGTTATGATGATGAAGGAGTAAAAGCTCAAAAGGTTTATTTGGTTAAAAATGGAATATTCTGTGGTTATTTGACATCAAGGGAAACCGCATTAGTTTTGGGTCAAAAAAGTAATGGCACAATGAGAGCGGATTCTTGGGCTTCTATTCCTTTAATCAGAATGACTAATATTAATCTTTTACCCGGAGAATGGGAATTGGAAGATTTATTTGCTGATACTAAGGAAGGTGTCTATTTTGAAAGTGCTGGTTCACCAAGTATTGATGACAAAAGACTAAATTACCATATTTATTCGGAAATCGGTTGGATTATCAAAAATGGTAAAAAGACGGAGATGATAAGGCGACCCCATTTTTCCGCAATCTCCTATGAGCTTTGGCGAAAATGTGATGCTATCTGTAATGAGAAATATTGGGAAGTTTGGGGAGTGCCTAACTGTGGTAAAGGTGACCCGACTCAGGTGATGCATGTTGGTCACGGTGCTTCACCAGCAAGATTTCGGAAAGTAAAAATTGGAGGTTAAGATGAAAGAGATAAAAAATATTATTTTAAAATATGCAAAAGGAGATGAATGGGAAGTAGGAATGAGTGCTAATAATATGGGAACAACGAGATTTGCCAATTCTATCATTCATCAGAATATGGCAATAAATCGTAATCTTTTATGGGTAAGAGTAATTTTCAAAAATAGGGTTGGCTCAGCAACAACTACTGATTTAAGTGAAGAAGGGATAAAAAATGTTTTTGAAAGGGCTCTTAATTTAGCAAAAGATAAAAGGGCACCAAAAGCCGAAGTTTCTTTGCCTAAAAAGAGTAAGATCGAAGTTAAAAGAAAAAAGGAAATGGTCATCTCGCCAAAAGAACGTCAAGAAAAGATAGCCAACATTGTAGAAGTTTGTAAGAAAAATAATCTTAACGCCTTTGGTGTTCTGCACACAATTTCTGATACTTTAACTATTATCAACAGTAATGGCATTTTCTTACAAGATTTAATAAATTATACTTATCTGACAATTACCGCAATGGACGGCGGTGCTTCCGGCTTCTCTTTTGCTATTGAAAAAAATTTTTATAAGATCGATGAAAAAGAATTGGCGGAAATTGCTTGTGAAAAGGCATTAAGGGCACAAAATCCTAAAGATATTGAACCAGGAAAATATACGGTATTTTTAGAAGAAGCGGCGGTTGCTGAAATACTTTCTTTTTTAGCTTACTTAGAATTTGGAGCAAAAAGATTTTACGAAAAAACTTCCCTCATTTCTAAAAAGATGGGTAAAAGAATAACTGGAAAAAATATTACTATCTACGATGATTGCTCACATAAACTAACAATTGGTTTTCCCTTTGATTTTGAAGGAGTAAAAAGAAAGAAAGTAATTTTAATAAAAAATGGGATTGCTAAAGGAATAGTTACTGATTCTTATTATGCAAAAAAATTAAAAATGAAAAATACCGGCCATTCGTTAGTTCAACCAGCACCTTATGGACCATTTCCGCTAAATTTAATATTAGAAAAGGGAAATAAGAAAAAGGAAGAGATGATAAAAAGCATTGATAAAGGGATTTATGTTACCAGATTTTGGTATACAAGGATTGTTGACCCAGATAAAACTTTAATTACTGGTATGACCAGAGACGGAACATATTTTATTGAAAATGGCAAGATTAGTTATCCGATAAAGAATTTAAGATTCCTTATCAATATCTATGAAACCCTTAACAATGTGAAAATGATTTCTAAGGAACAAAAATACTACGGCGAAGAATTTTTTGGCGTTGTCGCTCCTGCTTTAGTGATTGAAAATTTCAATTTCCAATCAAAGACAGAATATTAGAATTTCTTTATTACCCAATTTTTTGTAAGTTTTTTAATTTCATAGATTTATAAAAGGTGATAGATTAAAATATTTAAGTTCTTAATTTTCATAGGCTTTCTGGTTAAAAAGTTTTTCAAAA
>CAZDHW010000019.1:14766-23955 GCA_964505415.1 uncultured bacterium | reverse complement strand
AATAAATAAAAAGGAGGGAAAGATGGCTGATAATAAAAATTTGAGAAAAGAAATTGCTTCTTATTACAAAGAAAAGGGTATTAAAGTATACCACGAAAAAGAGTTCACTTTTATTCCTCTTGCTTTTGATATCATTCTCTCAGCCCATGTAGATACCGTTAAGAAACCAATAATGGTTTGCATAAACGACTTGATTTTGGGTCTTCTTGATAATCGTCTGGGAGTTGAGGCTGTTTGGAAAAATGTAGAAAATGTTGGTAAAGTCTTTACCGAAGGAGAAGAAGAAGGAGGAACCGGTGCCCAAGCTTTTTCTAAGTTCTTGGTGGAAAATAAGATAACGCCAGATTTTATTATTGCTATTGATGTTACCCATTATGGTGGTGATGAAATTTATATCTCCTTGGAAAACCTCCATTTAAAGAGATTTAATGAGATTATAAAAATTATAAGAAAAGATAAAGAGATAAGGATTATTGAAAAAGGCGAATTTGATGAAGCGAATGTGTATGGAAAATATTTTGATTCTTTTTCCGCTTGTATTCCAATAAAAGGCGAAGACCTTCATGAAGGATGTCGTATTGAAAGGGAAAGGTTTAATAAATATTTAGAAAAGCTTAAAGAGATTATCAGTTTGTTAAGAAAATTAAAATAGTTATTTAGTTTTCTTGGAAAAAAGGTAATACAAAACAGGTATAAAAACCAAGGTTAAAAAGGTAGAAAAAGTAAGACCGCCAATTACGCTGATACCTAAGGGTGACCAAAGCTCGCTTCCTTCACCAATTCTTAAAGCTAATGGTAAAAGACCAAAGATAGTGGTTAAAGCAGTCATCAAAATTGGTCTCATCCTTATCCGACAACCTTTAATAACTGCTTCTTTCAATTCTAATTTCTCTTCCCTTCGCAATTGATTTACATAATCAACATAAACAATACCATTATTAACAACAATCCCTACCAGAACTAATAAGCCGATACCGGAAATGAGTGAGAAAGTAGTATGGGTAATTAAAAGAATAAATATAATGCCAATAATTGCTAAAGGAATGGTAAACATGATAATAAAAGGATATAAGAAAGATTCAAACTGAGCAGCCATAACCATATAAACCAAGATAATTGCAATAATAACCGCAAAAGCTAAATCCCGATAAGATTTTACCATCTCTTCATAGGCTCCACTTACCTTGACATTAAAACCGGCTGGCTTTTCTATTTTATCAATAATATTTTTTGCCTTCATTGCTACTTTTCCTAAGGATTGACCAACGACATTAGCGGTAATAGTGGCAACTCTTTGAGTATTTTTATGTTCAATTACGGTGGGCGCTTTTCCCATTTTTATTTCGGCAATATCTTTTAGTAACACTTGACCAAATTGGGAATTAACAAAAATATTTTCAATATTTTTTATATTATCAATATCTTCTCTTTTTAATTTTAAAATAATATCGTATTCTTTACCACCAATTCGGTATTGGGTAGCAATTTCACCAACAAATTTTGTCCGCAAGGCAAAACCGATTTGATAAGGAGTAAGACCATACATCATTGCTTTATTTCTATCAATAACAAATTGAATTTCCGGTTCTGCCTCTTCTAAACTACCTTTCAAATCAACAAGATAAGGAATAGTCTCTAAGGCGTTAATTATTTTATTAGTCAATCTTCTTGCCTCTTCCAAATCTTCACCATAAATTTCAATATTTAAATTGGTTCCTCCCAAACCAGCAAAAGCGGTATAACCAGCGGTAGAGGCAATTCTAACTTTTAAGCCTGGTATTTCCTTTGCTTTTCTTCTAATATCTTTTTCAACCAATTTAATTTTTCCTTTTTTCTCTTTTTTAAATACTAAATAGATTGTGGCATTATTCGCCTTGGTTTCTCTCATTATTACTTGATAAATAGAAGCGGCAGCGCCAATCTGAGTATTTATTCCTTCTAAATCATTTCCGTATTTTTCCATAATGTATTTCTCTAATTCACTAATAGCCTTATTAGTAAGGTAAAGATTACTCCCTACCGGCATCTCGGCGTGAACTTCCATCCGCCTTATCCTTTGTTCGGGAAAGAACTCAAAACCGATGAAAAAGAGAAGGAGAAGGGAAAGAAGGAAAAGAGACACAACGCCAATAACCACTAATTTCCGATGATTGAGAGCATAATTAATAATCTTCATATAAAAATCTTCAAATTTCTCATAACCGATTTTTAACATCTTTTTAAATCCCCTTTCTTCTTTCTCTTCCCATTTGAAAAAGCGGCTGGTTAATAAAGGAATAAGGGTTAAAGCCACCACTAATGAAGAGAGTAAAGCAAAAGTAACCGTTAAAGAAAGTTCTTTAAAAAATACTGAAAGAATACCAGTAATAAATAATAAAGGTAAGAAAACCGCAATAGTAGTTAAAGTAGAAGCAGTAATTGCTGTCCCAACAACCTTGGCACCTTTTTGGGCTGCTGGTATTGGCTCAAAACCCATCTCGTGGTGGCGGAAGATACTTTCAAAAACGACAATACTATTATCTACTAACATACCAACCGCAATCGCCAGGCCAGAGATAGATAAAATGTTGATAGTAAAACCAAAAAGATACATAAAAAAGAGAGCAAAAAATAGAGAAAGGGGAATGGCAAAGGCAACATAAATTGTTGCCCGAAGCCTTCTTAAAAAGATAAAGAGAATAATTACCGCTAAAATGGCTCCTAATAAAAGGTTATTAACCAAATTGTTTATTGACCTTTTAATCAATTCCGAAGTGTCATAAAAAATAGCAAAATTAACATTTTCGGGTAATTCGCTTTTAATTTTTTCTACTTCTTTTCTTAAAAGATTGGCTACCCTAACGGTATTGGCTTGCGGTCTTTTTTGAATAGCAAAAAAGATACATTCTTTTCCTTTATAACGAACATAATTTTCTTTTTCTTCTTTTTCCCATTTAACTTCACAAATATCTTTTAAAAATATTGGCTGATTATTTTTATAACCGACTATTAAATTTTCTATCTCTTTTAAATCTTGAAAACGACCAATTACCCTTAATAAATATTTTTCATTTTCATAATTAAAATAGCCAACCGGAAAATTTAGATTTTGGGCCTTTAAAACCATTAAAAGGTTATCTAAAGTAATTCCTGATTGGTATAAAGCTTTTAAGTCTAAAAGAAGTTTTGCCTGATTTTTCACCCCACCAATTCGCATAACCACGCCTACCCCATCCACCCTTTGTAATCTCTTTTCTAAATCTTCGCTGATTTCGGTTAACACCCGTTCATCAACTTCACCGGTTAAAACCAAATTCATCACCGGAATCATCGAAGGGTCAAATTTCAAGATATAAGGTTTATTAACTTCCTTGGGTAAACTTCCCATTATCAAATCAATTTTATCTCGCAAATCGTTGGTAGCCGCATCTAAATCGGTTCCCCACTCAAAAGTAACAGTAATTACTGAAAAATTTTCTAAAGAACGAGAGTTTATCTCTTTCACCCCACTTATCGTGGAAATCTGTTTTTCTAACTCTTTGGTAACTTCTTGTTCTACCTCTTCAGGACCAGCACCGGGATAAACAGTTAAGACCACGGCCACTGGTAGTTCAACTTTAGGAAATAAGTCAATAGCCATCCGCATAACACCGATAATTCCAAAAAGAATGAAGGCTAAAGCCACCATAAAAGTCAATACCGGTCTCCTTATCGCAATTTCAGTTAGTTTCATTTTTTTCCTCCTATTCTAAAATTTGATAATTTACCTTTGTTCCTTCTTTAACTAATTCTTTACCAATAGTTATCACTTTTTCCCCTTCTTTAAGACCAGCCAAAATTTCAATCTTTTCATCACCGATTAAGCCAACTGTTACTTTTCTTTTTTCTACTATTGAATCTTCCCTCACAACAAAAAGAAAAGAATAATCATCAAAGAAAAAAGCCGAGGGAGATACCGTTATAGTATTTTTTCTTTCTTCTACTATTAAATAAACATCGCCAAAAGTACCGACTCTTAAATCTTTCCCTTCTTTTAAGGAAATTTCGGCTTCCGCACCTCGGGTAAGGGGGTCAATCACCGGAGCGAAATTTATTAAATAACCTTCGTATCTTTTATTATCATAAATAAGATAAGCCCTCATCCCTTTTTTTAAAAACGGTAAATCTTTTTCCGATACTTTGGTTTTTATTTTTAAATTCTTGTCAGAAAAAACCATCGCCAAAGGAGTTCCGATATTAACTGGTTGAGCCACATCAACGTAAATTTTTCCTACCTTTCCATTAATCGGCGAAAGTATCGGTCCGGGTTGGTATTCCATACCCGGTGTGTCGTTTAAAATATACATAATAGTATCATTCTCTTTTACTGGCGATCCTTCTTTTTTCACAATCTGCCATACTTTTCCGGGAATTTTAGAAACCACTACAGCTTCTTCACCGCCGCTAATCCGTCCAAAAAGTTTTATTGTTTTTTTTACTTCGCCGCGCTTCACAATTTGAACTCCAACGGTAAGCAATTCTTTTTCTTTTAAGACCTTCTTCGGACGACAATCTAAAATATTTAAAAAAGTTAAAAATAAAAGTTGCCAACTAATTAATCTCTTTACCAGTCGCATATTCCAACTCCTTTTTGGTTATAAGGTTTTCTAACAAACTTTTTAAATTAGCTAATTTTGCTTCCCTCAATTTTAACTCCGTATCCAAATATTCCAAATTACTCACCTTTCCTAATTTAAATCCTTCTTCGGCTTCTTTTAAAGCCTCCTTTGCCACTTTTACCTGGTTGAAAGTGTAATTAAAATTATCAAAGGTTGTTAAATACTTAAAATACACCTGTTTAACTTCGTTCTCAATTAACTCTTTACTCCATTGATAATAAAAATCAACTTCTTTCAATTGGTGTTGTAAACTCTTTAATTTAGTATATTCGCCACCACCAAGACTTAAAGGAAGATTAAGAGCAATGGTAAAAGTTCCACTGCCTTTCCATTTGTCATCAAAAAAAGAATAAGGTTTTTTGTAATCATAATTATAAGAACTGAAAATATTGGGCAAGAAAGAACTTTTTTGAATGTTAATAGTATTTTTTATAATCTCTTTGGTTAAAACCAAACTTTTAAGCTCCCGCCTTTCTTTTTTAGCAATGGCTAAAAGGGTATCCAAATTCTCTTCTACTTTTCTTAAAACCAATTCCTCTTTCTCCCATTTTTCAACCAAAGGGTCAATCAATACAATTTCCGCTTTATCTTTTAAACCCAAAAGAAGCCGAAAATTGAAAAGAAGAAGGCTTTCACTCTGAACAACTTGGGTCAAATTTATTTCTAATCCTTCTAAGGCTAATTGGGTTTTTAATAGTTCTAATTTTGTCAGTAAACCAGCCCGATATAAAGTAGAGCAAGCCAAATGATGTTTTTTTAATTGTTCGTAAGAAGCTAAAAGTAACTCCTTCTGTTTTTTTAAAAGTAAAATTTGGTAAAAGAGATTGATTACTTGTTTTTTAAGATTATTAAGTGTGAGCCAATAGTTCTCTTTTTCAATAAGTTCATTAAGTTGGGCAATCTTGTAACCCCTTAAAATTTTAAAGAAGGTAAAGATTGGCTGATTCAAACTGACGCGTAAAAGATAATTATCTTTTTTCCCAAATGGAATGGATTCGGTTTGATAGCCAGTTAGCACTGGAATTGATTCGGTAAAGCCGATAAGATTGCCAAAAACATCATAAACCGGGAAAGGATATTTTCCCAAAATGGGTTTTCCTGATAAAAAATAAGGTACTTCACTAAAATGGGAATAGGCAAAAGAAAGATTTAAAGAGGGGAAAAAATTGGCAAGGGAAGTGAGGCGAGCAAAATATTTCTCTTTTACTTTTTCTTCGCTAATCTTTCTCAATAAACAATTCTCTACCGCCAAGGAACAGGCTTTTTGATAATTGAGGATTAAAGTATCACCGAAAATAAAAGTAAAAAATAGGAAAATAAGGAAAAATTTTCTCATCGCTCCACTCCCTTTAAAAATATTTCCTTAATTTTTTGCCCATCTTTTTTTATACCAAAAAATGGTAAAAGTAAAGCACTCTGAATGAGATGAAGAAAAAGTATACTCAATAATTTACAATCATATTCTTTAAACTCCTTTTTTCTTATCCCTTCTTCAAAGATGGCTTTTACCAAGTGAAAAATCTTTTTTATCTTTGGTCTTATCCGCTTCCGTAATAATAAAACAATCTTCGGTGAAAGATTGATATTTTCTAAAGTCAAAAAACTGGCCAAACCTTTGGCTTGGGCAATCTTATTATACCAATCATCAAATATTAAAGAAAGTTTTTCTTTTTCTGATAAAGACATCTTTCTTACCTTTTCAATGATTTCAATTCCTAATTTTAATTTATTTTCAAAGATAGTTAAATAAATACTTTCTTTGGTTGGAAAATAGAGATAAACTGTTCCTTTAGCAATCTTTGCTTGTTTAGCAATCTCTTCAACAGTTGTTGGGAAAAAACCTTTTTTTACAAACATTGCTTCCGCAGTTTGTAATATTTTTTCTTTAACGGTTAAATTTCTCTTCTTTACCATTCAACCTCCTCAACTTCTCTTTTGCCATTTCTTTCAATTTTTTAATTTCTGGTAACCATTTTTGCTCTTCTTCCATTTGGATAAGTTCAGTTAACTCCTTTTTTGCTTTTTCCTTCATTTTCTTGGTTAAATAGAGGTCGGCTAAATACAATTTAGTATAAGGATTTAGAGGACAAATTTCTTTGGCTTTTAAAAGATATTCCCAAGCTTTATCTAAGGAACCACCAAGAAAAGAAGGTAATTTAAAATACATCCTTCCTAAAGCAGTATAGGCACCGCCATCTTCAATTGTGGAATCAATTTTTAAGGCTAACTGAAATTCCTTTTCTATCTCTTTTAAAAAAGAAAGACTTTTTATTTTAGAAATCTCACTGTAACTGCCCAAAAGAGCTGCTAACCAAAAATGTCCTTCAGCTCGGTTGGGATTTATTTTCACCGCCTTGCGAGCAATCTGGATTCCTTCTTTTAACAGCGATAGTTTTTCTTTTGATAAAAGATTGTCGCTAAGAAAATAAATCACTTTGGCTAATTTCCAATAGGCTTCATAATTATTACTATCTAAACGGATAGCTTCTTCGTAATAGCGCTTAGCTTCCCAAGCCTTATTTAAAGTTTCTCTTTTTAAATAACATTCGTCACCTTTTAAAATTAATTCCTTCACGGGCGAAGCCAATAAGAAAGAAACTAAAAAAAGACTTATTACTGACTGACCAGTCAGTTTAATCATACATATAAATATAGTTAAAATTTCTGAAAAGTCAAATTTATTTTAAAGGGGTAATTTTTCTAAATTTTATCTATAAGAGCTTACCTTTTCTTTTTCTTTCTTCTTCAAAGATTCTTTTTATTTCATCAATGGTGGCAATTTCCAAGGGTTTTTTGTCGTATCTAATTTTATTAACCCGGGCAAATCTTAAGGCATAACCACTTTCGTAAAAGGGTGATTCTTCAATTTCCGAAAAGAAAACCTCCACCACCACTTCCGGGCGCACAACTATCCCCCATTCATTTTCGGCAATTCTTTTTTCCCAAAGAATTCTGGTTATTTTAAAAAACTCTTCATCGCTCAAACCTTTAAAGGTTTTTCCTAAGGGTAAAAATTTTTCCTTTCTCTCATCCAAACAACCAAGCAAAAAATTTGACAGCCAACCTTTTCTCCTTCCGTGCCCCCATTCGGCAGCTAAAATTACCAAATCCAAAGAATAAAAATTTTTAAATTTCAACCAATAACCTTTCCTTAAGCCAATAAAATAAGGAGAATTTAATTTTTTAATCATTATCCCTTCATTACCTTTTTTAATACTTTCTTCAAAGAATTTTCTTATCGCTTCTTTATCATCGGTTTCCAATCGTGGAATTAAAAAATCGTTAGGAATAGTTGTTTTTAATATTTGCCATCTTTCTTTATTAGGTAGCGCAAAAAGTTTTTCCCCATTTTTGTATAAAATATCAAAGAAAAAGGGACGAAGAGAAGAAACCCTTTCTCTTTCTTTTCGACTGATAATCTTCATCATTTCTTGAAAAGGCAGAACCCTATTCTCTTTGTCAACCAAAATTACCTCGCCATCCAAAACAAAATCACCTTTGAGATTTTGAAAATAATTAACAATTTCAATAAGATTAGTAGTCACCTCTTTTAAATGGCGAGAAAAAATTTTAACTTCTTTTTCCTTTTTATGAAGGAAAATCCGCATGCCGTCAAGTTTGTATTCACAAGCCAGTTTTTCTCTTGGTAGTTCTTCTAAAGAATACAAAATTTTTGCCAGCATTGGTGAAAAGGGTTTAAAAATTTCAAAATCAATTCTTTCTAAATATTTTCTTCCTTCTTTAAAAATGCCATCAACTACTTCTAAAAAGTCACCGCGCTTTAAAATGGTCTCATCTAAAATTTCTTCATCAAGATGAAAAGCCTTAGCAATTGCTTTTTTGATAATTCCTTTATTGGCGCCTTGCCTTATTTCGCCGCAAAGAAAATTGATTAAAAATTCTCTTTCGGAAAGATTTAATTTTCTAAAAATTGGATATAAGAGATTCATTTTTCGCGAAAAGGAAGAATTACCTTTTATCCGTGACAAATCTTTTAAAATTTGGTCAATTTTTAAAATATCAATACTTTCTTCGCCTTCTTTCAAATTTAAAAAATTTTTTAAACTTCGGTAACCAAGCCCTATTTTCCCATAAGGATTTTCACCAATAAGTAAAGCGATAACTACTTTTCCTTCTTCCTTATTTAGCCCTTTAAAAAAATTGGCTAATAAAGAAATTTTCTCATTAATACTTCTAGTTGCCTTTAATTTTTCAGAAAAAACTATAATTTCCCTTAGTTTCATTTTCAACTAAATTATATGAATTATATAATAATTATTTTAAGATGTTTACCTTTTTTATTATGGATTTCTTTCCTTTTTTAATTTTTAGAAAATAAATACCAGAATTCAAATTATTGGGAAGAACTTTTTTTCCTGCCGGATCATAAATAGCGACATTTGCTAATTGAGAAAGATTAAAATTATTAATTTTTAACTCACCTAAAATATCTTTCTCTTTAATTTCTACCTGTGGTAATAGACTAATTACGATAATATCTGTTCCAGCTCCATTATTGGTTACATAACCAGTAATATAAAGATTATTATCC
>CAZDHW010000019.1:0-14666 GCA_964505415.1 uncultured bacterium | reverse complement strand
CCATTAGGGGTCAAACTGATTACCAAAAAATCACCGTCGCTACCGGCAATATAAAGGTTACCATTAATATCTTGAACAATTGCCTTTGCCGAATCATATTGGGAACGATTATAAGTATAAAGCCAACGAACATTCTGAGAAAAAACAACATTTATTAAAATCATTAATAAAATTGATAAAAATCTCATTTTTGGCCTCCTCTAATTATTTCTTTCCTTTATAAAAGATTAAAAATTTTTTTTATTTTGTCAATATTTGAATTTTGAAATTTTTTATTTATAATTTTTGGTGGTTAAAAAATTGTTTATTCTTATTATTTTATTCTTTGGGCTTTATTCCCAAGAAAACGATACTTTCAAAATTGGTTTAGCCCTTTCCGGAGGTGCTGCCTTAGGGCTAGCCCATATCGGCGTTTTAAAGGTGTTAGAAAGAGAAAAAATTCCGATAGCTTTTATTACTGGTAATAGTATGGGCTCATTAATCGGCGGTGCTTATGCTGCTGGTTATTCAGCAAACCAAATTGAAAGTATTGCTTTAGAGGCAAATTGGCAAGAACTTTTTTCGGGCGATGTTCCTTTTGGTGTTCAATATCTTCCTGAAAGACAATTGAAAAGTCGGTATTTTCTAAATTTTTATCACCGTAATTTTCTCCCCTATCTCCCGAGCGGTCTTATTTCTTTACAAAATGTTGAATTTCTTTTAAATAAATTACTGGCGCCTATTGAATATAATACCGCTTATGATTTTGATAGTTTACCTATTCCCTATCGAGCAATCGCGGTTAATCTTCGGACGGGTGAAAAAGTGGCTTTAAGAAAAGGAAGATTAACCAAAGCCATTAGAGCCAGTATTGCTATTCCTGGTGTCTTTCCGCCAAAAGTTATTGACGGTGAAGAATATGTTGACGGTGGTGTAAAAGAATATCTCCCGGTAAGCGCTCTTTTAGAGTTTAAACCTGATTTTATTATTGCCGTGGTCACAAAAAAGAAGGCGAAAGAAATCGGCGGCAATCTCATTGATATTGTTTCTCGAAGCATTGATATTGTTACCGAAGAAGATTTAGAAAAAGAGAAAGATTTGGCAGACATCCTTATTGAACCAAATGTAGAAAGATTTTCCCATTCTGACTTTCCGAAAGTGAAGGAATTAATTGCGGTTGGAGAAAGTGCGGCCCTAAAAGTTTTGCCAATTATTAAAGAAAAATTGGCAGGAAAAAATTTAGTCAACCCCAAGAAACCCATAAGAAAAAGAAATCTACCAATTGTTCGCCAAATCCGTTACGAAGGATTAAAAAGAACCAAGCCTTCTTTATTTAAAGGAAGATTAAAAACCGCCATCAATAAACAACTAAATTGGGAAAATCTTATTAATGACCTATTTTATCTTTTTCATACTAACCTTTTTGAAGAAGTTGACTACCGCTTAAAACTTTTTCACTACGAAAGTTGCGAAGTAATTTTTGAGTTAAAAGAAAAACCTTTTGGTTTTTATTCTTTGGGACTTCGCTACGATCTCTATGACAATGTGGTTTTTGGTGGCGAAATTGGCGAAAATAATATTTTTGGTTTTGGTGCCAGTTTAAGAACGGCTTTTAATTTAGGAAATCCTAACGAAATTCGTTTCGGCATTGTGGGAACAAGATTTCTACAATTTCCCTTTGGTTATCGGTTAGATGGTTTTTACGGCACAATTAACCGAAATTATTTCGAAAATAATAATTGGCAAGGAAATTATCTCATTAAGTATCTTGGTGCCCTTTCCGAAATCGGTTATATTTTAGGGAAAAATGCCTTTTTTAATTTTGGTTTAAAATTGGAAAAGACTTTTTACGAAATACCTTTTAGTGATTCTTTTCCCAAAAGCGAATTAACAGTTGGTCCTACTTTTAAATTAGAATTTAATAATTATAATAACCCCTTTCTACCAACTAAAGGGACAAATTTAAAAATCAATTTCTTACTAAGTACCAAAAAATTAAAAGCTACTAACAATTTTTTGAAATGGGAATTTGATTACAAAAAAGTTATTCCGCTTTATAGCTTTCTTCTTTTTTACTATCAATTAAATTTAGGTTTCAATTTTTTAAAGCCAAACTTTGCCGAATATTTTTATACCGGCGGTGAAGATTTTATTGGTTTTAAAAAAGAAGAATTTACTACCAAAAATAAGGCGATTTTAGCCATAGGTACTGATATTAAAATTTTAAATCTCTTCCGTTCAGATAATTATCCTTTATATTTATCCTTAACTACCAATCTGGCAAACTTTTTAGAAGCTAAAAAGACTTTTTACTGGGGAGCGGGTGTTGGTTTAAAAACCACTTCCCCTCTGGGACCATTAAGATTTATTTTGGGAATGGGAAAAACAAAAAAAAGAAGATTTTTGCTTTTGACAAGTATTGGTCAAGAATTCCGTTATCGGAAATAACTACTCTTTTGCCAACTCACTCCATTTTTTGGCCAACTCATCTCTGCGAGGTTTATAAACCGTTTCGTAAAAATATCTTTGGGAAGATAAAATTCCTTTATCATATTTTTTCAATATCGCAATTGCTTCGTCAAAAGCTTTTTGAAAATTTTTTCCAAACCTTCTTTCTACCTGTTTCTCAAAATCTTCTTCCTTTTGAACTTCATCCCCAATGGTAAAATAAAGTTTACCATCAATTTCAACTGCATAAGCCATTTCATCACCCAAATGAAAAATTCTAAAAGATTTTTTCACGGCTTCCAATTTCTCTTTCGGCAAAGCAATTTTAAAAGCTGGTGGTTTTTGAGGCTTAGCTCTCATTTTTAGAAAACCCTTTTTAGCGGCGGCGTAAAATATCGCCCGATTAAGCCCCCAACTTTTAGCACTCTCCAAAGGTAATCCTAAAAGATAAGCCCGGGCTGCCTGTAAAACTGCCATTACCTGAAAGCGCCCAACCATATTAAAGAATATAAAATATTTTTTATTTTGTCAATCTATTTCTTTAGATAACTCCTCCATTCTTGGCTATAAAGGGCTTTTCTTTTCTCATAAGGAATGAATTCAATTTTAAGAATTTTAAAGATTTCTTTCTCTTTGGTAGTTACCAAATTACCCTCTTCCCGATTAAAAAGTCCGTATTGGTTTAAAAGATAACCACGCCTTTTAGCAATACCTCTTAACCAAACATTAAATTTTCCGCTACCAATTAAATATAAAGCAAAACTTTCCCAAGCATCTCTATATTCTTCTGCCAAAGAATAAATTTCTATCCTTTGATAAAAAGGGAGCTCCTTTAAAAGCGCTCTCACTTTTTCTAAATCTTTTTCGTAAACAAGCAGATCTAAATCACCAATCGTCTCCTCTTTTCTAATAAAAGAACCATAGATACCAAACTTGATACCTGACAATTTTTCTTCAATTATCTTTACTATTTTTTCGGCTTCTTTATAAGGAATCCTTTCTTTTATTTTTGCCATTATTTTATCTTTCGCCAATTCTCTGTAGCCATTGGACCATCGGAAGAAATCTGATAGGAAGAAGAAAGTTTTTTAATAATAATACCTTCGTTTCCACCTCTTATTGCCTCTTCGTAAGCCAGTTTTATATCTTTTAATTCCTTTCCCAAAATCAAATAAAAGGGTTTTTCTAAAGGCAAGGTTTTTAATAACTCCTTTCGTTCTTTTAAGGGCAAATTGCCCACAAATCTATTTTGATAAAAGATAATATCAAAAACATAGATAATTGGCTGGCAGGTAAAATTTTTGGTGAAAAGCGAAGGAATTTTATTTCGGCCTTCATTGGTATAAAGTTCACAATCTAACAAAGTTCCTTTTTCTAACTTTTTTAAATATTTTGTTAAGTAAGCTAACTTTTCTGTCCAATTGGGTTTCTTCTCTAACCTTCTTCCCCAAAATTCAACTTTACCATTTGGATATTTTATTATTTGCAACCGCCAACCATCTATCTTTGGTTCGTAGAGCCACTCTTCCAAAACCAGCTCTTCATCAAAATAAGGAATGGGCTGCATCAACCAAACTGGGCCGGTAAGTTCCATAAAAAATTTTAAAAAGAAAATTTACCGATTTCAATTTGACTTTATCTTTTTAAAAACCTATAATATTTTTATTTATGAAAGATATCCAAAACGAAAAAGATTTCCGTAACATCGACATTGATAAGGTTGGAATAAAGGGGCTCAAATATCCAATCGTCCTTTTAGATAAAGCCCACAAAAAACAACACACCGTAGCTACAATTAATATGTATGTCAATTTACCAAAAGAATTTCGTGCTACCCATATGTCAAGATTTATTGAAATTATTAACTCCTTTCACCGGGAGATTGCCATAAGTAATATCGGCAAAATTTTAAGAACAATGAAGGAAAGGTTGAATGCCCGCTCTGCCCATTTAGAACTGGAATTTCCCTATTTTATTGAAAAGAAAGCACCGGTTAGCTTTGAAAGAGGATTGGTGGAATATCAATGTCAATTTATCGGCAATTTGGAAGAAAAAATTACTTTATTTATGGGAGTTAAAATTCCGGGTTTAACTGTTTGCCCCTGTTCTAAGGAACTTTCAGAAAATGGTGCCCATAATCAAAGGGCAATTTTAAAAGTTTTAGTGAGGTTTAAAGGTTTCTTGTGGTTAGAAGATTTAATTGAACTGATTGAAAATTCTACTTCTTCACCAATTTATTCTTTATTAAAAAGGGAGGATGAAAAATTTGTGGTCGAAAGGGCTTTTGAAAATCCCAGGTTTGTGGAAGATGTTGTGCGGGATGTGGCTTTAAAATTAGAAAGCCATCCTTTAATTACTTGGTATTCAATTGAATGCGAAAGTTTTGAATCAATCCATAACCATAATGCCTATGCCTATTTAGAAAAGAAGGAAAAGAAAAAATCTAAAGAAGAATTTAAAGGAATATGAAGAGATTTTATATTTCCGTTGATATGGAAGGAATAACTGGAACGGTCTCTTGGCAAGAATATGAGAAAGATTTTTTGAGATTGAGAAAAATTATTACTGAAGAAGTGAATGCCTTACTGAAAGGGATTGAAAAAGGATTAGCAAGTAAAGATTTTGAAGTTTTGATCTGCGATGCTCATGCGAGCGGTTTAAATATCCTTTTTGAAGAATTACCAGAAAATGTCCTTTTAGCCCGGGGTGGGATTGGTGATTTAGGAATGATGACCGGTATTGATAACACTTTTTCTGCTGCTTTCTTTTTAGGTTATCATAGCGAAATCGGTGAAGAAAAAGCCTTAATGGACCATACCTATGCTTCCGCAACAATTTACGAGATAAAAATCAATGGCCAAAAAGTAAGCGAGGCAATAATTAATGCGGCAATTGCTGGTTATTTTAATGTGCCTTTAATTTTTGTCAGCGGTGATGATAAACTTATTGAAAATATAAAAAGAAATTTGCCAACAGGAATAGAAACGGTAATCACCAAATTTGGTCTTTCGCGTTTTTCCGCAATTACCAAAACCTTAAAAAGAACATTAAAAGAGATTGAAGAGAAAGCCAGTTTAGCCGTAAAAAAAATTGAAAATATAAAAGTTTATAAAATAGAAGGACCAATAAATTTGGAAATCGCTTTAAACGAAACTATTCAAGCTGATATTATCTCCTTGCTTCCCAATGTGAAAAGAGTTTCTGGAAGATTAATTACTACCCAAACCGACAATATTATTGATGCCCAAAGATTAATTAGATTGATTGCGATTTTGGGTCGGGCTTGTCGGGAATTTTTTAGATGAAATTTTTCACCACTTTTAGCCCTGCCAAATTTTTAGTTTTTTATTTTTTAATTTTTATTATCGCTGGGACAATTTTATTATCTCTACCGATAGCAACTACCAAAGGAATATCATTAGTTGATGCTTTATATACTGCCACCTCAGCCGTTTGTGTCACTGGGTTAATTGTGAAAGATACCCAAAATGATTTTACCCTCTTCGGTAAGCTGGTGATTCTCATTTTAATCCAATTGGGTGGTTTAGGTTATATGACCATCACCACGGTTATCATCCTTCTTTTCCAAAGAAAAACCAGTTTTCAGGATATGCTTTTAGTTAAAGAACAAGCCGGTATTACTTCTTTTAAAAATTTTCGGAGTTTCCTTTTTGATGTTGCGCGGGTTGTTTTTATTTTTGAAGGTATAGGTGCTTCTCTTCTTTTCCTTTATTTTTATTTTTTTCAAAAAATGCCTGTAAGCACAGCTGTTTTCCATTCGGTCTTCCATGCGGTTTCTGCCTTTTGCAACGCTGGTTTTTCTTCTTTTTCGAAAAATCTTTCTTCTTTTAGTAATAATATTTTTGTTCCTTTAATTATTGCTTTCCTTTTTATCAGCGGTGGTTTAGGATTTATTGTTTGGAGTGATATCTATTGGACCTATTTAAAAAGAAAAGAAAAAAGAATAAGCCTTCACACAAAAATCGTTCTTTTAACTACTTTTTTCTTAATTCTTTTGGGTACATTTTTAATCTACCTTTTAGAATACCATAACAGTTTAAAAAACTTTCCAATTTTAAATAAGATTATCATCGCCTTTTTCCATGCGACCACCCCACGGACTGCTGGTTTTAACCTTATTCCGGTAAGTAGTTTCCATTACGCCACTTTACTTATAGTAATGCTTTTAATGTTTATCGGTGCTTCTCCCGGTGGTACTGGCGGTGGTATCAAAACCACTACTTTTTTAGTAGCCTTGCTTTACCCTTTTAATTTTTTAAAAGGTCGGACATCAGAGAAATTTTTTAAAAGAAAATTAACCTTTTCGGTAATTGAAAAGAGTATAGTAATTATCATTCTTTCAGCAATTCTTATCTTTCTGGCGGCTTTTTTTATTACTTTGATTGAAAGAGATATTGATTTTATCAAAATACTTTTTGAGACCTTTTCCGCCTTTGGTACTGTTGGTCTTTCCTTAGGTTCAACAAAAAATAGTTTGCTTTCTTTTTCCTATGATTTTTCTTTCCTTTCCAAATTAATCATCATCTTGGTTATGTTTTCTGGTCGGGTTGGCGTGATTAATATTTTAAGATTATTAATTAAAGAAAAAAGAGAACATTTTGATTTTCCGGAAGAAGAGATTTCTGTCGGTTAATTATTTATAAGTATTAAAATAACAAAATGCTTCTAACGGTAATCTTTCAGGTCTTTTTTCTTCAACTTCTTTTTGTTTTTCCGTAAGTAAATCAGTCAGTTCTTCTGATTTTTTACCAATAATGATTAGGGCAACGACTCGCATTTCCTGAGGAATATTTAAAATGGCTTTCACTTTTTCCTCATCATAACCAGCAATCGGATGGGCAACCAATCCCAACTCGGTTGCCCTTAATATCAAAAAAGCAACCGCCATACCGGTATCAAAAAGATAATATTCAATACCTTTGATTTGGCAATCTAATTCTTTATTACTAAAAACAGCAACGATCATTGAAGAGGCATAAGCCCATTCATTACCGGGCGATAAAGCCGTGTGTAATTTTTCTTTCACTTCTTTCTCATAAACAAAAACAAATCGCCATGGTTGCTTATTCCGACAAGAAGGTGCCAGCGAAGCAGTGGTCGCTAAATCCTTTATCAACTCTTCGGTTATTATTGTATCTTTTAGAGAACGATAAGCCCTTCTTTTAATAATCGCTTCTTTCACATCCATTTTTTCCTCCTTTTAATTTATTTTCAAAATCTTACCTTCACCACCTTTTATTACTATCTCAAAATAATAGCCATCTTTTTCTTTTTTCAAAAAAATCCTTCTTTTCTCAATTATCTCATAAAGAGAAATCTTCTTTTTGGTATAAATTTTTACTTTCCTTGTCAATTTTTGACAACTTTTTTCCACAATCATTAAGTATTTCTCACCATTTTCTAAAATACCAAAATGTAAAAAAGGATAATCGGTATAAAATAAAGATAAAGAATTTTCTTTAATTCTTCCGTTTCCTACGGACGAAAAAACTTCTTTTGATTTCAATTTTACTAATAAAGGTAAAAGATTTTTCAATCTTTTATTAATTTTTTTAACTACTTCTCCTATTGGTCGTAATTCTAAACTTTCTCTTTTTACCATTCCGTTTAAATAATAATATTTATATTTTCCTTTATTTTCTCCGTACTGAAACTGCCAAACTCCTTTTAAAGGTAAGAAATGCCAATAAAATATCCCTTTTGCTCCGAATAACAAAGCTAAATTAACAACACAATTTAATTCTTCTTCACTTAACTCCCGATAAGCCCCTTCATCTTCACTATTACTTTTTACGCTATCATCCCATTCTTTTTTATAAGGTGGAAAACTATTTAAAATTGTCTCCGAAAGATAACAACCTTCACTAAAAGCCGGGGCTTCGTAGATAAAAGGCAAATTATAAACTAAAGAATATTTACGGACACTATCCAAATTATTTATTAATATCCTTTCTAAAAAATTAATAAAATTAGTATCATCAGGATTGGGAGTTCGGGGAAGGTTAAAATCCGCATATCGGCCGATATTATGATAAATATCTACCCAAAGAAAAGCCGGCCTTACTTTTTCTACATAATCTTTGGTTATTGTCGGTAAATGAGAAACGCCAGTAATCTTATTTTTTGAATAGCTTTCAATCTTTTCTTTCACATATTTAGTTGCCGCGTATTGGAAACATTTGGTCTCATCACTGAGATACAAATAGATTTTAAAGTCTTTTGTAAGAAATCTTTTGTAAAATTTTATTTTTTCTTCAATGATTTTGTCAAAATAACCTTTTAAGAGCGAGTCAGAAAAAGGTGTATAAATAGTTAACTCTAAGAATTCAACATCTTTCTTTTCTTTTAAATCAAAGACCAAATACTCCCAATTTAAAAGTTCTTCGCTTTTTAAAGAGAAAGTTATTTCATCTTTATCAATTATTATCACTTTAAAGAATTCTTCTTTTTCTTTTTTTCTTTTTAAAAAGAGCTGATTTTTTATTCTATCACCTTTTATTTTAAAATAAAAAGTGGTATTCCGATAGGCGGGAAAGTTAAAATTAACAAAATCGTTAAAAAGATAAAAAGGTAAATTAAAAATCTTTGTTTTAAAGTAATAGGCGGAAGCTAAACCACTAATTTCTGGGTCATCAATAATTAAAGAAATCTTATTATCTTTGAAGGCGTTAATGATTTCTTTCATTTTATTGGTATCTTTTTCGCCATAGATATAGGCAAAATTAAAACCACAACCTTTAAAAAGTTCAATTGTTTCTTTTTCCGAAGAAACATGAAAAGCACCAATAATTCCTTCTTTTAAATTTAAGAAAAATAATAAAAAATAAATCATCTCGTCAAAGATTTTAAAAACAAGGCGACCGCCATTAAAAAAATCCCCAAAATAATTAAAGCCAATTTATAGGAAGTAAAATCGCTTAAAAGTCCTATTGGTAAAGAGGTTAAAATGAAACTGGCATTGGTAACAAATTCTTTGGTGGCAAAGATTCTTGCCCTTATTTCCGCTTCTACCTCTTCTTGTAAGATAGTGTTTTGGGCAACAGTGATGATGGAAAAAGTTATTCCGGAAATAAGTCCAATAAAGACCATAAAAGGTACTTTAATAAAATGGATACCGATAAAGAAAAAGAGACCTAAAATGAAAATTCCGAAGATTATCAAATTCTTTTTATTCTCAATCTTTTTAAAAAATCCCAAAACTAAAGCGCCGAAAATCATTCCGATTGCCAAAATGCCGGCAAAAATACCAACACCACTGGTTCCCAATTTTAAAACTTGTTGGATAAGAAAAATCAAAATCGTATAAGAGATACTGGCAATCAGGGTGGTTAAAAATATAGAAAACAAAACAAACAAAACAACTTTTGATTTTTTCATATAAAAAAATAATTCTTTCAAATCGTTAAAAAAGATTTTCGCAGTATTAACAACCAACTTTTTAAAACTTTCTTTTTTTAAAAATTCTTTTTTTTCTTCTTGATAATTTATTTTTAAAGCCAAAAGACCAGCAGTTAAATGGGTAAAGGCGTTAATAATAAAGCCAATTTGCCAGCCAACCCATTTTATCAAAAAACCACCAACGACCATTCCCAAAACCGTAGCGATTCTAATAAAAGATTGGTCAAGAGAATTAGCTTTAAGTAAATCTTCCTTTTTAACTAAGAAAGGCAGAAGGGAAGGTTTGGCGGTATTGTTAAAAAGGTCAATTAGAAAAAATAAGAAAAGGGAAAAGAAAATTACCAAAAAACTCTTAAAAAGAATAATTAATAAAGGGGTTAAAAGTAAAAGAAGATATTGAAGAAAATGGGCAAAAAACATCACTTTCCTTTTTTCCCATCTTTCTACCAAAACACCACAGAAAGGCGAAAGGATAAGTACCGGCAAGGTAAAAGTTAAAGAGGCTTGGGAATAAGTAAAAACTCTTCCTTTACTTATTTCGGCAATTAAAGTAATCAAAAGCATATGGGTAAGCCGGTCGCCAAATTGGGAAAAAGTAGCACTTAATAAAAGAAGTAAAAAATTTTTTATTTTTAAGAGTTTTAACATCAAAATTTAAATTTTAAGATAGATAAAAGATTTTTTCAATTTGAAATAAAAATTTCGGAAGATATAACAATACGCTGCATTTCTTATTACCATAAATATTAATTTGCTTGGTGAGAGCTACTTGCTCTTTAATATTTTTTTAAAAGACCACTTATCTTTTTTAATTGAAAAAAATATTAATATCATTATAATTTTTAAAAAAATTTGGAGGTGATATGAAGATATTCATTGACTCAGCAGATATAAACGAAATTAGAGAAGTTCATTCGTGGGGAATTTTAGATGGTGTCACCACCAACCCCACATTAATTGCCAAAACCGGTAAAAAGTTTGATGTCTGTGTAAAAGAAATCTGCGAATTGGTAAAAGGACCAATTTCGGTTGAGGTTATCTCTTCTGATTGGGAAGGAATGGTAAAAGAGGCAAAAGAATTAGCAAAATATGGTGAATGGATAACCATTAAAATACCAATGACCAAAGACGGTTTAAAGGCGGTAAAAATCCTTTCGCAAGAAGGGATTAAAACCAATATGACCTTGGTCTTTTCACCAAATCAAGCAATTTTAGCCGCTAAGGCTGGAGCCACCTTTGTTTCTCCCTTTGTCGGGAGATTAGATGATATTTCCCATTTTGGAATGGAAATTGTTAGTGATATTGTCCAGATTTATAAAAATTACAATTTTAAAACTGAAATAATTGTTGCCAGCGTGAGAAATCCTTTACATGTGGTCACTGCTGCCAAACTTGGTGCCCATATTGTAACCTGTCCTTATTCGGTATTAGAATTGATGGTAAAACATCCTTTGACGGATATTGGTATTAAGAAATTTTTTGAAGATTATCAAAAAATACCAAAATAAATTGGAGGTAAAATGCCTTTAATCGATTCCAAAACTGGAAAAATTATTAAAACTTATACGGTTGAAGAGTTAAAAGAGATTGCCAATTATTTAAGGGGTTTAAATTTAGTCTGTTTAGCCGCGGCTGGCAGTGGTCATTCTGGCGGAACCTTATCAATAATGGATATTACCACTGCCTTATATCTCCATGTTGCCCGCCTTGACCCAAAAGAACCTTTCTGGGAAGATAGGGATAGGATTATCTGGTCAACCGGTCATAAGGCACCGGCCTTATATTTGGGTTTAGGAATTGCTGGTTTTTATCCGGTAGAGGATGTTGTTAAATTAAGAAAATTATATTCACCCTATCAAGGTCACCCCCATTGGTTGAAATTACCCGGGGTAGAATTTTCAACCGGTTCCTTAGGACAAGGACTATCTATTGGTGTTGGTGTTGCCTATGCTGGTAAATTAAAAAATAAGGATTATCGGGTTTATGTCCTTAATGGTGATGGCGAATTTCAAGAAGGTAATATCTGGGAAGCGGTGATGGAGGCGGGTCATTTTAAATTAGACAATCTGGTTTCTATTCTTGACAAAAATCGGCTCCAGATTGATGGTTGGGTAGAAGAGGTAATGAATATTGACCCAATAAAAGAAAAGTTTGAAGCTTTTCACTGGCATGTGATTGAGATTGATGGTCATAATATGGAACAAATCTTATGGGCCTTTGAAGAGGCAAAGAAGATTAAAGGAAAGCCAACTTTAATTGTTGCCCACACTATTAAAGGTAAAGGTGTCTCTTTTATGGAAAATAAGGCGGAATGGCACGGCAAGGCACCAACCGTAGAACAGATGTGGCAGGGATTAAAGGATTTGGGTTTAGATAAAAAGATTGATGTTGAAAGATTATTTAAAATTGCTGAAGATTACCAAAAAGAGGTGACTAAAAAATTAATGGCAAAAGTTCCCAAAATTAGCAAGAAAGATTATTTCTGGAATCGTCAGCCGAATATGAAAGTAGAGATGAAGGCAACAAGGTTTGGTTTCGGTGAAGCTTTAGCAGAGGTTGGTGATGACCCAAGGATTGTTTGCATTGGTGCTGATATCTCTGATTCCATTACTATTTCCCATTTTTATAAAGGAAAACCAGAAAGGTTAAAAAGATGGATTGAAGTGGGCATTGCGGAACAATCGGCAACCGCGATGGCTGCTGGTTTAGCCAAAGAAGGATTTTTACCAGTTTTTGGCACCTATTCTACCTTTGCCTGTGCAAGAAATCTTGACCAGTTAAGGGTATCCGTCTGTTATGGTAATTTCAATGTCTTTATCGCTGGTGCCCATGGTGGTGTTTCAGTTGGTCCGGATGGAGCTACCCATCAAGGTTTAGAAGATTTATTTGCGGTCTGTGGTTTACCAAATATGCATGTGTGCGTTCCCTGTGACGCCATTGAGACAAAAAAGGCAACAAAATATATGCTCTTTAACATTGTCGGACCAAAATATATCAGATTTGCTCGGGAAGCAACACCAATTGTTACCCGCGAAGATACACCTTTTGTCTGGAATGTACCCAATATCTATCGCTACCGAAAAGAAAAGGAATATTTTATTGATGCCTTTGATATCTATTTGGCAAATGAATATAAAAATGAGAATGAAGATTTGACAATAATTGCTTGTGGGCCAATGGTTCCGGAAGCAATGAGGGCTGCTTGGATGTTAAAAGAAGAGTATGGCATTGAGACAAGGGTAATAAATCTTCATACTTTAAAACCGATAAATAGGGAAGTGATTGTTAAAGCTGCCTTGGAAACCGGAATAATTTTAACTGCTGAAGAACATCAGATTGGTGGTTTAGCCAATCGGGTTTGTAATGTCCTTTGTTCGGCAAGGGAATTATATGGCAAAAAATTATTAGTTGATTATATTGGCGTGAAAGACCGTTTTGGTGAAAGTGGCCAGCCTTGGGAATTACTATGGGAATTTGAAGTCTCTGGTGAACATATTGCTGCCAAAGCAAAAGAATTGGTAGATTATAAAAATAAACATAAATAAATTAAAGGGGGAGAGTAAAAATGGCAAAGAAAAAGATAAAAATTGCTAAAAGAATAAAAAGATTAAAAAAAGCTTGTTATTTTAAAGAATGTGGTCTTCCCTATTCTTATCGGATGAATCTTTTAGGAACAGAAACCGCCTTTGATGTTTTGGTAAAAGCCAAACAATTGGAAAGAGAAGGAAAAAGTATTATCCATTTAGAAATTGGTGAGCCAGATTTTGATACTCCCCAAAATATAAAAGAGGCAGCAAAAAAAGCTTTAGATGAAGGTTATACCCATTACGGACCATCCCAAGGACTACCCGAATTAAGAGAACTGATTGCCGAAAAAGCCGGCGAATTAAGAGGGCTGAAATTTTCTGCTGATGAAGTAGTTGTTACTCCGGGAGCAAAACCGATAATGTCCTTTGCGATAATGGCATTGGTAGAAGATGGTGATGAAGTTATCTATGTGAATCCTGGTTTTCCCATTTACGAATCAATGATCAACTTTATGGGTGGCAAGGCAATTCCCTTAATCTTAAAAGAAGAAAACGATTTCCTACCCGATTTAAAAGAGTTAAAAAGAAAACTTAATAAAAAGACAAAACTTTTAATCTTAAATTTCCCCCATAATCCTTGCGGTAGTATGCCGACCGAAGATTATTTAAAAGATATGGCTGAGATTTTAGTAAAATATGATGATTTATGGGTTTTATCTGATGAAGTCTATTCCCGAATTGTTTATGATGAAAAATTTTACTCCATTGCCTCTTTTTCAGGAATGAAAGAAAAGACAATAATCCTTGATGGCTTTTCAAAAACTTATGCGATGACTGGCTGGCGCATTGGTTACGGTATTATGCCTAAGGAATTGGCAAGCGAATTAGCAAGAATTGAAACCAATATCAACTCCTGCACCACTACCTTTATCCAAAGGGCTTGCTTAGAAGCCTTATCGGGTCCGCAGGATGAAGTGGAAAAAATGGTAAATGAATTTAAGAAAAGAAGGGATGTTATTTTTGAAGGCTTAAACGAGATTAATGGCTTTTCGGTAAAAGTGAAACCAAAAGGTGCCTTTTATATCTTTGCCAATGTGAAAGAAAGTGGCTATGATTGTAAAGAATTGGCAGATAAATTATTGGTAGAAACTGGTGTTGCCTGCCTTTCCGGCACTTGCTTTGGTAAATACGGTAAAGGCTTTATAAGATTCTCCTATGCCAATTCCATAGAAAATATCCAAGAAGCCTTAAGAAGAATAAAAGAATTCATGGCAAAAAAATAAAGTTAAAAAA
>CAZDHW010000018.1:21442-33790 GCA_964505415.1 uncultured bacterium | reverse complement strand
AAACTAAAATTGCCTTTTAGTTAAAAACTATTAACCTCAAGGGGAACTATTCTGGAAACTCTTCGGGGGACAGCCCTTTCTTTTCCTTTATTTTCAATATCCTTTTTAACCAATTTTTAAATATGAGGAAAATTAAAGAATCCCTTATGCCAAATAAACCGCTCATAGCCACCATTTATAATATAACGAAAAAATCCCTTTTCATCTTACCCCTTTTTTAAATATTCACTTATTTTATACTGAGAAAGCCTATAAAAATGGTATCTAAAAACAGGTTTTATCAATAGCAGTAGAAGATTTTACCGAAACTGAATTTCCTAAAAGTAAGTAATTGTTATTTATTTCTTTATTAAAGAGAGCCTATTTTCTAATTCCCTTAACTTTCTATCAACCTCATCAAAGTTGTTTTTTGATTGATTTAATTGGCGATTGGCCGTGTTAAATAATTCCCGCAATTCCTTAGTAAGATTTTCTATGCCACCCAAAGTGGCTAAAATCTCCTTTGCCTTTTCTTCAATCTTTAGACCCCTTAAACCATAAAGGATAACCATTAGATAGGCATAAAAGGTGTTGGGCGAAACTGGAATTACCTTATTTTTCAAAGAGTAATTAAAGATTTCATTATTCGATATGGTCTCATAAAAGACATTTTCTGCGGGAATATACATTAAGGCAAAATCAAAGGTGTTTTCTTCAGGTAAAATATATTTTTTTATATTATCAATATGGTTTTTAACATTGCGGATAAACTCATTTTTAAAGGTATTTCTTTCTTTTTCATCTTTGGCTTCCTTCATTTTATAAAAACTCTCTAAGGGAAATTTGGAATCAATAGGCACAATCTTTTCACCAACTTTGATAATCGCATCAACCCTTTTACCAGTTTTAAATTGATATTGGGTTGCAAAATGTTCCTTGGGTAAAATCTCTTCTAATATTTTTGTTAGTAAAATTTCGCCCAACTCACCCCTTAACTTTGGTGGCTTTAACAAATCTTCCAATTTTTTAATATCTTCACTCAATTCCATCACCCTTTTTGTTGCTTCGGAAACACCACCAATCTTTTCCGAAACTAAAGAAATAAATTCTGCTGCCTTGTCTAATCTCAAATTAATCTGGCTACCAGTATTTTGAAGATTTTGGGAAAGTTCCATCCTTAATTGGCTTAACTGCTCCTGTAAAAGTCTTATTGGTTCACTCTTTTTTAATTCCTCAATTTTAAGATAAAGAAAAATAAAAGTAATAATAATTAAAATAATTGCTACTATTCCTAATAACATTTTTACCTCCCTTTAATTTGGAAATTCTATTTTAAATTTTTTTTATTGTCAAATTTTGGTAATTTTAAAATATCCTTTATATCTTCTATAGAAAAATTATTTCAATATGTGGGGAGTGATGATAATTATCACCTCGCTATTATCGGTAACCTTTCGATTGTATCTAAAAAAGAAACCTAAAATTGGGATATCACCTAAAAGGGGAATTTTCCTTTGGATAACCCTTTCATTCTTTGTCAATAGACCACCAATAACTATCTTTTCCCCATCCTTTACCCTTATCTGGGTTTTTACTCCCCTTCTTGATATTAATGGTAAATCGCCAACACCTTTACCAACAAAATCGCTCACTTCCGGCTCAATCTCCACAGTTATCTCATCTTTATCCGAAATAAAAGGAGTGATATTTAAAGAAGTACCAAATTTTACTACTTCTAAGCGAACATAAGGATATTGGGGTGGACCGGTAAGCATTTGATAATATTGTTCTTTGCCAACGGTAATACTTGCCTTTTGTCCTTCAATCGTTACCAATTTCGGATTAGCCTTTACTGTTGCCTTCCCTTTTTCCACCATCGCCTCTAAGGTCGGTAAAAAAGTATAAAACCAACCTTTTCCCAAGTCTTTAGTTATTACTTTATAAACAATACCAAAAGTGGTATCTAATAATTTGGTGAAATTGGCAAAGATGTTGAAAGTATCTCCTCCTTTAAACAATTTTCCACTCCAATTTATACCAAATTCCTTTAAGGCATCGGTAGAAACTTCAGTAACTAAGGCTTCAATCAAAACCTGTCTTGGTGGTTTATCAATATTTTTTAAGTCTTCTTTAAATTTTTCAATTATCTGGTTAGGAGCAGTAATAACTAAGGCATTTATCTCTTCATTAACTTTTACATAGGGCTTATAAAAATCCGAAAGTAAACTAAAAATATCTTTTGCCTTTAAATAATTTGGTCGGATTATCTCACAAGTTGACAATAAACTGAAAGAAGGATAATCCGGCTTACCACTACCAACAAGATAATAATTATCAAGTTTCTTAAAGGAAAATCCTAAGGGGAAAAGGATTCTTTTTAGACATTCTTCTAATGGCAGGTCTTTTATCTCCATTGTTACTTGTCCAGAGACAGTGCCATCAGTAATAATGGGAATTCCTACCTGCTCAGAAATCTCTTTTAATACCTGATTTAATTCGCTTTCATAAAAGACATTACTTACCCTCGGCTCAGCTTTTACTGTTTCTTCTTTAATAATCGTCTCTTCCGGAACCTCTTTTTTTAAACTTTCTGGTAATAACTCTTCTTGGGCAAAAATAAAGGTGATAAATAAAAAGAAAATTAATCTTTTCACAATGTCACCTCCCTTTCGTAAATTATCTCTTTATTTTTACCATAATTGATTAAAACTTTTATTACATATGTTCCTTTCTTTAAGATTACACTTTCTTCGGTCACCATCCTTATTTTTCTTTTGGGCAAAAAATAATCTTTTAATTCCTTCAATTTCAATTCGCTAATCTTTACCAATTTTTCGCCGGCGCTGGTTTTTAACTTTTGATTTATCTGAATACTACCAGTAGGTTTTAAATGGATATCACCAATATTTTCTAAATAGATATAAAAATTGGCTGGCTTTTTCCCACTCACTTCAATCTTTTCTAATTTAAGGTCTTCATTTGCCTTGCCCACAAAATTTAAAAATATCGGCAGTTCAAAAGTTGCTGGTATTTTTTCACCTTCTTTGGAAGCTGATAAAATTAAAGCGGCATACCGACCACCAGAATTCTCTTCTTTCGGAATATTGAATTTTATCTTTAACATCTTTTTCTCTTTTGGTTTTAAAGTAAATTCTTTTTCTTCTAACTCAACAAATTTTATTGCCGAATATTCATAACCAAAAGAATCAGACGAAACTAAATTGCCTTCTTCATCATTAATAAGTTCTTTAAATTCAGCATTAACTTTTATCTCTTTATCATCTTCATTTTCCAGCATAATTGTTCTTATACGAAAGGCACCGGGAAGAATGGGCAATTCAATTATTTCTGGTTTCACCGATAATAAAATTGTTCCAGTGGTAGAAATCTCTTTCTTTTCAATCTTTTTTGATAAAATAGTAAAAGTTCCTTGGGCTTTGGCCGGGGATAATGTACCATACCTGATAATCGCATCAACAACATATTCACCAGGTGGCGGTCTTTTGATAATGGATGCTAATTCAACTGTTGTGTTAGGTAAAATAATTCCCCGGCCACCACCTAAAGGAAATTCCTTTATCTTTCTTCCTCTTTTATCCCTTAAAATTAAATTACCGTGACAGACTGCGTGGATATCACCTTCATTTTTAGTATTAACCAAAATGGCAATCGCATCTTTCAATTGATAAAACATAAAGCGGGGAATTTTTTTTAAATTATCAACAATTTTTATATCGGTAATACTGACTTTTGGCTTTGTTTCTGGCTGAATAGCAATCTCAAAAAATACCGGTATTTTTGTTTTATATTTTCTTTCTTCAACAGTCGGTTGCGTCTCAAAAGTTATTGCTCCGTATCTGCCACCTTTAACACCAGTAGGAATCTCAATAAATACCTCAATCTCTTTTCCTGATTGGGGTGAAAGTTCAATTATACTATCTTTAAACTTTAACCAATTGGCACAGGAAGGAGCACCTTGACCAATTTCTACTGGCTTATAGACGCCATCTTCTTTTTCAATAATATCTGCCCTTTTTAAAAGAAGTTTTAGTCTTTCAGTATAGGTCTCATTTACAACCGTTATTATTACCTTTCTTCTTGCTCCGGCTGGTGCTTTTATATCAAAATATAATGGTGAAATAGAAAATTCTCCTTGATTAATTAAAAAAAGTAAAGTTAAAAATTTAAACATTCAAAATTTTATAGCAAATTTAATTATTGTTCAATATCGGCGATATGCGGTGGTTCAATCGGTAAAGATTTGATATAGCCGGTTCTTGGGTCAATCCAGTCTTTTATTACCGTTAATGTCAAAACGATGGTCGCACCATCCGGGTCTACATATTCGCAAGCTCGGTCACATTGAGTAACATTAATTTTCTCCCACATCTTTATCGCTTGTGGCTCACAACCGTTTGGAAATTCAAACCTAATTGTGTAGTTATTTAGATCGGAAGCTGAAATCCATACCCAATTCACATCTGGCTCAACTGTTGTAGTATCAGTAAAATAATAATATTTCTCAATCTCAGTTTCACCATTTGTCGGATTATCAAATCCTTCAAAACTCATCACCACATCCTCATTGCTCTTTAAACACATTATGGGACCGATACCGCAAAATTCACCAATCTTCCTAATTCGCCATAATGTCTTCTCACCATCTATTGACCACCTAATCCATTGAGCAACTGAAATAGAATCTTTAAAGGGAATCTCCCAACGCTCTTTGTTACAAGAATCGGCAACCGGTCGGAAATAGAGCCATAATCTTCCCCTTGCCCAAGGTTTTAAGGTTTGACAAATCCAACGGCTCCCATTCCAATACCAGGATGGTCGTTCAAGCCAAAAACAAGGAAATATTTCTATTGAGATTAAAGTTATTAAAATTATTATTCTTTTCATTCACACCTCCTTCATTTTAAACCAACTTGCCTCCATGGGTCTACTTTTTAGAGATTATATTCACCAGTTTCTGGGTCAATCCAGTCTTTTATTACCGTTAATGTCAAAACGATGGTCGCACCATCCGGGTCTACATATTCGCAAGCTCGGTCACATTGAGTAACATTAATTTTCTCCCACATCTTTATCGCTTGTGGCTCACAACCGTTTGGAAATTCAAACCTAATTGTGTAGTTATTTAGATCGGAAGCTGAAATCCATACCCAATTCACATCTGGCTCAACTGTTGTAGTATCAGTAAAATAATAATATTTCTCAATCTCAGTTTCACCATTTGTCGGATTATCAAATCCTTCAAAACTCATCACCACATCCTCATTGCTCTTTAAACACATTATGGGACCGATACCGCAAAATTCACCAATCTTCCTAATTCGCCATAATGTCTTCTCACCATCTATTGACCACCTAATCCATTGAGCAACTGAAATAGAATCTTTAAAGGGAATCTCCCAACGCTCTTTGTTGCAAGAATCGGCAACTGGATAGTAATCAAGCCAAAGTCTTCCACGAGCAGTAGCATTGTTAAACTGAGAAACCCAATTATTGCCATTCCAATACCAAGCTGGTCTTTCTTGCCAAACGGCAAAGGTTAAACTAAATAAAGCAACTAAAATAAGTGCTTTCTTTAACATGTTACACCTCCATTACTTTCTTTTTGTTTTTTAAAAACACCCATGGAGGCAAGTTGGTTTTTATTAAAAATTTTATCTTCCATAATTATTATAAATATCTAATCTTTCTGACCACCTAATTGCCTTTTTACCTTCTCTTGAAGAAGGTCTTATTGGTGGTCTCATTACTTGAAACCATAAATCGGCTTCTATTAAAATATTTTCTACATCAGAAGGAACTGGACAACCACTGGCTTTATTTAAAAGGGCAGCAATAAATTGATGGGCAAGGATATAATAGGCATCACCCCTTGGCTCATGCCATAAAACTTCTAAATAGGTTTTATTACTTAAATAAAAGGTATCATTGGGATTATAAGGCTGGGGCCATTCTTCCGGATGGTTTTTCCAATAACCAACTGTTCTTGTCCTTCTTTGAAGTTCACAAATTATTTTGGTAAAATATCTGATTCGCCAATTTGATTTATTACAAGAATCATTAAGATTAGTGATTTTTAAAAATAGTTGGGCAATTGTTGAATCTGCCCTTTGCCAATTATTGCCATTCCAATACCAACAAGCCCTTTTTTCCAAATTAAAGAAAATTGAAATTAAAAGAAGATAAAAAGCCATTTTATATAATTTTTAATGCCCAAAGAATTAAATTAATATCAAAATTTTTTAGTTTAATTTTTGAATATTGAGCAGTGCGGAAATAATAACCATATTTTAATTGGAATCGCTTCGGCGAAATACCAGTAAGCTTCTTAAACCATTTACAAAAATAAAAATGGTCACAAAACCTTAATTCCCAAGAAATATCTTTTATCTTTGAATGGTTAAAGGATAATAATTTAAGTGCCTTTGTCAATCTTAAAATTGTCAAAAATTTCTTTGGGGAATATTTTCCATCCCATTTGGCATAGAAAGTGGGAAGGGGAATTTTCCTATCTTTGGCTATCCGCTTTATTGTGATATCTGGTTTTTTATTTATAAATTGCGCCCAGTCCTCAATATTCATCATGGTCTCTCCAATGCTAACGCCAAAGTATATCAAAACTATTATTTTAGTCAAATAATTTAAATAAAAAAATTGGTAAATTTTTACAAGTTTTTGATTTTCAATAATTTGTCAAAATATCTATAAATTTTTATTTTTGGAAGTAATTTAAAGTCAATGGTTTTAAAAAAATAAAAAATTGGTAAATTTTATTCTTGATAGATTTTCGCGCCAAGGGTATTAAGTTTTTCGGCAAATTGGTAATATCCCCGATTTAAATGGTGGTAATTATTTATTGTTGTTTTTCCATAAGCAACTAAACCGGCTAAAACCAAACTGGCTGATGCCCTTAAATCGGTAGCATTAACTTCACTGCCGATAAGTTTATCTTTCCCTTTGATAATCGCCTTATTGCCAATAATTTCTATTTCCGCACCCATTTTTTTCAACTCGTAGCAATGGGCAAATCTTTTTTCAAAGATATTTTCCTCAACAATACTCTCACCATTAGCCAAAGAAGCCAAAACAATAAATTGCGCCTGTAAATCAGTAGGAAAACCGGGATAAAAAAAGGTAGCAATATTTAGTGGTTTTAATTCTTTTTCCTTTCTTTTTATGGTAATTTTATTTTCTTCTATCTTTAACCAACCGCCAACCTCTTCCAATTTTTTAAGCACTATATTTAAATGGTGGGGAATCACATTTTCAACCGTAATTTCGCCATCAGTAATTAAACCGGCACACAAAAAGGTTCCGGCTTCGATTCGGTCCGGGATTGGCTCGTATTCAGTTCCCTCCAATTCTTCTTTTCCGTAGATTTCAATCACCGGTGTGCCGGCACCATAGATTTCCGCACCCATCCTTTTTAAGAAATTTACCAAATCAACAACCTCCGGTTCGCAGGCAGCACCAAAAATAGTTGTCTTTCCTTTGGCTTTAACCGCGGCTAATAATACCTGACAGGTGGCACCAACACTTGGTCCTTTATAGCCATACAAATAAATCTCATTGCCTTTAAAATCCTCAACCTCTCCTTCTAAATATTTCTCCCGGAGAATTATCTTCGCTCCTAAAGCCATTAACCCTTTAATATGTAAATCAATCGGTCTTGTCCCAATTTCACAGCCACCCGGATAATTAATTTTAACTCTTTTGAAACGAGAAAGTAGCGGAGCAATCAAATAATAAGAGGCCCTTATTTTTTTAGTACTCTCTTCCGGCGGATTAAAAGAATTAACTTGGGAATTATCAATTATGAGATTATTATTATCAATTTTTATTTGTGAGCCAATCGCTTTCAATAAATCAACCATTGTCAAAACATCGGCAACCAGAGAAATCTCCTTAAGAATAACTTTTTTTTCAGTTAAAAGGGTAGCGGCTAAAATGGGTAAGACAGCATTTTTGGCACTGGCAATTTTTACTTTGCCTTTTAGTCTTCTGCCTCCTTCAATAACCAATCTATCTTTGACCATAAATTGGTCTTTCACGGAAATACTTTTCCCGACGAATTTTAATTAAATTAATTTCTTCTTTTAAATATTTAATAAAAAAATTTAAAAACTCAATCATCTCTTCATCCTTCTCTTCTTTATTTTTACCGATAATTATTTTTTTATCATCTATCTCTTCACTTTTTAAAGATAATAATTTTATATTGTAATTCCACAAAATAATATCTAAAATCATCTCCCGCTTTTTTTCATAGTAATAGTAGTCAACTCTTCTTATCAATTCTTTCTCTTGAGCGATTGTTTTTATCTTCTGGTAAAAATAATAGAAAATCTCATAATCTAAATTAAAATCTAAGGAGGATAAAAATAAAGAATGGCGCAATTCTTCAATTTTTTCTTGCCAATTAGGAAAATTACCTTTTAAAGAAAAACCCCTTTCGTCTAAAACAATATCTTCCCAATCAAAATTTTTTATTGTTGGGCGAAGTTTTAAATAGGCATAATATTGTTGTAAAGAAAACTCATCGCCAATCCGGTCATTATGCCATTTGATATCTACCGTGTACATACCAAACTGTTTAATTAATCTCACTTGCATATGGTAATTATCAATTTCTCTTGATAAGATAATTCCGCCATAAGCCGGGTTATCGGAAACCAATATCTCATCAGCAGCTTCCAATTTTTTTTGTAATTCCTCAGAAATAAACCAGGCAGCCGCATGTTGATAGCGACGAGAAAAATCAATCAAATCGGTGGTAACACTAATCACCGCCTCTTTATCTTGGCAACTACCAAGGATTATCGGAATACTAATATGAATGGAAGAATCTTCCCGATCAGGACCATAAGTAGTCTCTTCTAAAATCGCAATACTTTCTAAATCTTTTGGGCGGATAGCCAGCATTCTTTATTTTAAAAAGAAAAAACATTTTTTTCAAGATATAATTTGACGAAAATTTCTTTTCCCGATATAATTTATCAATGTTAATCTTCCTCTTTTTCCTTCTCTTTTTAGCCTGTTCGCCCGAAAGGGACAACATCTACGACCCAAAATCAAAAAATTATAAAAAAACTGGCTCCCTCTATGGCTTTGTAGTTGATAACACTGGGAACGGTCTGAAAGAAGCAGAAATTATTTTGCAGGGTGAAGAAAAGAAAAGTATTTTAGTCACTAAAAGTGAAAACAATGGTTTTTTTAAATTCTTAGATATCCCCCTTGATTCCTATCTCATCAAAGTTTATAAAGAAAATTATCGGGAAGTAAATTTTTACAAAAGAATTAGTAATTACCAAATTGAAACCTTAAAAATCACCCTTTTCCCTTTACCTTATTTAAAAAATTGTCAAATAGTTAGTTATTATGAAGAAAGGTATCTTTTACCGGAATCCCTTTCCCTTTTAGTTAATTGTGAAATTGAAGATAATAATTTAAAGGAAAGTTATATTCTTTTACCAACCTTTGATACTTTTTATTTAGCCCGAATAAAAAACCAATCTTACGAACGGGTGATTTCAGAAGAGGAAATAAATGGCAATCTTGATGATTTAGTTGGTAAAAGTTTTAAAGTTTATTTAATTTCTAATTTTTCAGACACCCTAATTTTTGAAACATCACCGTTAACAAGAATAATAAGAGAATTGCCCGAGCCCCTTTATCCGACTAATGGCGAAATTACTTCTTTTAAGCCGACTTTAATCTTTTCTTCACCAAAACTTCGTTTCACCCACAATTTTTTTATCAAAGTCTATTATCTTTTAAATAATCGCTTTCCTATTCTTTGTTATTCCGATACCTTAATTCCCCAAAATGATACTATTGTTACTATCAATGATTCATTAATTGACGGTTTATATCTCTGGCGCGTCGGGATAAAAGATGCTTATGGAAACAAAGGTTTATCAAAAGAGGCTTTATTTGAAGTGATTAGTAAAAAATGATGCTGGAAAGAAAGGCTTTAGAAACTTTATACCAGATTATCGCCCAATTAAATTCCTTAGAAGATTATAAAGAAGTTTTAGAAAATACTTTAAAATTGATTATGAAAGAATTAAATGCCGAAAGGGGGGTGATTGTTTTAAAAGAGAAAGAAGAATACAAACCAATGGTTTTTGCCGGTGATTTTAAAGAGATCTCTTTTAGTGTGGTAAATGAAGTGTTGGCAAATAAAAAACCCCTGCTTTTACATAGTGCCTCGGATTCCGAAAAGTTTAGTGCCAAAGAGAGCGTTATCACTTACGGAATAAAGTCAGTAATGTGCGTGCCTTTAATTTCTAAGGATAAATTATTGGGAGCCTTATATCTTGATTCCCACAGTGAAAAAGGACTTTTTTCGGAAAAAGATTTAGAATTTTTGATTGCCTATGCCCACCAAGCGAGTTTGGTTATAGAAAATGCCCATTTAAGAGAACAACTGTTAAAGGAAAATATCTATCTAAAGACGGAATTAGAAGAAAAATATTATTTTGAAAATATTGTTGGCCAATCAAAAAAAATGCAGGAAGTTTTTGAAATTATGAAAAAGATTTTAAACTCTTCTTTACCAGTGTTAATTACTGGGGAAACTGGCACCGGTAAAGAACTGGTTGCCCGCAGTCTCCATTATTCTTCTTTTAGACAGAAGAAAAAATTTGTCCCGATTTATTGTGGTGGTTTGCCAGAAACTTTATTAGAATCGGAACTTTTTGGTTATAAAAAGGGTTCTTTTACCGGTGCCTTATATGACAAAAAGGGATTGTTGGAAGAAGCCGATGGCGGTACCCTCTTTCTTGACGAAGTAGCCGATATTCCTTTAACTATCCAAGCAAAACTTTTAAGATTCTTACAGGAAGGAAAATTCCGCCGGATTGGCGAAACCGAAGAGCGTTATGTTGATTGCCGGATAATTGCCGCCACTAATAAGAATTTAGAAGAAGAAATTAAAAAAGGAAATTTTCGGGAAGATTTATATTACCGGTTAAATGTTATTCATATTCACTTGCCACCGCTTAGAGAAAGGGAAGATGATGTGATTTTGCTTGCCCACCATTTTTTGAAAAAGTTCGTCGAAAGGGAGCATAAAAAAATTAAGGGTTTCACTAAGGAAGCGATAGAATTTTTAAAAAACTATTCCTGGCCAGGAAATGTGCGCGAGTTAGAAAACCGAATTGCCAAAGCGGTCGCCTTAAGCGAAAGTGACATTATTACTTTAAAGGATTTAAAAAAAGAAAAAGAAGAGCCGGCGGATTTTAAAATAAAAAGATTGGCTGATTATTTAAAAGAAAAAGAGAAAGAATATCTCCAAAAAGTTTTGGAAATTTATAAAAACAAAAGCGAAGCAGCAAGAATTTTAGGGGTCTCCCGGCGCACTTTATATAACCGATTAAAAGAATTGGGATTGATAAATGATAATCGCTGATAAATACGAAATTATTAAATTAATCAAACAGGGAATTAACACTACTGTTTATTTAGCAAAACAAAAGGGTTTAGAACGATTGGTAATTTTAAAGATCTTAGAATTAAAAGAAGATAAAAAAGAAGAATGGCTTTTAAGATTTGAAAGGGAAGCAAAAATTTTAGCCAATCTGGAGAATGAGCACATTGTCAAAATTTATGATTACGGGGTTTTTGATAGGAAATACTATTTAGTTTATGAATATGTAAAGGGTAAAAGCTTGGAAGAGATTCTAAATGATAAAAAGAGTTTAGCCTTTATCTATGCCCTTTATCTCTTTTACGAAGTGGCTAAAATTTTAAAGACTATCCACGAAAAAAATATTATCCATCGGGATATTAAACCTTCTAATATTTTAATTCGGGAAGATGGGCTCATTAAAATTGGTGATTTTGGCTTGGCCTATGTGAAAGCCGAAAAGGATTTGACAATCCCCGGCACAATAATTGGGACCCCTGCCTATATGGCGCCCGAACAATGTTTGGGAAAGGATATTTCGGAACAGGTTGATATCTATGCTTGGGGAATAAGTTTCCTTGAAAGTCTTTCGGGGTTTAACCCTTTTTATTCCGAATCCTATCCGACAACTATTAATAAAATCCTTTCTCAAAAAGAGTTAAAATTAAAAGGAATTTTAAAAGATATTGATAATGATTTTTTAAAAATTATCCGCAAGGCAACTTATAAGAAAAAGGAAAGGAGATATAAAAATTTTTCTTCATTAATTTCCGATATTGAAGAGTATCTAAAAAAGAAGGGGATAGCTTTGCCGACTCAAAAGGAGTTTGCCGATTATCTTTTTGGAAAAGAAATTGTTGAAAAGGTTGAAGAAAAAAAAAGAAAAAGGTTAAACTTAAAAATTTTGCTTCCCTTCTCTTTAATTTTAATTGCCTTCTTTA
>CAZDHW010000018.1:17896-21342 GCA_964505415.1 uncultured bacterium | reverse complement strand
AATAAAAAAGTAACCACTTTTATTATTCCTGACACCTTAAAACCAACCATTCCTATTAAAGAGACAGCCGAAAAGAAAATTGAAGGGGAAAAAAGCCAAACAACTATTTTACCAAAAAAAGAAGAGAAAGAATTTGCCTATCTTTTTATCAATTGTGAACCTTGGGGAAAAATTTATTTAGATAATCAATATCTTTTTACTACTCCAACCAAAGAGTTCTGGCGATTACTCCCGAAAAGTTATCAATTAAAAATTATCAACGATTTTTGGGGTCAATTGGAAACAATAATAACCCTTAAAGAAAAAGAAACGCTTTTCCTTTTTTTTGATTTAAAAAAACTAAAAAGTTATTTAAAAATTCAGGTTATTCCTTGGGGAGAAGTTTATATTGATGATAAATATCTTGGGCAGACACCAATTGGTGAAAAAATTCCGGTGGAACCGGGAATAAGGATTTTAAAAGTGATAAACCCTTACTATCAATCTTATTACGAAACAATTGCTTTTAAAAAAGGAGAAACAATTGAAAGAATAATAAAATTAAAATGATGGCACAAAAAATGTTACTATATTTAATATGAGGAGGTTAGTAATATTATATTGTTTAATTCTTTTCACAAAATTTTTTGGTTGGGAACTTAGAAGACCTTTAAATATTCCGAGAAGTTTTTTAATTGCTCCATCAGTATTAGGAAAGATTTATGCGATTGGGGGTATAAAAATGAATGGCGAGATTGCTAATATTGTTGAAGAATACGATTTTTTAAAAGATACCTGGATAATAAAAAAACCAATGCCCCAGAAAAGATATGATATGGGTTTTGCCGTCTTTGATAATAAAATCTATGTTTTTGGTGGTGTAAGCAAAAGTAGTTCAGGAAGACCGATTATTTTAAGAGATTTAAATGTCTATGACCCAATTCTTGATACCTGGTTTTTAAAAAAACCTTTACCTTCACCCCGGGCTGGTGCTTGCGGAGTGGCTATTAACAATCGTATCTTTGTTTTTGGGGGCTACGACTATTCCGAAAATTATTTAGACGATGTTTTAATTTACGATATAGAAAGGGATAGTTGGATTTTTTATGGTAATATGCCGAGACCAAGAGCAAGAATGGCAATTAGTTATTATCAACCGCTGATCCATATTATTGGTGGTGAATTTTACGGCGCTACTGATAAACATTATTGTTTAAATTTAAATAATAATAATTGGGATACCTTTTTACCTTTACCTTTTAAACGTTGTGGCTTTTTTAATAGTTATTTTGATAACAAAATTTTTATCTTTGGCGGCGAATATTCTTACCACGGTCAAAGATATTTTTTAAAAAGAGTAGATATCTATGATTGTGATAACAATTGTTGGTATTTGGGTGATTCTTTTAACATTCCTCGGAGTTATGCCGGTTGTGGCATAATTACTAATCCTTACGGCAACTTTCTTTATATTTTGGGTGGTAATACTACCAACGGAATTACTGGAAGTATGGAGATATATCAATTAAGCGGAATAAAAGAAATTAATAAAATTGACAAAAAAGATAATCAAAAGATTATTGGCATCTATGACCTCTTGGGTAAAAGAGTTAAAGAAAATAATCTGAAGAAAGGTATTTATTTTTATTTAATAAAAAATAAAAACAATTATTCTTTAAAAAAGAGAATTGTTATTAAATAAATTTTTAATCTTCCTATTCTTATTTTCTTTAGAAAATAAGAAAATCCAAGAACTTGACTCCCTTTTTTATTACGGTTATTACGAGCAGGTGATTGAAAAAGGTGAAAATTATTTACAAGAAAAAGAACTGAAAAAAAATGAAAAAGAAAAAATTCTTATCTTGCTTGCCCAAAGTTACATTATCTTGGGTGATGAGGAAGAAGGCAAAAATTATTTTTCTTTATTATTAAAACTAAATCCGAAGAGAAAACTTGACCCAAAGGAATATTCTCCTAAAATAATTGAAATTTTTGAAAACCTCAAAAAAGAGTTAAAAGGAAAAGAAGAGATTTTTAAAAAAGAAATTGATAAAAAAATTTTTATCTATCCGGGAATATATCAGATAAAAAATAAGGAAAAATTGAAAGGTCTTTCCCTTTTTACCATGGAAACCATTTCTTTAGCTTCAATTTTACCTTCTTATATTTTTATGAATAATGCCCATAATAATTATCTTAATGAAAAAGACATAAATAAAATTGAAGGTAAATATCAAATCTATAAATTAAGTTATAATCTATTTTATTCGACAATTATTATCTCCTCTTTAACTTATATCTTCCATTTAATTGATATCATCTTTTAATCCCTATACCATCCTTCCTACTGCTCCCTATTAAAAAACAACGATAATTATTTAAATCGGGCAATATTTTTCACAATTTTAATATTTTTTCACAATTTTTTAATTTTTTAATATTAATTTTAATGATTTTTAAATAAATTTTTAATGGCATAAAAATTGCAATTTAAAAAGGAGGTTGCAATGAAAGAGCTAATAAAAATAACTTTAATGATTTTAATAACTACTTTAATTTTTTCCTTTCTTTATGCTGGCAATGGTGCAATTTCGGGAATAGTGACCGATTCTATTACTGGTTTACCAATCGCTAATGCCCAAGTTATCGCAAGAAAGATTAATGGTTCAGGAGGTGGAAGGGCGGTAACCGATGAAAATGGTTATTATATAATCCAGAATCTTGCGCCCAGTCTTTATACGGTTGCCGCCCATGCTTGTAATTATTATCCAAAGCATTATCCGGAGCCGGTGGAAGTTGTTGCTGGTCAAACTACTTCGGATATCAATTTTCAATTAAAACCTTATACTCCGCCTCCGCCGAGTGAAAGAGGTTCAATTTCTGGTTTAGTTACCGATTCATTAACTGGACAACCAATTGCTAATGCGATGGTAAAGGCCTGTGGACCTTCTTGTGGTCAGGCAAGAACAAATGAGAATGGCGAATACCTTATTGAAAATTTAATTCCAGGTGAATATCAAGTTACTGCTACCGCCTATAATTATTTTCCAAAGAGATATCCTGAAAGGGTCGTTGTGAATGCTGGTCAAAATACCCCAGATATAAATTTCCAATTATTGCCCAGATTATTACCTCCACCGCGAGGAACTGGTTCCATTTCCGGTGTGGTTTTAGATTCTTTAACCAATCAACCGATTGCCAACGCAACAGTAATAGCTATGCTTCAACTTCACCGAAGACCAAGGATCTTTGGTCGAGCAATCACAAATGAGAACGGTGAATATACAATTGAAAATTTACCTGCCGGTAATTATATAGTTATCGCTCGGGCAGAGAATTACTATCCCAAGAGATATCCGGAATTAGTCCCGGTAGAAAATGGTCAAAACACTCCGAATATCAATTTCCTTTTGGTACCGCGGAGCGAAAAAAATCGTTATGAGTTTGAAAATCAAATAAGAAAAAGG
>CAZDHW010000018.1:2737-17796 GCA_964505415.1 uncultured bacterium | reverse complement strand
GGTACCGCGGAGCGAAAAAAATCGTTATGAGTTTGAAAATCAAATAAGAAAAAGGCTATTAAGAAGATAAAAACTTATTGTTGAAAAAATTTCCTTTGCTAATTATAATATTTCAAATGTTTATTTTAAGATGAAAATTATTTTACCAAGCCGGGAGCTTGGAAACCTTTCTTTTTTATTAATCATTAATTTTCCCTATCAATATTTTAAAAATTTAAAAAAGGAGGAGAAATGATTAGAAGAGATTTTACCATCAAAGATGTTCAAGAAGTTTATCAAGGTGTAGGTGGTAAACTTTGGGAATTGGTAATGGGTGAACAGATTCATTCCGGTGGTGAAAGAGCAACTGATATCTTAGCCCAGGCTTTGGAATTGAAACCCGGGATGCTGGTTTTGGATATTTGTAGTGCCTTAGGTGGTCCGGCAAGACAATTAGTCAAAAAATACGGTGTGAAGGTTATTGGTTTAGATGCCACCCCAAGAATGGTTGAGGAAGCGATCAAAAGAACTGAAAAAGAAGGATTAAGCCCTTTGATTGAATATGTTTTGGGTAATGCTTTAGATTTACCATTTAAGAAAGAAACCTTTGATGTTGTTTGGGGACAGGAAGCCTGGTGTTATATTACCGATAAAAAACGGTTGATTAATGAAGCTTATCGGGTTTTAAAACCGAACGGTAAAATTGGTTTTACCGATTGGATTATTACCGGTAATCCAACGCCAAAGGAGATTGAAGAACTACTGGAATCAATGACTTTTCCTTATATGGAAACCTTTGAAGGCTATCAAAAACTTTTAAAAGAAGCCGGCTTTGAAATCCTGATTGCCCGTGACGAAACGGAAGATTTTCATCAATGTTTTTGCGAATATCAAAAGAAGGTTACTGGCGAACTGAAAGATACTATTCTTAATGAATTCGGCAAAGATATTTATGATTTTGCTTATTATCTTGTTAACCTCTGGGAAAAGGCATCAAGAGAACATAAAGTTGGCCGGGGATTTTATGTAGCCATAAAGAAGTGAAAAAAGATATTTATCAAAGACTGGCGGATGCCGTTTTTACTTTAAACCTTTCGCTAACGGAAAAGCTATCCATAGAGATTGTTAAAAAAAATCTCGATTGTCAAAAGGCAATATTTGTTGGCTTAGTTTCGGGAATCAAAAAGGTTTCCGATTATTTTGCGAAAGGAAAATATTTTGTTCCCGAAGTCCTTTGTGCTGCCGAATGTTTTTATAAAGGTTTTGAAATCTTAAAAAGTAATCTGAAAAATCCTTTGCCTAATAAAGGTAAGATAATCTTGGCAGTCGTAAAGGGTGATATTCACGACATTGGAAAAAATATTGTCAAATTGATGGCGGAAATGGATGGCTTTAAAGTTATTGATTTAGGAAGAGATTGTCCAAAAGAAAAGATTTACGAATGGGCGATTAGTGAAAAACCAGAGATTATCGGACTTTCTGCCTTAATGACTACCACTATGGGAGAAATGGCAAGGACTATTAAATTCTTAAAAGAAAAAGGAATCGCCGCTAAAATGGTTATTGGCGGCGCGCCCACCTCTCTTTTATTTGCTCAAAAAATTGGTGCCGATGGTTATGCTGCCGATGCTTCTCAGGGAATAAAAATTTTTAATCAATTAATAAAATGATTGAAAACATTAAGGTATTTCCTTTGGTTGTTGCCAATCACGCTGCCTATGTTACTAATGAAAAAGAAAAGGAACTTTACTTAAACGGCGAAAAATTGGGAAAGGCACTTTTATATTGTCAGAATTATTATGGTTATGATGCCATAATTGTCTTTGCCGATGTCTATGTGGAAATGGAGGCAATGGGAGGGAAACTTTTCTTTCGGAAAGATGCTCCGCCAATGATTAAAGAATATCCGAAAAGAATAAAAATTGCTAACCCCGAAACTGACGGTCGGCTGAAAGAGATTTTAAAGGCCGCTCTTTTTTTAAAAAGGCATTTAAAAAACCTCCCTATTTTTGTCTCTTTAAAGGGACCTTTTTCTTTAGCCGCCCTTTTAGTGGGACCAGAAAATTTTTTTATTCTGCTTATTAAAAATGAAAAGAAGGCAAAAGAAATTCTTTACTTGGCTTTGGAAAACCAGATAAAATTTTTAAAGGCAATATTAAAAATTGATTGTCTGCCTTTCATTGGTGACCCCTTTGCTTCCGGTTCATTAATCTCGCCAAATATTTTTAAAAATTATGCTTTACCCTTATTAAAAGAATTAATAAGGGAAGCCCCGATTGCTGGTTTACATATCTGTGGTGATACTCAAAAACTTTTACCCTTAATAATTGAAACGAAAGCAAAAATTATCTCCTTAGAAACCGATATTAAATACGCCAAAAAATATTTTCCTCCCAATATTTATCTTATGGGTTCTCTCCCGACTGATTTGCTTGTCAATGGCGACATTTACGAGATAAAAGAAGAGTGTGAAAAAGAAATTATTGCTGGTAAAGATAATTTCATTTTGGCCACGGCTTGTGATGTTCCCAAATATGCCAAAAAGGAAAATGTAAAAATGATGGTAGATATTGGTCACCTTTATAACTATTGAGAAAAAGTTTTTTACATTTTCTTGCCGAAAACGGTTATTATCTAAATAACTTTTGTGGCCGGGGAATTTGTCAAAAATGCACAATCACCTTTGAGGGCAAAAAAATTCTTGCCTGTCAAACACCGATACCTAAGGAGAAAAAGAAGGCGCTATTAAAAAAAATTATTCTCAACCCCAATTTTCTTTTTTTCTCGGTGCCTAAAATTCCGGCGGCTACTTATTCGGCAATTGATTTGGGAACAACCAATATCCGAATAAGTTATCTTCAAGGAAGAAGGTTTATCAAAAAAATTTTTACCAACCCCCATTTTCTCTTTGCTCCTGACATTTTTTCGCGGCTTAATATCTATCCTTTGTTAAAAAAATATCCTTTAAAAGAATATTTAAGGATTAGTGAATTAAAAAAAGCAATTATTGTTGGTAATCCCATTATGTACCATTTTTTACTTAATAAGGTTTCTTTTACCTTAGGAAGATATCCTTATAAAACTCTTCTTTTTCAAAAGGAGGTAATCTATCCAATAGAAAATAACAAAAATATCCAATTGGTGCCGATCATCAGTACCTTTATCGGTGGCGATATTACTGCTGGTATTTTGGCGACCAATCTTCATAAAAGAAAATGCTTTTCCTTATTGATTGATTTGGGTACCAATGGCGAAATCGTTTTGGGTAATAAAGAGAAAATTTTTGCGGTCTCTTGCGCTGCTGGTCCAGCTTTTGAAGAAAGATTTCATTATTACGGCTCAAAAATTATCTCTTACCTTGCTTTTTTATTAAAAGAAAAAATCCTTGATAAATCAGGCAGATTAAAAAAGAAAATCAAGCTTTTTTCTCAAAAAGATATTAGAGAACTCCAATTAGCTAAAGCCGCGATTGCTAGTGGTATCATCACCCTTTCTTTTCTCGCCCAAATTCCCCTATCCCAAATTGAAAGGGTTTACCTTACCGGAAATTTTGGGGCGCAAATAGCCGTTGATGACCTATATGCTATTGGCATTCTGCCGAAAGAATTAAAGGGTAATATCCTTATCTTTCCGGATTTGCCTTTAAAGGGAGCTCAAAAAATTCTTCAAGAAAACTCCTTAATGGCAGAATGTGTAAATATTGCCAATAAAGCCGAAAGTTTTTTCTTACCAGAAATTAAGGAATTTACTGAAATATTTATTAAGCAAATAGCCTTTCCCTAATGCGCATCGGCTATTTCTGTCTTTTTACACCGATTGAACTTTTAAAAGCCCTAAATTTAAAACCCATCAGATTACTGCCGGAAAAAAAATGTGATTTAGAAAGCAAATATTTTCGTTACGATGCCTGTCCCTTTCTAAAAAATTTGGTCGGCAATCTGATGATAAAAAATTGGCAGTTAGATGCTTTATTTTTACTTTCCCTTTGTGACGGTCAAAGAAGGCTTTCGGAAATTATAAAAAGAGAAATACCAGATTTAAAAATCTACGAAATCTATTTTCCCCGCACCTATAATTTTTCTGCTTTTAAAATGTATTATTACGAAATTCTTGATTTTATAAAAAAATTTGAAAAAAATTTAAAATTGGTTAATGAAAATTTAAAAAGGGAGGTAAACAATTTAAATCAGCAAAAAAGGAAATTGGCAAAGCTTGTTGAGCCTCTGAGCTTTATCCCCAAAGCAAAGATAATTAAAAATTTCTGGGAAAATCAGATTTTGCCATCCATTCCTTTTCTTTTTAAAGAAAAGGAAAATTTAAAGAAAGAAAAAATTTTATTATGCGGCAGTTATTTTACTCCTTTAGATTGGCCAATAGCGACGGTGATTGAAAAATATTTTACTATTGCTTTTGATGCCTTTTGTACTGTTTCTCGGGGTATTGATTTTTATCCACCGGGCAATAATTTAAAAGATTATCTCTTTTTCTATTTTTCTAAAATTCCCTGTATTTTACGGCGACCCAATAAAATTTTTTATGATTATTTGAAGAGAAAAATAAGAAAGAAGGAAATTAAAAAAATAATTCTTTATTCTTTAAAATTCTGTGACAGCTTTTCTTTTGAAAAAGAGGATTTAAAGAATTATTTAAAATTACCGGTATTAGCCATTGAAGGTGATTACCCAAAAGAAATTACCTTACAAACCGAAACGAGAATTAACGCCTTTTATGAGAGTTGATTTTTCTACCTGGAACGAACTTTTTCAAAATATTCCTAAAAAAGTAATTAAAAGATACAAATATTATAAGAGAAAAGAAGATTGGGCAATCTATCTTTCACCTCCCCAGACATTTGCTATTTATGGTTTACGCCATTTAAAGAGGTTAAAATTTGATTCTTCCTTAGAATGCTTAAGATTGTGGGGATTTATCTTTAACGAAACTGAAAGGCTCTTTCGGGCAAAACAGATAAATAAAAAAATAATTGCCGTGATGGGTGATCTGGGTGGTGTTCCGCCGATAATCTATTCTTTTAAAAAGCTTATTGGCTTTTATCCTGATTGTCTTTGGTGGCAGCCTTTCTTTTCGGAAAATTATAATCTTTTTGAAGTTACGGGACAAGTAAATTTTCCCGAAGCTGCCTGTTATTCACGGGTTATCTACGCAACCTTTTTAAAGAAGGCTTATTTCCCTAAACCGGATTTGATAATTGCTTCTACTGGTGCTTCCTGTGACGACTATTCTTGTGTGATGCAAACGGTTTACAATCTTTATAAAAAAGAAACCGAATTTATCTGGTTAGAAATTCCACCAAGAAAAGAAAAAAAGGAATGGGCAATAAAATTATTAAAAGAAAATTACCAAAAGGTTGCTCTTATTTTAAGCGAAATAGCTGGGGAAAAATTTAGCGAAGAAAAAATTTTAAAGGGAATTAAAAAGGTAAACGGGATAAGAAGAAATTACTTAAAATTAAAAGAATTGGTTGGTAAAAGTGAGTTAGCACCCTTAGGTGCTTTAGAAATGTTAATGTTAGAATTTGGCAACCTCCATTTTTATTCCGATATTGATGAATGGGGTAAGATTCTTTTTGGAATATTAAAATTGGTCAAGAAAAGAATTAAAGAAAAGGTTGGCGTATTAAAGAAAGATAATAAAAAAATTGTTTGGGTAACACCACCGGCTGACCCGTTATATCTTATCTATTTTGAAGATCTGGGTGCCCGTATTGTTGGTAGCGAATACCTAATCAATCAAGCTCTCCAGATAATCCCTTTAAAAGAAAATCCTTTTCTCTCCCTGGCGGAAAGTTATCTTTCGGCTTCCCTTATCGGCAAAAGTGAGGAAAGGGCAAAATTGATAATTGAACAAGTTAAAAAATACCAAGCAAAAGGGGTAGTTATCTCCCAAGTTTTTGGCGCCTCCCATTGTGCCTACGAAACGGAAATTTTAAGGGAAGAGATTATCAAAAAGGCACAAGTGCCTTGCTTAGTGATTGACATTCCTTTGCCGGCGGCGGAAATTCCTTTACAAACAAGAACACGGATATCGGCTTTTTTAGAAAATTTATAAATGGAAATTTTAACCCCTCGAGAGCGATTTTCTTTGCTTTGCTTTGATGAAAAACCTGACCGAATACTTATTTTTCCTTTAATCACCAATCACAGTGCCTATGTAAGTAATTACCCAATAAAGGAATATTACACCAAAGGAAAAATTCTTGCCCATTGCCAAATAAATGCTTACGAAATCTACCAAACCGATTTCCTTTCGGTCTTTTCTGATGTGGGGCTCATTGCCGAAGCCTTAGGAAGTGAATTTGAATATCCGGAAGATGATTTACCGAAATTAAAAAAACCCCTATTCAGCTGTTTAAAAGATTTGATTAGAAAAAACTTAAATATAGAATATGACAAAAGTAAAGGAAGATTTTCTCTCTATTTTGAAGGAATAGAAATTCTTTACACTTCTTTGGGAGATATCTTACCCGTTCTCGCTTATATTCCGGCACCCTTTACTACTTTGGCGCTTCTTTTCGAACCCAACGAAATTTTAAAAGAGCTTACTAAAAAAGAGAACAAAAAAATTATAAAAGAAGTTTTATCTTTAATTACTGATTTCACCATTCAATTTATCAAAGAGATAATCAATTATGGTGCCTTACCAATTATTGTCGACCCCTTAGCTTCGGGTAGCGTCGTTTCGCCAAAGATTTACAAAAATTTTGCTTTTCCTTATGAAGAGAGACTGATTAATTATCTTGCCCGTTATGATTTAGATGTGATTTTACACATTTGCGGTAACACCCAGATTTATCTAAAAGAATTGAAAAAATCATCGGCTGATTTTTTAAGTTTAGATAAGATTGATTTATTTTATGCCAAAAAAATTTTAGGCAACAAATTTCGTTTAATTGGTAATTTCGATACTACGGAGATTTTAATTTCTTCTCCCGAAGCGATTCGGCAAAAGGTAAAAAAATTGGTTTTAAAAATGAAAAATAACAAAAAAGGCTATATTTTGGCAACTGGCTGCGAAGTTCCCTTTTTAACCCCTAAGGAAAACCTTAAGACCTTTATTGAAGAAGGGAAAAAAATTGGAAGATATTCATTTTAACTTGCTTTTTTTATTTTATTGTTATATAATTAATTTATGGTAGAAAAATTATTACAAATTTACAAATATTCGAAATTTTTCTATCGGCAAATAAACAACTACAACAAAATCAAGGCCAAGAAAGAAAACCTTTTAATATTAGATAAATATTTAAAAAAAATAAAAGAATATGCGGAAAAAATAGAATTTAACGAATTAAAAAACTTACTTTTTTCTTTTTTAAAAGAAGAGGAAGAAAATTTAAAAAAATTAATTTTAGAAGAGAAAGAAAATTTTGGTAAGGAATTGAAGGAAGAATTAGAAAAAAACAATCTTTCTCTTTCGGGCATTTTTCCCACCTTGCGGGTTGGTCTTTTCACCTTAGAAATCAATTTTGATTTAAATACCTGCCAAATCTTTTATGGTCCAAAGATTGAAAAATTAAAGGGAAAACTTCCCCTTTCACCGACACTAATCGTAAAAACCTTAAAAGGCTATTATGATTATCTTGCCCAACCATTTTCTTTAAAAGAATATTTTGAAAAACTTCTTAAGGCTTACGAAAGACTTTTAGCTTTTCAAAAATTAAATTTTGGCGAAAAGGTTTTTCTCATTGATTTACTTTCCGAACTCATCTTCCTCTTACAGAAAAAGGAATTCTATTTAGACCCAAGAAAAGAAAATTTTAAAGAATATTCCCGGATAAAATTTAGTTATGACCTCTACCGCCTAAAAACTTCTTTCGGCAATACTTGTGATAATTACCGTTTTAAACTGTGGGTAGCTCCTTTTGATGCCACTTTGGATAGAAAAAAATCAATCTGGGTTCCCAATAATATTGAAACTGGTGAGGGGACTTATTTTTCTTTTATTTCTTTTGAAAAATTATGATTAGTAAAGAGTTGGCAAAGGCTATTGTTCACAAACTCGGTTCTTACGGCACACCACCAGAATTTGGTTTAGAATATTATACAGTTGGCTTGGAAAAATATTTAAAAGTAATTGAAGAAGAATATTTTAAAGATTATCTAAAATTAAAACTTTCTTCCTTCAAATTGATTGTTGGCAATTATGGTGGCGGCAAAACCCATTTTTTATACTGTTTAAGAAAAAAGGCGATGGAAAATAATTATCTAACAAGTTATGTCTCCCTTTCACCGGTAGAATGTCCTTTTGACAAATTGGAGTTGGTTTATAAAGTAATTGCTTTAAACTTAATGATGCCCAAACCCTTGGAAGAGATTACTTTTGATACTTTTTATTACGAAAGAGGGATTGATAATGTGATTAAAAATTGGTATCAAAAAGTAAAAGAAAGGGTTGAAAAGAAAGAAGATTTTTATACTTATTTAGAAGGTTTAAGTGGGGTGGAATCAATTTCCTATCTCAACGCTTTAAGGGGAAGCTTTGAAGCCTTGGTAAGAGAAGATTATGAAAGCTTTGAAAACCTTATTCAATATTTAAAAGGCGAAGAGATTACTAAGGATATTAGAGGGAAATACCGGATTTCCGAAAGGTTAGATAAAAGCACCGCCTTCCGTTTTATCCGTTCTTTAGCCCAATTTGCCAATCTTATTGGTTATAACGGTCTGGTCCTCTTTTTTGACGAAGCCGAAAGGGGTTTAAGTATTTCCTCTTTAAGGGATAAAAGAAGGGCTTTAGACAATCTGCGCCAGATTATTGATGAATGTGGTAATGCCCGCTTGCCGGGTGTGATGTTTTTTTATGCGGTTACCGATGAAAATCTGATTTTGGAAGGAAGCGGTGGTGTTTATGAAGCTTTAAAACAGCGATTAAGAAGCACTTTTACGGTCGCTAATCCTACGGGAGTAAAAATTAATTTAGAAGCGTTAGAGAAAAAACCGGAAGAGTTTCTTTATGAATTAGGGCTAAAATTGGCCCATTTATTTGAAATCGCCTATGATGTCTCTTTAAATGAAAAGATTTTAAAACCCACTATTGATATCCTTACCAAATCCTGTCTAACAACTTTTGCTTTGGATATCAGCTTCCGGCGGCTCTTTGTTTTAGGAATTATTGAAGCCTTTTTTAGATTGAAAGAAAGAAATTTTAAATCTCCCCTTAACATAAAAGAAGCCGAAGAGATTTTGAGAACTTCTTTAAAAAAGATCGAAGAAGAGAAAGAAGAAGAGATAGAAAGTCAGGAATTTTAACAATGGAAAAAAAAAGGATTGTTGTCTCCCATCCGGTATTTGGTGAAGGCGAAGTTATTACTTCCCGTTTAAACGGTCAAGAGCTTTATATTCATTTTTATTCCGGCTTACGCCTTTGGGTATTAAGAAAAAGGCTCCTTTTTATTTCGGAAGTTGATCTTTTAGAAAAGAAATTTGACGAAATAAAAGCGAAAAGGATTTGTGAGGCTTTAAGAATGGGTATTGTTCCCCGCCAGGATTGCGAGGATTTCACTTTTGGCAGAGAAGAAGAAGTTAGAAACTTAAAAAAAATAATAAAAAAATTGAAAGAAGGAAAAGGCGATACCTTTTTAATTGAAGGTGAATATGGCAGCGGTAAAACTCATTTGTTAGAATATTTATATCATTATGCTTTAAAAGAAGGAGTTTGTGTTTCGAAAATAACTTTAACGCCCGATGAAGTTTCACCTCATAGACCAAAAAGGTTTTGGAAAGAATTTGTTGCTAATTTGAAATTTTTGAAAAATAACCAGGAATACGGCTTTCGTGACCTTTTAAGGATGGCCACCAATTTAAATCTTTATGATAATATCTTTTTTGCTAAACTTTTACCCAAGTTAAAAAATATTGATGAAGCCAGTATCAAAAGTGAAGTTTTATGGCAATGGTTAGAAGGAGAAAGCACAAAAGAATACGCCGTTTATCTTACCGATAAGTTTCGCATAAAAGGTGGGGTAAGGATTCCCGCTTTATACGATTTCTCTACCGCCAGTGATTTCTATTGCTATCTTATCTCTTCCCTTTCTTATATTGCCCAAAAATTAAATCTTTACGGTATTTTATTACTTATTGACGAAGCCGAAACAGTAGCTTGCCTTTGGCGATTTCAAGATTTCTTAAAAGGGTTAAATTTTTTAGTTGGCTTAATAAGGGTTTGTTATAATGACCCGGAATTAAAAAAGATTGATAAGGAAATGGTTCACAATAAAATGCGCCCCACCCCTTATATTTATAAAGATGCCTATCTCAGTTTGGTTATGGCAACTACGCCGTTAAGTTATAACTACGAATATATAAGATTAATTAATCTGTTTAAAAATCGGTTAACCTTAGATAATTTAAAAGAAAAAGACCTATATGAATGTTTTTATACTCTTTATAGTATTTATAAAACCTGTTATCCGCAATTTTCTTTAGATGAGAATGAACAAAGAAAGATTTTAGAAGAAGCAATAAAAAGAAGTTTAGGAATCAGGGATTTTCTAAAATTTGTTGTTGAAGTTTTTGATATCTATCGCCATTCTCATTCCTTAGTTTTTATTACTAATTAAGATTATGGGAAGTGTAAAGGATTTAATAGTAATAAAAGCACCAGAAAAAGAAAAATCCGGCATTGGTCGTTTTATCTTTTCTGATAGGTATTCGGTTTTTGACTGGGGAGAGATGCCGGATAAGATTGAAAAGAAAGGAGCTGCCCTTTGCCTTACTACCGCCTATTTTTTTGAAAAGTTAGAAGAAATGGGGATAAAAACCCATTACTTAGGACTTTTAAAAGATAATCAATTAAAAAAGCTGAAAGAACTAAAAGCACCAACGAATATAATGGAAATAAAACTTTTAAGGGTATTAAAGCCGGAGATAAAAAATGGTCATTATGATTATTCTCTTTATAAAAAAGAAAGAAAAAATTTCTTAATCCCTTTAGAAATTATCTATCGCAATTCCTTACCCGAAGGTTCATCAGTTTTTAAAAGATTGAAAGAAGGCATTTTAAATTTAGAAGATTTAGGGTTAAAAGAGATGCCTAAACCTTATACCCGCTTAGAAAAGCCAATTATTGAAATCTCAACAAAATTGGAAGCTACTGACCGGTATATCACTTTTAACGAAGCGAAAGAAATTGTCAATCTTTCGGAAAAAGAATTAGTTGAGATTAAAGAAAAGACCTTATTGATAAATAGCTTGATTAGTAAAGAGGTAGAAAAGATTGGGCTTTTTAATGAAGATGGCAAAGTGGAATTTGGTTTTGATGAAGAAAGAAACCTTATTCTTGTTGATGCGGTAGGTACCCTTGATGAATGTCGCTTCACCTACGAAAAAATTCCCGTAAGTAAAGAAATTGCTCGCAATTATTACCGAAAGACTTTGTGGTATGAAGAAGTGGAGAAGGCAAAAAAGTTAGATAAAATAAATTGGAAAAAATTGGTAAAAATAAAACCACCAAACTTACCAAAGGAGTTAAAAACCTTGATTGAAAATATTTATCTTGCTTATTGTAACGAAATTACTAAAAGAGAATGGTTTTCTTGTCCACCTTTAAAAGAACTTCTTTTATCTTTAAAAGAATTTCTTTTAAAAGATGATAAAGAGTATTTATAAAAATCTCTGCCCCAATTGTAACGGCGAAATTACCTCGGAAAGATTGGCGCAGGGACTTGCCTGCGAAAAATGTGAAAAGGAAGCCAGTAATTTAAAAAGGTTGAAAGCGATTGAAGAAGAATTAAAGGAATGGGAAAGGGATTTTGAGTTTTATATCAAAGGTAAACCCTTTGGACTCCAAATTACCTGGGCAAAAAGGGTTCTTTTGGGTCTTTCCTTTGCCCTTTTGGCGCCAACCGGTGTTGGCAAAACTTCTTTCGGACTTTCGATGGCGAGTTTTTTCAAAAAAAAGGGAAAAAAATCCTATATCATTGTACCGACAAAACTACTAATAGAACAGGTAACTCAAAAATTGAAAAATTTTGGAATAGGAAAAGAGGAGATTTTAGCCTTTGATGGTGGCTTAAAAAAACGAAAGAAAGAAAGGCTTTTAAATGGCGATTTTAAAATTCTTATTACCACTTCTATGTTTCTTTATAAAAACTGGGAAATTATTCCTCGGGATTTTGCTTTTATCTTTGTGGATGATGTTGATTCCTTTTTAAAAACCGCAAAAAATGTTGATAAGGTGCTTTATCTCCTTGGTTTAGAAATGGATGATATTAAAAAAACTATTTCTTTAATAAGATTAAAAGGAAAAAAAGAGAAAAAGGAAGAGTTAAAAAAGATTAAAGAAAAGATTAAGGGAATTTTGGTCCTCTCTTCCGCTACCGCCAATCCCCGTTCTTTTCGGATAAAATTATTTAGAGAACTTTTGGGTTTTGAAGTGGGTATGCCAACTTTCTATTTAAGAAATATTGTTGATGCCTATACGGAAAAAGATGAGCTAATTTCTTATCTGAAAAGATTTGGTAAAGGAGGTTTGCTTTTTTTACCGAGTGATAAGGGTAAAGAAAGTATTTTTAAAATTAGTGAAATTTTGAAAAATAACGGTATCAACGCCCTCTCCTATGAAGAGTTGAACGAAGAGAATTTAGAAAAATATAGAAAGGGTGAGATTGATATCTTAATTGGTATTGCTTCTTTTCGCAATCCTTTGGCCCGGGGTTTTGATCTGCCGGAGGTCTGTCGTTATGCTATTTTTTATGGTGTGCCGAAAATTGTTATCTCTTTAAAATTTGAAGAAAACCTTTCCCATCTTTTATGGGCACTCTCTTCGGTCCGCGCTTTTATTGTGAAAAAATTTCCCCAATACAGTAATAAAATTAACAATTGGCTTTTACAGTTAAAGAAATACCAATATCTTACCGCCGATTTCATTAACCAAAAGGAAAATCTTAAAAGAAAGATTTTCGCTTTAAGGGAAGAGATTAGCCAGTTCTTTTTAAAAAAAGAAATAATTGATTTCCTAAAAACTTTAAAAGAGATAACTTTGCGTTATCGTGAAGAAGGTTATTTAATGGTAGTTTCTGATGTTACTGGTTATTTACAAGCGAGCGGTCGGGTTTCAAGAATGTATGCGGGCGGAATAACCAAAGGATTTTCCTTAATAATTGTTGATGACAAAATTGCCTTTAACCATCTGAAAAAAAAGATTCGGTGGTTTAGCGACGAAATTAATTTTCTGCCGCTTGTCGAACTGGATTTAGAAAAAATCTTTTTAGAAATTAATGAAGACCGAAAGAAAATAAAAGAATTTCTCTTTAAAAAAATACCAGAAGAAAAGAAGGATATTTTAAAACCCATTCTTATTATTGTGGAATCACCCAATAAAGCAAAAACTATTGCCAACTTTTTTGGTAAGCCAATCAGAAGAAGGATTGGTGAATATGATATTTACGAAACTGCCATGGAAGACCGTTATTTAATGATTACGGCTTCTTTTGGTCACATCTTAGATTTAGCAACCGAAGGTGGTTATTACGGAGTTATTTTGAATAACGAAATTATTCCCATCTACCAACCAATTGAAGGAAAAGAAGAAATTATCAATACTTTAAAAAAATCGGCTTTAGAAGCCGAACAGGTATTGATTGCTACTGATCCGGATACGGAAGGCGAAAAGATTGGTTGGGATATCAAACAACTTTTGACCCCTTATATAAAAAATATCCAAAGAATGGAATTTCACGAAGTAACCAAAAGAGCAATTGTGAAAGCGATTAGAGAGCCAAGGGATTTTGATTTAAATTTAATTAAAGCCCAGATTTTAAGAAGAATTTCTGATCGGTGGGTTGGCTTTGAATTTTCTCAATTTTTACATAAAGCCTTTTTAAATCCAACCCTTTCTGCTGGTCGGGTGCAAACACCAGTGTTAGGCTGGATAATTGAAAGGGAAAAGGAAAGTAAACAAAAAATCTATCAAATTTTGGTAAATATTGAGAAGAATAATAAAAGATTACGGTTAAACTTTTCTTTTGAAGATTACCAAAATGCCCAAAACTTCTTTAAAGATTTAAAAGAAGTGGTGATAGAAAAGATCGGCGAAAGGGAAGAAATTGAAAATCCACCGCCACCTTACCGAACAGATACGATGCTAAAAGATGCTAGTGATTTTCTTTCTCTTCCTTTACCCAAAACTATGGAACTTGCCCAGACATTGTTTGAATTGGGTTATATTACCTATCACCGAACCGATTCTTTAAGGGTATCGGACTTGGGAATCAATATCGCCAAAGAGTTTATTAAAGAAGAGTTTGGCGAAGAATATTTCCACAAAAGAATTTGGGAAGAAGGCGGTGCCCACGAATGTATCCGCCCAACAAAAATTTTAGAACCCGAAGAGTTATCTTCTATGCTTTTGAGTGGTCAAATAGAAGGATTAAAAAAGGAACACCTTCGGCTTTACGAAATGATTTTCAAAAGATTTATTGCCAGCCAGATGCGACCCGTTAAAGTAAAAGTTTTTGACTATTTAGTAAAAGCCTTGGATAAAGAAGAAAAAATCTCTTTAAAAACCGAGATTTTGGAATCAGGCTGGGAAAAAATGATAAAACTGGAAATTTATCCCCTAATGGCCGGCCAGTATGATGTGGAAAAGAAAAAAGAGTTAAGAAAAAGACCAAAGAAATATCCCTATACCTATGGAGAACTTGTTTGGGAAATGAAAACCAAAGGGATTGGTCGTCCTTCTACCTATGCACCCATTATTGAAAAACTTTTAGAAAGAAAATATGTAAAGGAAATTAAAGGTTTTCTTTTGCCAACCGAATTAGGAAAAAAAGTTTATTCTTATTTAAAAACTATTGAGGAGATGAAAAACTTCCTCTCGGAAGAATTTACCCGCCAATTGGAAGCTTTAATGGATAAAGTAGAAACCGGCGCTGCTGATTATCAAAAAATCCTTTATGACCTTTATCACCATTTAAAAAAGATAAAAAGTTTCTAAGGACCACAAACTTTACAAGGTTAGAAACCTCTTTTTAAAGCTTCCCTTTTTGATTTAAAATAAACCCGATTTTTAAGCAAAAACTAAATAAAAATCAATCGGTATCTTTTATCTTTTCCCAAATTTTT
>CAZDHW010000018.1:0-2637 GCA_964505415.1 uncultured bacterium | reverse complement strand
TTATTGATGAATTGGTAAATAAGATTCTAAATCGCAAGGGTATTCTTATTGGTGAACAACGCTTATTCTATTATGCCTTTGCGCGGGAGCTTTTCAAGATAAGAAATAAATACGAAGGTAAAGTAGCCAAAAGGGAAATAAAAATTATTCTTGATAAATGGCTTAAAAGAAAACTGAAAAAAAATATCTTATTAATAATAAAAAGAAAGGTTGAAAAGTACCTGTCCCGAGGAGAGTTTCGGGAATAGTTTCCTAAGAGATTTTCTATTTTTAAATAAATTATCTTCAACTTTTTGCTATTACTAATAGATTAATTAATCCCAACGGTTATCAAAACAAAGACTTTAACGAATAAGAATTAATTTCTTCTTAAAAATTTCTTTATCGGTATTAAGGATGACAAAATAAATCCCCCTATTTACCAAAAAACCCCTTTCTAAATTGCTTGGCCAAAGGAAATAATATTCACCAGGAGACAAAGTTTGCCTAATAAGATTAATAACTTTTTTACCTGAGGCATCATAAATTTTCACCAGCATCAGTTGTTTTCATCACCGCGTGAGAATTGTATAAAATCTCCCAACATAAACGGTACCGGGATTCAATGTCTCAATAGCCACGGTGGTAAACCAACCACCGCCACCGATACCAATTGAACGCCATTCTATTCGTTGTCTTAATTCATCAGCTGATATCGGAACAAAAAAAATTTCAAATAAAAAAATAATTAAAAGTATCTTCTTCACCCTTTCCTTCCTTTACTAAAATATATAAAATTGGGGATTTTTTATTCCCATTCCATTGTTGCTGGTGGTTTGTTGGTGATATCATAAACTACTCTATTAACCTCGTCAATTTCATTGGTAATCCGCGAAGATATCTTTTCCAAAATCTTGTAAGGAATTTTGGCAAAATTAGCCGTCATCGCATCTTGAGACTCCACAATCCTAACAACTATTGGATATTTATAACTTCGGGCATCTCCTTGGATGCCCACCGATTTAACCGGCAAAAGAACCGCAAAGGCCATCCATACTTTATTATACCAACCAGCAGCTTTTAATTCTTCTTCCACAATATAACTTGCCTTTCTCACAATCTCAACCTTTTCTTTTGTCACTTCCCCAATTATTCTTACGGCTAATCCCGGACCAGGAAAGACATGTCTTTCAATAATTTCCTTTGAGAGACCTAATTTTTTGGCAATACTTCGCACTTCATCTTTATATAAATCCCGTAAAGGTTCATATATCTCTAAATTTATCTTTTCCGGTAATCCCCCAACATTATGGTGAGACTTTATTTTGGCCGAATAAGAAGTTAGCCCACTTTCAATGCGGTCAGAATAAATTGTCCCTTGCACCAAAACTTCAGCTTTTTCTTTTTTCGCAATTTTTTCAAAGATATTGATAAAAAGCCGACCAATTATCTTCCTTTTCTCTTCCGGGTCAACAACACCTTTTAAAGCCTTTAAAAATTGCTCTTTTGCTTTTATGAGCTTAAGATTAAGGTCATATTTAGCAAACTCTCTTTCAATAAATTCGGTTTCTTTAAAACGCATTAGTCCGGTATCAACATAAAGGGCTATGAGATTTTTACCAATTATTTTATTTACTAAAATCGCCGCGGTTGAAGAATCAACACCACCCGAGAGACCGATAATTGCTTTTCTTTGACCAATTCTTTGTTCAATTTCATTTAAAATATTTTTTATAATATCGGAACGCCGCCATTCCCTTTTTGCTTGACAGATATCAAAAACAAAATTTTCGAGAATTCTCTTTCCCTTGGTGGTGTGTGTTACTTCGGGATGAAACTGAACACCGTAAATTCTTTTTTGCCGATTTTCAAAAGCCGCTATCGGCGACTTCTCGGTTACCGCAATAACTTCATAACCTTTAGGTAACCTAATTACCGTATCCCGATGATTCATCCAAACATTCTCTTCGGCTGCTAATCCTGATAATAAACTGCTTTTCTTAATTATCTTTAATTTAGTTATTCCGTATTCACCCGCTTCTCCGGTTTTCACTTCGCCACCCTCTAAAAAAGCGATCAATTGGTGACCATAACAGATTCCTAAAATGGGGATGCCGCTATTAAAAATCTCTTTTTCACATTTGGGCGAAGAGCTATCATACACTGAGGAAGGTCCGCCGGAAAGAATTATCCCTTTCAAATTTTTGATTGCCAAGAGCTTTTCCTTACTGGTGTCCGCTGGCAAAACTTGAGAAAAAACTTTTAAATCCCTAATTCTTCGAGCAATCAAATGGGCATATTGTCCACCGAAATCCAAAACAACAATCGTATCCATAATATTTTAAATTATATTTTATTTTTAACATTTATCAATTAATATCTTTGAGAAAGTAACAATCTATAGCTATTTAACATTTTTTCTTTCTCTTTAAAATTGGGTTCAAACTTTTCAACCAATAGCCAAAATTCTTTTTTATGATTGTCAATAAGCAAATGGCACATTTCGTGGAAAACAACATATTTTATTATCTCTTGAGGCAAAAACCTTAATTCCTTATTAAAAATCAACTTCTTTTTTGATACATTACAACTTGCCCATTTCTTTTTCATCTTTCTAAAAGAGATTTTTTCCGGCTTTACTTTTAAAAGCTTGCTATA
>CAZDHW010000017.1:0-34153 GCA_964505415.1 uncultured bacterium | reverse complement strand
TATTTTTTAAATTTAGTCAATGTTAAGAGTTTTTTCCCATTCTTCAATATCGCCCGGAATAAGATAGAATATTGGGTTTGGTTCAATAGGCTGTTTTTCTTTACAAAGGGTTTGATAATGGTTTTTATCCCGTTTCTTTACTTTTTTACAAAGATGGGAAAATTCAAAGTTTATTTGACCAGTAGTTATTGGGATTTTCTTTTTAATTATTTTTCTGGCAGAAAGCTTTTTCCTATTAAAGTTATAACCTCTTTTCTTCGCCTCTTCATAAACATAAAAAAGATAGGAGTTGATTGCTAATAAAGGTTCTTTAAATTTTTTAAATCTTTCTAACTGCGGATGATTTTTATAACCTTTGGTTTTTCCTTCTAAAACCCTTTTTGCCAATAGACCTTCCCGCCACAAGGCGATTAAACCAATTCTATCTAAATATTTTGGATGAAGAGACCATAGTCTCATAAGTTCTTTAAATTGTAAATTTTATTTGACTTTTTTTCAAATTTTGTTAATATTTAATCTAAAATGGGCGAATAGCTCAGATTGGAAGAGCGCCTCCCTTACAAGGAGGAGGTCACCCGTTCAAATCGGGTTTCGCCCATTTTCTTTTCGATAATTACTATGAGAAAAATAGTAAGAAAGCAACCAGGTAAGAAAATTGAAGACCCCTATTTGGTTTCTCAAAATTTACCCGACCCAACTGTCTGCCCTTCTTGTAATCTTTTGTATCATAATAAAAGATGGATAAAGAACGATGAATTGGCTAATATGGTTTATTTGGTGGCTTATAAATATAAATGTCCAGCTTGTCGGAAGATTGATGACCATTATGTAATGGGCGTCGTAAATGTTAGTGGTAATTTCTTTCTTAACCATAAGGAAGATATTTTAAATCTCATAAAGAATACCGAAGAGAGAGAAATTTTGAGGAATCCTTTGGATAGGATAATGAGTCTAAAAAATGTAAGGGATATGATAATCATTGAGACCACTTCGGAAAATTTGGCAATAGCAATCGGCAAAGCTCTAAAAAGAGCTTATAAAGGGAATTTGGAAATAAAGTTTTCCGATAATAATAAATTCGTAAGAGTAAATTGGCAAAGGGATTAAAATTTAAAAGGAGGGAGGTATGAAAATAAAACCCTTAGCTGATAGAGTAGTTGTTGAAAGAATAGAAGAAGAGGAAGTGAAAAAAGGCGGTATCATTTTGCCGGATACCGCTAAGGAGAAGCCGATTAAGGGTAAGGTGGTGGCGGTTGGTCCTGGTCGCTTGGATGACAAAGGAAATCGTATTCCGATGGAAGTGAAGAAAGGTGATATCGTCCTCTTCGGTAAATACGCTGGTCAGGAAATCAAAATCGATAATAAAGAGTATCTCATAATGAGGGAAGATGAAATATTAGCAATTATTGTTGAAAAGGAGGAGTAAAATGGCAGCGAAAGAACTGAAATTTAATGAAGAAGCAAGAAGGGCAATTTTAAAAGGTGTAGAAACTTTGGCAGCCGCCGTTAAGGCTACTCTTGGTCCTAAGGGTCGGAATGTGGTTATTGAGAAGAAATGGGGTGCGCCGACGATTACCAAAGACGGTGTGACGGTGGCGAAAGAGATTGAATTGGAAGACAAATTTGAAAATCTTGGCGCCCAGATGGTGAAGGAAGTTGCTTCCAAGACTTCCGATGTCGCCGGTGATGGCACCACCACCGCCACGGTTTTAGCCGAAGCTATTTATCGGGAAGGTTTAAAAGTGGTTGCTGCTGGTGCTAATGCGATGGCGGTCCAAAGGGGAATTGAGAAAGCGGTAAATGCGGTCGTGGAAGAGTTGAAGAAGATCTCTAAGAAAATCTCTTCCCGTCAAGAAATTGCCCAGGTAGCAACAATTGCTGCTAATAACAATTCGGAAATCGGTAATCTTATTGCCGATGCGATGGAGAAGGTTGGTAAGGAAGGCGTGATTACCGTTGAAGAAGCAAAATCCTTAGAGACCACCTTGGAAGTTGTTGAAGGTATGCAGTTTGACCGCGGATACCTTTCGCCTTACTTCATCACCAATCCCGATAAAATGGAATGCGAATTAGAAGATTGCTATATTTTACTTTACGAGAAGAAAATCTCTTCGGCAAGAGATTTATTGCCAATTTTGGAAAAGGTTGCCCAGAAAGGCAAACCGATATTGATTATTGCCGAAGAAGTGGAAGGCGAAGCCTTGGCGACTTTGGTTGTCAATAAGGTTCGTGGCACTCTCCAGTGCTGTGCGGTAAAAGCTCCCGGCTATGGTGAAAGAAGAAGAGCAATGATGGAAGATATTGCCATTCTTACCGGCGGAAGATTGATTTCCGAAGATTTGGGTATCAAATTGGAAAATGTCCAAATCTCTGATTTGGGAAGGGCAAAACGGGTGGTTGTTGACAAAGAGAATACGACCATCGTTGAAGGTATGGGTTCTAAGAAAGAGATCCAAGGTCGGATTGAGATGATTAGAAAGCAGATTGAAGAGACCAAATCCGATTACGACCGCGAGAAATTACAAGAAAGATTGGCGAAATTGGCCGGTGGTGTGGCGGTAATTAATGTTGGTGCGGCAACCGAGGTTGAAATGAAACAGAAAAAGGCATTAGTTGAAGATGCCTTACACGCCACCCGCGCAGCGGTTGAAGAAGGTGTGGTGCCTGGTGGCGGTGTCGCTTTAATTCGTTGTATTCCTGCCTTGGAGAAACTAAAGTTAGAAGGTGACGAACAGATTGGTGTGGAGATTGTAAAGAAAGCCTTAGAAGAACCATTAAAACAACTGGTTAATAATGCTGGTGCTGAAGGTTCAGTGATTGTGGAGAAAGTGAAGGCGGAGAAGAATCCCAATGTCGGTTTCAATGTGGAGACCATGAAATTTGAAGATATGTTTGAAGCCGGTATCATTGATCCCACTAAGGTAACGAGAACTGCTTTACAAAATGCTGCCAGTGTCGCTGCCTTGCTGGTTACTACCGAATGCGCAATTGTTGAAAAACCGGAAAAAGAAAAAATGCCACCGACACCACCCGGCGGTTATGAGTATTAAAAATTAAACTAAATTCCCAAAAGGAGAGGCTCCGTCGTTAAAGACGGAGCCTTTTTCTTTTTATTGACAATTTTAGATTTTATTGGTAAGATATAAAATGGATGAATAAAAAGGGTTTAGTTTATGGGAGATGTTAATTGTTCTTTTGGTTATCGGTCTTTTGCTTGCTCTTCTCTTACTCGATTTCTCTTTGTTTTAAGAAAGGGCAAGGGGAACAAAATTAAAAAGAATATGGGTGTTTTCCAAGAAGCTTTAATGGCATGGGCAACCGACCATTTTGGTGAATTTCCTTCGCCAGAGGTTGTTGGTGAAGTGTTAGACCCCGAAGCTCCGTTGGCTTATTATTTCTCTGGTGGCGAACCCGTAGAGGAAGAAAAATTAAGAAGCTTCCCTGTAAATCCTTACACTGGTTTTATTTATAATAGTGAATATGAAGAGCTTTTTTACGGTGGTTTCTCTACTTTTAAAGCACCGGATGAGAATGCGAAGGTTTGGGCAGGTGATAGTAACTATTCTTTTGATAAAAAATATTCATAATTAAATGAATTTCTTAGATATTTTAATTCCTTTTTTTATTTTAATAGTAGCTATTATCCAGGCAATTCGGGGAAAAGACGGAATGGGAAAGATTTTGTTTGAGACAATAGCATTTATTGTTGCCTTGGTTTTGGCAAACCGCTATAAAGAATCTTTGAGCGAATTAATAAAATTGGATGTGCCTTTAACCTTCTTAATTTCTTTTTTTATCTTTTTAGTAATTCTTCTTTATTTGGCTTATCTGCTTTTTAATATTACCGAATGGTCTTTGGGCAATTTGGATTCCTTTTTCTCTTTTCTTTTTGGTATTGCCATCGGTTGGGTTATCTGTTATTTTATCATAAAATTTCTTTATTTAAAATATACTGAAAATAGTGATATTGGTTTCTTTCTCTCTTCTTCCCCAATGGCAAAAGAGATATATTATTTTAATACTTTCAATAAAATCTTCGGACTTCTCCAAAAAGCTCGAATGATGCCCGAGGAACAATTTTGAAATTTATAAACTATTTATTATAATTTTTATCTAATATTATATGATAATAGGTATTATTTTATTAGTAATTAATTATGATACTTTATATCTTTCCTTAGAAAAGGCAAAAAAGTTAGCGAAAGAGTTTAGTGTCTTAAAAGCAGAGGGTGATTATTATCAAAAATTAGGATTAAACAATATCTTTCTTACTACTTCCGAATTCCTTCCCCAAACATCCCTTTCTTTTTCTTATAGCCAAACCAAAGAACCAAAAATAACTTCTTATCGGGGTAATTTAGGAATTTCGGAAAAGATTTTTGATATTGAGAGTTATTTAAATCTCATTTTTCTTAACAAAAGTTTCAATTTTTATAAATTAAGTCAAAAAGAAAGGCTTGAGTATTTAGATTATCTTTGTGAGAATGCCTATTTTAACCTCTTACGATTTTATTCGCTTTACCAGGTAAAAAAGAATCTCTTAGCTTATAAAGAAGAATATAAAAATCTGATTGAAGAAAAATACAAATTGGGGCAGATTAATAAGATTGATTATTTACGCGCAAAGACTGATTATGCCTTAGCCGCCTCCCAATTGGTAACGGCCGAAAAAAATTTTCAACAGGCAATGGTGAGTTTGAGAATCCTTTTAGGAATTACCGAAGATAAGGTTATTATTCCCCAATGGGAGATAACGGAATTGAAAGAAGATTTTTTTGATATTATCAAAAAAATCGATGAAGAAAAAATTGAAGAAGTTTTAAAGGAAAATCTCTTATTAAAAAAGAGTAATCTTCAGAAAACCTTAGCTAAAATTTCCTATGCTTCAGCAATTTTAAGAATATTTCCCATCTGTCAAATCAGTTATTCTTCTACTTATAGTGATTCCCAAAGATTTTATTTTCAGCCCAAGGAATGGGATAAAAGGGATAATATCTCTTTTGCGCTTAATTTCTCTTTTCCCCTTTTTGATTTAAAAAATTATCTTTTAAATATCCAGAATAAAAAATTACAATTGAAAAAGAGTAAAATTGATGAAAGAAAAAATTACGAAGAAGTTATAACCCAATTAAGTGCTGCCCTCAACAGTTTAAAAGAAGGAATTTTGAAATACGAATACGGAAAGGCCAATTTAGCAATGGCGGAAGAGCTATATTCTTTAGCAAAAGAACAACTAAAATTGGGTAAGATTTCCTATTTAGATTTTAGAAATATTGAAAATACCTACGAAGAAGCCAAAAGTAATTATCTCTCTTCCCTTTGTGATATTCTTTCTACAGTTTCCCTTTTACAATATTTGGGTTTCAAAGATTTAAAAATGGAGGAGTGATGAAGAAAAAGATATTTTTGGTAGTGGGATTGATTGTTTTTATTTTGCTTATTATCTTTTTAAATTTGGGTAAAAAAGAAGAAGGAAAGGAAGTAGAAGTGTCAAGGGTGGAATACGGTAAGATTGTTTCTAAGGTGACTGGTGACGGTGAACTAAAGGCAAAAATTCAAGTGAATATCCAATCGCAAGTAATGGGTAGGGTAGAAAAAATCTTTGTAAAAGAAGGTAGCAAGGTTAAAAAAGGTGATTTGCTTTGTCTTTTAGAGAGAAAAAGTTATGAAGCCAATCTCAATTTACAGAAAGCAAGGTATGAGCAGGCAAAAAATAGTTTTATAAGAATTGATTCTTTATATAAAAAGAAATTGGTTAGTGATGAAGAATACGAAAGAGCCAAAACCGAATACGAGGTTGCCAAAGCCAATTACGAAGATGCCTTAGATAAATATGAAAAGACCGAAATCCGCTCGCCGATTTCGGGTACGGTTGTGAAGTTAAATGTTGAGGAAGGAGAGACGGTAATCATCGGAACAATGAATAATCCGGGCACAGTGATGATGGTGGTTGCTGATTTATCAAAGATGCTGGCCGTGATTGAAGTATCCGAGCGGGATGTGGTGGATGTTAAAGTTGGCAATCCCGCAAAAATCACCTTAGATGCCTTACCGGACACTTTTTTTATCGGCAAAGTTGTAAGGGTGGGTTATGTGCCCATTACCCAAGCAACCGCCACCGAAAAGATTACCAATTTTGAAATTGAAATAGAATTGGCTGATACCAGTGCCTTATTAAGACCGGGGATGAGTGTTCATTGTGAAATCATTACTGCGGAAAAAGATAGTGTTTTGGTTGTTCCGATTTCGGCAGTTGGTCGCCGAAGAATCGGTGATAAGGAGGTTGATGCCTGTTTTGTTATTGAAAAAGGAAGAGCAAAGTTGAAACCAGTGAAAGTGGGTGGTTACGGTGATTTTGAAGCGGAAATCATCGAAGGACTTAGCGAAGGTGAGGAAGTTATTACTGGTCCTTATTCAGTTTTGGCCAAGTTAAAGGAAGGTGACTTGGTGAAACCAAAAAGAAGAGAAATGGCAAAAAGAAAAGGCGATGCCGGAGAAGTGATAAGAACAATGCGTTTTATCCAACAGCCTCGGGTAAGAGTAAGAAGATGATTCTTTGTCAGCTTAATAAAATAAAAAAAATTTACAGCACAGGAAAAGTAAGTTTTCCTGCTTTAAACGGAATAGATTTAAAAATTGAAGAAGGCGAATATACAGCAATTATGGGACCTTCGGGAAGTGGCAAATCAACTTTACTTAATATTCTTGGTTTTTTAGACACACCAACCGAAGGTAAATATTATTATCAAGGAAAAGATGTGAGTAATTTGGATGACAAAGAACTGGCCAGATTGAGAAATAAGGAAATTGGTTTTGTCTTCCAGAATTTCAATCTCTTACCTCGCTTAACCGCTTTTAGTAATGTGGAATTACCATTAATTTATTCAGGAATGAGTGGGAAAGAAAGAAAAAAACGAGTGATGGTGATGTTGGAAAAAGTTGGATTAAAAGAAAGAGCCTTTCACCGTCCAAATGAACTTTCGGGCGGAGAAATGCAAAGGGTGGCGATTGCTCGGGCTTTGGTTAATAATCCTTCACTAATCTTAGCCGATGAGCCGACAGGCAATTTAGATACCAAAAGTGGCAATGAGATAATGAAAATTTTTGACCAATTAGCGCAAGAAGGTAGGACAATAATAATTGTTACCCACGACCCAAATATCGCTGCCCATGCGCGGCGTTTAATAAGAATTACCGATGGAATGATAATTGAAGATAAAATAATAAAATGAATTTTTTAGAAATATTAAAACTGTCAATTTCTACTTTTAAAACCCATCGCCTCCGTTCTTTTCTAACAACCTTAGGAATTATTATCGGCGTGATGACGGTTATTGCCATTCTTTCTTTAATTCAAGGATTGAATATGACGGTTGAGAAACAAATCAGTTCTCTTGGTTCCAATACAATTTTTGTTCAGAAGGTTGCTTGGGGAATGGGACGGATTGATTTTGAAGAGATAAGTAAGCGAAAAGATTTAACAATTGAAGATGGTGAAGCCTTAAAAAAATTACCATCAGTTGATAAACTCGCTTATACCAAAACTACTAATGTTGGTACTATTACCTACGGAATAAACAAAGCAAGAAATATTGAAGTGATTGGTAGTGATGAAAATTTACAATATACTTCCAATTATAGTGTGAAGAGTGGCCGTTTTATTAATGAAGATGATTTTAAGCGCCGAAGAAAAGTTTGCGTAATTGGTTCTTATGTAGAAGAAAATCTTTTTCCCAATACTGACCCCCTTTTTAAGACGCTCAATCTTGGTGGTAAACAGTTTGTTATTATTGGTGTTTTAGAGGCAAAAGGTAGTTTTATGGGACAAACCCAAGATAATATCATTATTATTCCTTTAACCACCTTTGAAGAAGTTTTTCCCCAACCAGCTGGTTTCCAAAGAATTTGGCGCGGACTTTCCTTTCAGATTTTGCCTAAGGACCCCAAAAATATAGAAAAGACCATAGAGGATATAAGGGAAGTTTTAAGGCGAAGAAGAAGATTGGGCTTTGATAAACCGGATGATTTTGGGATAAATACCCAACAGACATTAAGAGAAATTTACAAAAATATTACCAATGTGGCTTTCATTGTGATGGTGGCGGTGGCGGCAATATCTTTGATTGTTGGTGGAATTGGGATTATGAACATTATGCTGGTGGCAGTTGCCGAAAGGACAAGAGAGATTGGTTTAAGAAAGGCAGTGGGAGCTTCTAACCGGGATATTTTATTACAATTTTTAGTGGAAGCCTGCACCCTTTCTTTTGTTGGTGGAGTTATCGGAGTAATTTTGGGTATTTCCAGTGCCAAAATTATTGCTGCCCTAACTCCTTTAGAGGCAGCCGCACCGCTTTGGGTTATTATTTTGGGTTTTCTTTTTCCCATTGCGGTTGGTATCTTCTTTGGTATCTATCCCGCCACAAGAGCCGCCAAGTTAAATCCGATAGAAGCCTTAAGATACGAATAAAATTTAATTGACTTTTATAAAAAAATATTTAATATTTACCAATGGCTTTCATTATTTTTCTTATTTGTGTTATTTATTTTCTATTAATGTATCATTTTTATGGCGGCTTTTTAAGCCGAAAAGTTTTTCACCTTGACAATAAAAGAGAAACCCCGGCTCATCTTTTTAATGATGGTAAAGATTATGTACCGAGCAATCGTTGGGTTGTTTGGGGGCATAATTTTACTTCCATCGCTGGTCTTGGTCCGATTGTTGGACCAGCAATTGCGATAATTTGGGGATGGGTGCCGGCGCTTCTTTGGATTATTTTGGGTACCGTCTTTCTTGGTGGTGTTCACGATTTTTCATCCTTAGTAATTTCCTTAAGAAATAAAGGTGTTTCAATCGGTGAAGTGACCACGAAGATTATTAGTGTGCGGGCAAAATATCTTTTTATGGCAATAATCTTTTTAGAACTTTGGGTAGTGATTGCCATCTTTGCGATGATAATGGGCATTCTTTTTAAAATGTATCCTTCTTCGGTATTTCCCATTTGGATGGAGATTCCTATTGCTCTAACTCTTTCCTATATGGTCTTTGTAAAAGGGAAAAATCTTGAATTATGGTCAATCTTAGCTCTTTTGATGATGTATATTACCGTAGCGATTGGTGTTTTTATACCTTTAGAGATTCCCGGACCAAATGCGATAGTTATTTGGATAATAATTTTAATGGTTTACTGTTATATTGCTTCTATTTTACCGGTAGAGACTTTACTCCAACCAAGGGATTATATAAACTCTCACGAACTGCTGGTTATTGGTCTTTTAATCTTTTTCGGGGCACTTGCTACTTTTATAAAGGACCCGGGTCATCTTGGTTTTGTTGCTCCGCCTTTCAATTTTTCTCTTCGGGATGCACCACCAATTTGGCCCTTCCTTTTTGTTACTATTGCCTGCGGTGCCATTTCTGGTTTTCATTCTTTGGTAACATCCGGAACCGCTTCTAAACAGCTTGACAAAGAAACTGATGCCCATTTGGTTGGTTACGGCGGAATGATTGCCGAAGGGATATTGGCTTTACTGGTAGTTTTAGCCGTAGCCGCGGGCTTTGGTGCTATCGGAAAGGGTTTGAAGGCGGGAATTGCTATCTGGGCAGAACATTACAAAGATTGGTCTTCTGCCAGTGGTTTAGCGGCTAATCTCAAAGCCTTTATTAATGGTGCCGCTAATATGCTTGGCTATCTATTTGGTCAAACTAAGTATCTTCGGGAGCTGATGATGACCATTATGGGTGTTTTTATTGTCTCCTTTGCTGGTACGACAATTGATACTGCCACCAGAATTCAAAGATATATTATCCAAGAATTTGGTAAAAGTATTGGTTGGCAATTTCTTACGGAGAAATATTTAGCAACTTTAATAGCCGTTGGTTCCGCTTTTGGTTTAGCTATGGTTAAACCCGGTGGTCAAGGTGCCTTGATTCTTTGGCCCCTTTTTGGCACAATTAACCAACTGCTTGCTGGTTTGGCATTAGTTATTGCCACCCTTTATCTTGTTTATCGAAGGACAAAACCTTTGGTTGCCGCTCTTCCCACCATATTTTTAATAATAATGACCAGTTGGGCAATGGTGAAAAATATTCAACAGTTTTATAAAACCCATAATTGGCTTTTATTCTTTGTTGGTTGGCTTGTCCTTTTCTTAATGGTTTGGCTTATTTTGGAAGCAATTATTGCCCTTATCCGTGGTTCAAAATCTGCTACCCGAATTGAACTTTAAATTTTTGGCAATAAAAAGATAGATCAAAGGTTCAAAAAGGATTCGGTAGCGAGCTTCAGCCACTACGCCCGTAGAAAAGATTAGGGGGAAAATTATTAATAATTCTAAAATTGGTTTTTCTTTTTTAAGATATTTGATAAAATTAAAAATTATTAAAAAGAGAAAAAGGGTTGAATATAAAAGGAGAAAAAATCCAGAAATTCCTAAAATTTTTAACCGTTCTTCAAAAAAGATTTTTAAACCAGTAAAAAATTTCTTTTTTAAAAGATAAGAAAAAACTTCTTGTTGGATTGGTTTTTTTAATTCTTTGCCGGTTAAATAAATAAGCAAAGGTTTAAAAGAAATTGGGGAGATGATGGTGTTTAAAGAAAAGATTGTGTGGGAGATAAAAAAATGGAAAGGGGCTTTTTTCAATTCTTTAAAAGCAATCTTTCTTATTCCTTCATAGAACTCTTTTTGGGAATATTTATCACCAATTAAATTTTTTAATTCTTCATTCATTATTTCTTTCGCTTTTTGGTAGCCAATTTTTTCTTTTAATCCTTTAGCAAAAGGAACATAATAAGAAAAGAAATTAATGTAAGGCAAAGTGGAAAAGGTAAATAGACCAGTTTTTTTATAAGTTAAAAAACACCAGGGTAAAAGAAAGAGATAGGGAAGAAGTAAAGATAAAAACATCAATTTTATTCTTTTTTTTATTAAATGGAAAAAAGAAAAGAAAGGTGGTAATAAAATCGCTACCGGTTTAATGTAGGGCAAAAGGGAAAGAAAAAGCAAAGAGTAGGTATTTTTATTTTCTTTTAAAAAAAGAACAGTTAGCAAAAGAAAAAGGCCGAAAAGAAAATCAGTAATGGGAAAAAGGGAATAGAAGTTCATTTGTGGTGAAAGGATAAATAAAAGGGAGAAAATAATAAAGGTTTTTTCAGTTAAATAATTTTTGGTAATAATTAATAAAATTATTGACAAAAGAAGATAAAAAAAACAAGCCCAATAAGGCGAAGGGTAGAGAAGATAGAAAAGGAAAAGGAAGAAAGGGAAGAGGGGTGGTCTTTTAGTATCAAAATTTCCTTCCCTTTGATAACCCTTTTTTAATAATAGATTATAAGCAAGTTCGCAATATTCTTTACCATCAGTAATAGCATTAACTACTCTCTCTTGGTTACTAATTAACGGCAGAAAAAAGAGTAGGCGGATAATAATTAGAAGAATAATCAAATGGCTTAATTTTAACACGACTAATTTTAATAAGATAATTTGATTTTTCAAAATAATTTAAATATAATTTTAGTGATGGATATTAAAGAGATTTGTGACCAGGAAAAGATTTTAAAAATCTTAAGAGAGACAGAAAATCCCGATAAAAAGACAATTGAATTAATTTTAGAAAAGGCAAAAGAAAAGAAAGGGCTTTCTTTAAAAGAGGTCGGTTATTTAGTAAATTTAAAAGATAAAGAATTAATAGCCAGGTTATTTGAAATTGCTGGTAAAATAAAAGAAGAGATTTATGGTGAAAGGTTGGTTTTTTTTGCTCCTTTATATATTTCTGATTATTGTGTAAATGATTGTGAATATTGTAATTTTCATATAAGAAATAAAATGGTAAGAAAAAAATTGACCTTGAAAGAGATTGAAGAAGAGACAAAAAAAATAATTGAGATGGGTCATAAAAGGATTCTTTTAGAATGTGGTGAAGACCCGATAAATAATACTATTGATTATGTGATTTCAGCAATTGAAACCATCTATTCGGTAAAAACCGAAAAAGGTAATATTCGCCGGATAAATGTTAATATTGCGGCAACATCGGTAGAGAATTATAAAAGGTTGAAAGCCTGTAAGATTGGCACTTATCAACTTTTCCAAGAAACCTATCATTATGAGACCTATAAGAAATTACATAAGGGACCAAAAAGTGATTATGAAAGGCAGATTACTGCCCATATTAGGGCCTTTGAAGGTGGTATTGATGATTTAGGTTTAGGGGTTTTGTTTGGGTTATATGATTGGCGGTTTGAAGTTTTGGCATTAGTTTCCCACGCTCAATTTCTTGATGCTCATTTAGGTGTGGGTCCACATACGATTTCAGTTCCTCGTTTTCGTCCAGCACCAACGGTGACCTATCAACCAGAATATCCGGTTTCCGATGTTGATTTTTTAAAAATTATTGCGATTTTAAGATTGGCAGTTCCTTATACCGGAATGATTCTTTCGACAAGGGAAAGACCAGAGATTAGAAAAATTGCTTTTAAATTGGGTATTTCCCAAACTTCTGCCGGTTCAAAAACTTCGCCCGGCGGCTACGGAAAATTTTCTCGCGAAGAAGTTCAGTTCGAAATTTATGATTTAAGAAATTTAACCGAAGTAATTGAAGATATTTTAGAAGATAAATTAATCCCCAGTTTTTGCACTGCTTGTTATCGGGTGGGCAGGACTGGTGAAGATTTTATGAATTTAGCCAAACCGGGTGAAATCCATAAATTTTGTCGTCCGAACGGTATTTTAACTTTTGTGGAATATCTGGAAGATTTTGCAAAAACTAACGGGAAAAGCAAGTTATACGAAAAAGGTTATAAGGTTGTGGAATATTATTTGGATAAGATTGATAATGAGTATTTAAAAAAAGAGACGATAAAAAGAATTGAGAGAATAAAGAAAGGGGAGCGGGATTTATATTTCTAAAGAATGTGCTACGCCATTCCCGGAAAAGTTGTTGAGATAAATAATAATATCTGTAAGATTGAGTATTTTGGAATTGTTAAAAAGGTGAGAAACGATTTTTTTGACTTGAAAATTGGTGATTATGTTTACGCCCAAGGGGGTTTCGTTATTCAGAAGATAGAAGAAGAAGAAGCAAAAGAGACTTTAAAAGTTTGGGAAGAATTTTTTGACAAATTGAGAGAAGTTGATTTGAAATTAACTTATGAAAGTAAAGAGCTTTATAAAATTGCCAATAAGATAAGACAAGAATACCACGATAATAGTTGTTGTGTTCACGGAATAATTGAATTTTCTAATTATTGTCGCAACAATTGTCTCTATTGCGGTTTAAGAAGGGATAATAAAAAAATAAGAAGATATCGGATGAAAGAAGAAGAGATAATTAATCTTGCTGTTTATGCCGTCAAAAAGTTAAACTTCAAAGCCTTAGTTTTACAATCGGGAGAAGACTTATTTTATGATAAAGAAAAATTAGGTTATGTGGTAAAGAGAATTATGGAAGAAAGTCCTTGTCTTTTAATTCTGAGTATTGGTGAAAGAGAAATAGAAATTTATGAGCGACTTTATCAATTAGGCGCCCGAGGAGTACTTTTGAGGTTTGAGACCAGCAATAAGAAAATTTACGAAGAGATGAGACCAGGACATAAATTAGAGGAAAGAATTAATTTAATTAAAGAAGTTAAAAAAATGGGCTATTTGATAATGACCGGGTTTTTAATCGGTTTACCGGGAGAAGAAGAGAGAGATATTTTGGAGAATTTGCGTTTAACTTACGAATTGGAAGCCGAGATGTTTTCTTTTGGTCCCTTTATTCCTCATCCTGATACTCCTTTAAAAGATTGCTGGCCTCCCTCGGAAGAGTTGGTTTTAGATACCATTGCGAAAGCCCGAATCCTTTATCCCACAAGTAAAATTTTAGTTACCACTGCCTTTCAAACCCTTAATAAAAAAGATGGCCTAAAAAAAGGTCTTTTGGCCGGTGCCAATTCTTTAATGATAAATTTAACACCAAAAGAATACGCCACCTTATACGAAATCTATCCCAATCGGGATGGAGTTGGCGAAGATATTATTAAAAAAATAAAAGAAATAATTACCCTTTTACAAGAAATTGGTCGAGCACCGGCGGATATCGGTTTATCTTAAAAATCTTTTTTTTCAACCGCTCGCAATTATTTTAAATTAAATTTATTTTATAAATTGACATATTTATTTTTTTGTTTATATTTATCCTTTATACTATGTTAAAGGAACTTTTAAAGCCTGAGATTGAGGAAGCAATTAGAAATAAAGATTGGCGGGTGTTGAAGGAACTGATTTCCCAGTGGCCACCACCGGATATTGCTGACCTTTTAGAAAGTTTAAATGATGAAGAACAATTAATTTTATTTAGACTTTTACCTACCGAATTAGCGGCGGAAGTTTTTGTTGAATTAGAAAGGGAAGTTCAAACCCATTTGGTGAAAAACCTTTCGGGTGAAAAAATGAAAGAGATTCTTTTAGAAGTCCCACCTGACGACCGAACAGAATTGTTTGAAGAATTACCGGGAGAAGTAGTTTCCCAATTGATAAACCTTTTGCCGCCGGAAGAAAGAAAAGAAGCCTTGGGATTGTTGGGTTATCCAAAAGATTCGGTTGGTCGTTTAATGACTCCGGATTATGTAAAGGTGAAAGAACATTGGACGGTGAAACAGAGTTTAGAACATATCAGAAAATTTGGTCGGGATGCCGAAACAATTAATATTTTATATGTCGTTGATGAAGAAGAAAGATTGATTGGCGAAGTTCATTTAAGGAAGTTAGTCTTGGCGGAACCATGGCAAAGAATATCCGAAATTATGGAAAAAGATTTTGTGGCCATTGAAGTTTATCAAGACCAAGAAGAAGCGGCGAAGATGATGCGGCGCTACGATTTAATTGCCTTACCGGTTATTGATAAAAGGGGAATTCTTTTAGGAATTGTTACCGTTGATGATATTTTGGATGTTTACGAAGAAGAGGCAACCGAAGATTTACATAAAAGGGCGGGAGTTATCCCGCTAAAATTCAGTTATACTGCTACTTCGGTTTTTTCGCTTTTTAAAAAAAGGATTGTTTGGCTTTCTTTGTTGGCTTTAGCTGGCTTTTTGTCAAGCACAGTGATTGCTTCTTTTGAAAGTTTATTAAGTAAGATTATTGCTTTAAGTTTTTTTATTCCGGTTTTAATTGATACTGGTGGTAATACCAGTTCCCAGTCAGCAACTTTGATTATTCGGGCAATTGCCTTAGGAGAGTTAGATTTTAAAAAATGGTGGCAGATTGTAAGAAAAGAACTTTTGGTTGGTTTTTTATTGGGCTTGGGTCTCTTTTTTTTATTATTTAGTTATAGTCTTATTTGGCAAAGAAATATAAAAATTAGTGTCGTTGTTGGTTTAGCTGTTTGGGCAATATGCCTTTGGGCAAATTTAATCGGTACAATTTTACCCATTATCTTAACAAAATTAAAACTTGACCCGGCGATTATCAGTAGTCCAGTTTTAACAACTATTTTGGATTTCAGTGGTCTTGCTATCTACTTTGCTATTGCCTATCTTATTTTAAAATGATTCTTCTTTTTTTTCTTATTAATTTAACTATTAATGATTTGGTTAAAAATTTTCCAATTCCTTTAAATAAAATAAGTATTGTTATCTATTCTTTTGACGAAGGGAAGACGATATTTGCTCATAACGAAAATAAACCATTAATTCCGGCTTCTAATATGAAACTAATTATTAGTGCCTATTTAATTGAAAACTGGTCGAAAAGTTTTTTAAAAGGCTATCCTAAAAATAAAGTTTTAACTGAGATGAATTCCAAAAGTAATAATAAATTAGCTAACAATCTTTTTTGTTTTATTGGTCAATCCCAGAAAAAAAGCAGTAGTGAAGTTCTTTTAGCTTTTCTTAAAGATAAAGGAATCCCAACAAAAGGAATAAGAATTTTTGACGGCGCCGGTCTTTCTAAAAAAAATAAATTGACAACTTTAGCAATTACTAAACTTTTAATCTATCTTTATAACTCTCCTTACCAAAAGGAATTTTTAAGAAGTTTGGCCGTAGCCGGAAAAAGGGGAACATTAAAAAAGAGATTGATAAATTATAAAAAGAAGATTTATGCCAAAACCGGTTATCTGAAAAATGTCCGGGCTTTTTCTGGTTACTATTTTAAAAATGATAAAAAATATTGTTTCTCAATAATCATCAATTATCCGGTAAGAAAAGAGCATTATTGGCGGTTTCTTAATCAACTATTTTCTTATCTATAATTTTAGCCAATAAATTATAGCCTCTTCTTTCGCGAATTTGGCAAAGTGAAAAATCACCAATATTAACTGTCGCTTTTTTAAAAAGGATATTCCCGTCTATCTCTGGTGTTTGGAAATATGCTCGACCAGAATTTTTCTTTTCAACCAGGATGGCTGTTTTTTTATTTTTTAAAGAATCAAGAAAGCTAAAAGTAATTTTTTGTTGAATTCTCATTAATCGGTGATAGCGCGCTCTTTTTATCTCTTCTTTAATTTGACCAGCTAATTCACTCGCCGGGGTGTCTTCTTCGCGACTATAAATAAAACAGCCCAGATACTCAAATTGCCAATCTTTTATAAAAGAAAGTAATTCTGAAAAATCCCTTTCTTCCTCAAAAGGAAAACCAACCATTACCGTGGTTCTTAATACCAGTTGGGGAATCTTGCGTAACTTTTTTAAAAGTTTTATTAAATCTTTTTGGGTATAAGGTCGATTCATCAATTTTAAAATTTTATTAGACACATGTTGAATAGGAATATCCAGATATTTCACAATCTTTTCTTCATTTTTAATAATCGCCAAAAGTTCATCGTCATAATGGGCAGGATGGGTATAAAGGATTCTTAACCACTTTAGATTATCAATTTTTACTAATTCTTTTAACAACTGACTAAGGGAAGGTTTTTGATAAATATCAATTCCGTAAAGAGTAGTATCTTGAGCAACTAAGATTATTTCTTTTATTCCTAAACTTACTAATTCAGTAGCCTCTTTAACAATTTCTTCTATCTTTCTTGATTGGTAATTGCCGCGGATTTTAGGAATAAGACAATAAGAGCAGAAATTTTGGCAGCCATCAGCAATCTTTAAATAGGCGAAAGGTTGGGTAATAATCCGGGGTAAAGTTTTTATTAAAACCGTTTTTTTCTCTTGCCAATAAAATCTTTTATTTTCTTTTATAATCTGGGGAATCTTAGCCAAACCACTGAGACCAACAAAATAATCAACTTCGGGATATTTTTCTAATAATCTTTCCCCTTCTCTTTCTATTAGACATCCGAAAAGAATAATTTTTTCTAACTTATCCTTTTCTTTTAATCTGATTAATCTTTTAAGCCAATTTTCGCATTCTTTTATTCCCTTTTTAATGAAGGCGCAGGTTGTCAAAATGGCAATTTCACTTTCCTCTAAATTATTAGTTATTTGGTAATTATTTTTTAGTAAAGAATAAAGAATTTTTTCACAATCAACTTGGTTTTTTGGGCAACCGAGGAAGATGAGGGAGACTTTTTTCACTTATCAGTTATGTACATCTTTGCCTGGGCAAAGGCAATTAAGTTATCGCTTTCGTCAACAATTTTACTTTCGCCGATAATCAACCGGTGATGAATTTTTTTTATCTCGCCAAAGGCAAAATATTTTTGATTGATTACCATCGGTTTTTTATACCGAACAGTTAACTCCGCCGTTACTGCTTGGTAGCCCTTTTTCCGACAGGCCCAGGCAATCATTTCGTCAAGGAGGGTGGCGACAATACCACCGTGGACAATATCTTTATAACCTTCAAACTCTTTTTTAACAATAAATTCCGTTTTTACCCCATTTCCAGTTTCCCAAATAGATAATTGGAAACCGATGGGATTTTTTTTACCGCAAGCAAAACAGTAATCGCTTGATTTGATAAGCATATTATTTTTTTATTTTAAAAAGAGTGTCGCTTAAATTTTGGTTTATTTTTTGGGAATAAAGAAGAATCTCTAAATCTCTTTTTTCCCATTCATACTTTATCTTTTCAATTAAAAAATCTTTTTTTCTTAATTGTAAATTTAATCGGTAATAGGGTAAAGAAAAAGTTAAAAGGTAGTATTTTTTCCCTTTTTCTTCAATGTGGGGGAAAATAGTATCTTTCATTATCTGGAAAAAAATAAGAAAAGGATTAAATTCGTTGATTGAATATTTTTGAATCAGACTATCTTGGCGATAATAAAAATAAAGACTTTCACCATCAGCTACTATTAATCCTTTTTCTGGTTCTTCAATTAATAATCTTAAATAATTCGGTTTTTTGATATAAAATTTTCCCCGAAATTCTAAGCAGAGACCGCTTTCTTGGTCACATTCTCTTTGGATAAAGGTGCCGGTAATAGTTTTGAGGTTAAGATAAAAGTTTTTTATCTTTTTATAAACTTCCTTTTCGTTTTTAATAGTTGTTAACAAAAGAAAAATCAATAAATAATTCATAAACTATTATAAAAAAATAAAAAATTTTTTCAATTTATTGAAATTAAAATCTTTTACTTATAATATTATAAAATTATGAAAATTCTCTTCTTCACCTCTCAAACAGGTGGTGGGCATATGACTGTTGCCTATGCCTTAGCCGAAGAATTTAAAAAATATGGTATTGAATGCTCTCTTCCCGATTTCTTTTTAGAAGCCACCAAGAAACCTTTTTATAATTTTCCGAAAAACTATTCCCTGATAACCCAAAATTTTCCTTTATTTTGGGGATTTTTGTGGTATTTCACCAATTGGAAAATCTGGTATCATTATCTTAATAAAATTGTTGAGTTTTTCACTCCTCACTATTTAGCAGATTTTTTCGAAAAATATAAAGATGTTAAGGCGATAATTTCTCTTCATCCCCTTTTAAACCATTTTCCTTTTGAATGTGCCCAAAGGTTTTACAAAGAGATAAAATTTATTATTGTGGGTATTGAACTTCAAAAATACCATACCGGTTGGTTTCAAAAAAAAGCTGATTTGATAATCTATCCCTTTGGTAAGCCTTATCTTAAAAATTTTAAAAAATTAAAAAATCTTCCCCCTTATTTTGGTATTCCTTTAAGAGAGGAGTTTGATTTTTCTTATAATAAAGAAGAATTAAAAGAAATATACGGGATTGAAAAAAATAAAAAGGTGGTCTTAATTCTTGGTGGCAGTGAAGGCTGGGGGAAGATCGAAACTATTGTTAAAAAGTTATATAAAGAAAGGGATTATTTTTTAATCTGTGTTACCGGTAGAAATTTAGAACTTTATAATAAGTTAAAAAACAATTTTTCCGAAGGTAAAAAGATTAGAATTTTTTCTTATTACGAAAAGATGGCGGAACTTTTTGCTTTAAGTGATGTGGCGATTTTAAAGGCCGGTTCCCTTTCTTTGAGCGAAGCCATTTGTTCCCAAGTTCCCATTTTGGTGTATCATTATCTTTACGGCCAAGAATTGGGCAATATCCAATTCATAACTAAGGAAAAAATAGGTTTTTATACACCCAATATCAAAGAGTTGATATTTTATTTGGATCAGATTCTTCTAACTGATTTGGGTTTTCAATTGAAAAAGAATTTAGCAAAATTTAAAGCGATTAACGGCCGAAAGCGAATAGCCCAATTTATTTATCGTTTTTTACAAGAGAATTAAGAACTTTTAAGAACTCTTCCGTAGTGTAAGGCTTTTTTAAAAAGATAAAATTATTATTAAAAATCTCAAAATTTTTAAAATCTTCTTCTTTAATAAAGGCCGAGTAAATTATCTTTGTTTTTGGGTCAGAATCAAGAAATTTTTTAAAATCTTTTATCTCTTGAGGTAGTTGGGGATAAAGGGTATCATAAAAAATTGCCAAAAAGGGTTCATTTCTTTCTTTCGCTTCCTGATAACTTTTTATTCCTTTTTCTATCTCTCTTTGGTAATGAAATTCGTAGTTATGGAAGTGAAGAATATTTTTTATTATTGCTAAGAGATTGCTGTTTTCACCAATCAAAAGGATTCTTTTTTTATCTTTTCTCTTAGCGATTGGTAAATAAATATGGAAAATAGTAAAATTATTCTCTTCACTTTCTATCTCAACCATTCCTTGGTGATTCTTAATAATCTCCGAGACGATAAGCAAGCCGATTCCTAAATGTTTTTTTGAGGAATAAAGTTGAAAAACTTTCTTCCGCTCTTCTTCTTTTATTCCTTTACCATAATCTTTAAAAGAAATCTTTAAATAATCTTTTTCCTCTTTTTTCACAATCTCACCCACGATTTCAATTTTCGCTTTCTCTCCCTTTTTGGCTTCCCAGGCATTTTTAATTAGGTTAAGAAAAAGGGTTAATAACTGGTTTTCCCAACCAATAACTTTTATATCATCCGGAAGGTTGACAAAAAAGATAATTTCTTCTTTCTTCTCAAAAAGGTCTAAGGCCCTTTCCACCACTTTTTTGATATCCACTAAATCTTTTTTTCTCAATTTTTCAATATCTATTTTGGTTAAAGCAGTGGTCAACTTTTGGCTTTTTAAAATGATTGCTTTCAATTGCTCAATAGTGGCTTCTATCTTTAAAAGTTCTTTTTTTTGGCAATAGTTTTTTATTAATAAAAGATTATTTAAAATTACTTGTAAAAGGTTATAGAAATCATGGATTAAAGAAAGTTGGGTAATCAAAGGGTTATTATCTTCTTTTTCTTTTTTGACTTTATCTTTAAGAAGTTTTCTAAAACTTTTTTCTAAGGTAATATCCTTTATCATTCCTTCAAAAGCAACAATTTGGTTATCAGCATTTTTAATTGCTCTTGTTGATAATTGGCAATTTAAAACCCGACCATCCTTAGTTTTCAATCTTACCTCGTAATCTTCCACATAGCCAAATTTTTCTATCCTTTTGATAAATTTTTTCCGGTCTTGGGGTTGGTAATAAAGGTCCTCAGCCTTAATTTTTTGAAAATCTTTTCGGGAATAACCAAAGAGTTCCCTCATTGCTTTGTTCACTTTTATAAATTTTCCCTCCAGAGTAGTTCGGTATAAAGGTACCGGAACATTTTCAAAAAGATCGGCATATTCTTTTACTTTTTCTTTTAACAAGTTACTTTTTATTATCTCTTTGGTAACATCAATTGCTATTTCTAAACGTAAAAATTTTCCGTTATATTTAATAAACTGGTCAATACATTTATACCACCGATTATTTTTCAAATTTTTGTGAAGCCAAATATAAGGTTTTTCTGGATTTCGATAAAGGTATTTATTAGAACAGAAATTACAAGGAGAAGAAAGATTTTGGAAAACATAATAACATTTTTGACCAACACATTCACCAAATTTTTCTTTTAAAACCTTATTCACATAAAGAATAGTATAATTTTCCGGGTCAACCAAATAAACGGGCTCAACAAAATTGTCAAAAATTTCCCTAAAAAGCTCTAAATTCAATACTTCCCCCTATTATGCCAAAAAATAGAAAGCAAAAACCTTGCCAGATTTTTGATTTTTGATTATTTTAAAAGTTATCTAATTTCAACAACTTATCTTTTTCCAATTTTGGCAAATTTAAAAACTAATTGCGACTTTAAAATTGGTCGCACTAAAATCTTTTATTTTGACTTTTAGAAAAATTTATTTTATAATTTTTAATGCTGTTTTCCTTTATCTATTTCTTTCTTAATCAAATAGATTTTTTACCCCATATTGATTACCATTATTTTTATCACCAAGAAACCCTTTATTTAAACGTAGAATATAAAATTCCTTATTACGATTTAATCTTTATTTATGACCAAGAAGGATATAAAAATTATCTTTTGTTTCAATTATATATAAATGGTAAACTTTTTGAAAAACTTGATACCACCATGGTGAGTGATTACGAAGAAACCCAAAGTAATAAGAATAAAACGGGTTTCTTTAACATTGCCCTTTTTAACAAAAGTTTAAAAAATGATTTTAAAATCTTTATTAAGGATTTAAATGCCGAAAGGGAATTTGAGAAAAAATTTACTATTGATTTAAAAAAGCCAAATATTTTTATCAAAGTTAACCATCGGGAAGAGGCCAATCTTACCATTGGCGATTCTTTAATATTTCAAATTTTTCCTTATCAACTTAAAGAGCCAATTTTTTATCAAATTATTAATCCGGAAGAACGGATAATTAAAAAAGATTCGGTAACCAATTATTTAAAAATCTATCTTACCGATATTAACCTCTTTTCCCAAAGTGGTAATTATCGGATTGAATTTTTAAAGGAAAAATTTAAAAAACCCTTTTCTTTTTATTTTACAATTCCCTTTTATCTTTCCGATAAAGAATATTTTAAAAAAATTACCTATTTAATCTATGTAGCCACTCCCAAGGAAATGGAAGAATTAAAAAAAGCCAAAAGAGAAGAACGGCTAACTAAATGGCAGGAATTTTGGGAAAAGAAGGATATCTCGGAAGAAGAATATTTTAGAAAGGTTGACTATTGTGAAAAGAATTTTTCCCGGGGCGATAAGGGTGTTTTTTCTGACCGGGCAAAAATTTATTTTCAGTATGGTGAGCCTGATTATATTGAAAACTTTCCTTATGAGATTGATCGCAAGCCTTATATCAAATGGTATTATTATCAATATAATAAAGTATTTACTTTTGTCGATTTTAAAGGTTTTGGTGAATATATTTTGGTGAGTGAGAAATGATTTATTCTTTTTTATTACTTTTTCAGATTTTTGCCTTAGATTATGCTATTTTTTGGGCCCAGGATTCTTTTTCCTTTGTGGAATTTTACTATTCCTTACCCCTTAATTCTTTAAAGAAAGAAAAAATTATTAATGATACCGCCTTTTTTTCTTACGAGATCGATTTCCTTTTAAGGGGAAAGATAAATAAAAAAGAAAAATTGAAAAAAAAGGTTTTTTTGCCCCATTACTCTTCATTCCAAAATTTAGAAAAATGGCTAATTGATGGTTTTGGACTTTATTTACCCAAGGGAAGGTATTCTTACCAGATTGAAATTTTGAAAAATCGCTATGAAGATTCACTAATCATTCCCGATTTTGAAAAAAATATTAGTATGAGTTCCTTTCTTTTTTTATCTGCCTGCGGTTATGATGAAAAGAGTGGCCATTTTTATCGCAACGGTTATTATTATACTCCCAATCCCCAAAGGATTTATGATTTAGATAAAGATTCTTTTGGTTATTTATATTTTGAATTATATAATCTTAAGGAAGATACGCTTTTTTTGGGTTATCAGGTATTTGACGAAAAGGGAGAATTGGAAAAAGATTTTTCTTTAATAAAGATTTCAAAAAATAATGAAAATATTGCCAAAGCCTATCGGCTACCTTTAAAAGGATTAAAAGTTGGTAAAAAAACTCTTTCCCTTTTTCTTCTGGAAAATAACCAAAAAATCTGGGAAGAAAAAAAAGATTTTTATCTAATAAGTAAAAGATTGACCTCCTTCTCTTTAGCCGATTCCCTTCTCTTTTTTAAGGAATCCCTTTTCTATCTGGTGGAAAAAGATAAAAAAGAAAAAGAGAAGGTAAGAAAAATGAATATTATTGGTAAAAAGAAATATTTGGATACCTATTTTCGGGTTTATAATTTAGATACCTTAAAAAAAAGGTTGGAATATGTTGAAAAAAATTATTCTCATTTGAGAAAGATGGGCAGGGAAACTGACCGGGGAAGAATTTATTTAAAATATGGGGAACCGGAAAAAAAAGAGATTGAGGTTTTAGGCGAAGATGTTAAACCCTATGAATATTGGTATTATTCTCAGACAAATTATTACTATCTTTTTATGGATATCCACGGTGACGGGAGTTATGTTTTGCTTTACACCAATGACCCAAAAGAAAAGAATTATCCCAATTATGAAAAATATTTAAATTACGAACTGAGGGAAAAATTGGGGATAAGAGATGAGTAAAGTTTTGGTGGAAGTTCATAAATTTTATGAAATTCCCTGCCAGCCGGTGGAGGAGATGGCGATAAAAGAGAATGACTTTGTTTTGGTAAAATTAAAATTTGGTGAAGATTTTGGAAGGGTAAAAAACTTTTTAGAAGACGAAGAAGAAGTAATTGGCGTAATTTTTAAAAAAGCCGATAAGAATGATATCTTAAAATATTATGAATTAAAAGAGAAAGAAAACTTTTATTATCAAAAATTTGTCAATTTTGTCTTTGATAAAGGAATAAATATCTTTCCCCTTGCCTGCCATTATTCTTTTGATGAAAAAAGATTGGTTTTTTATGCGATTAGTAATAAAAAAGTTGATTTACTTAGTGCTCAAAAAGAATTGGGAAAAATTTTAAATAAAAAAACCTTTATTATCCTCTTACCACCGCGAGCGGCAATGAGTAAGATTGGTGGCTATGGTCCTTGCGGCCGAAAATTTTGCTGTGCTACTTTTCTTAAAGAGCCTCCGCATGTAAAATTGCGCACCGTTAGGCTCCAAGGATTAGAAGAAAAAAAGGAAAAGATTACTGGTTTTTGCGGTCGCCTTTTATGCTGTTTAGAATTTGAAAGGGAGCGTTATGAAAGATAATTTAAAAATTATTGCCAAGAAAGAAGGTATAAGTGTAAAGGAATTAGAAAAAGGGATAGCAAAAGGGGAGATAGTAATTTTAAAAAATAGGAAAAGGGATATTATTGGTTGCGCAGTAGGCAAAGGTTTAACTACTAAGGTTAATGCCAATATTGGAACTTCGCCGGAAATCTGTGACCTAAAAATAGAATTAGAAAAATTAAAAGTTGCGGAAGAAGCCGGTGCTGATACCGTAATGGATTTATCTACCGGTGGTGATTTGGACGAAATAAGAAGAACCCTTTTAAGGGAAGCCAAAATTCCTTTGGGAACAGTTCCCATTTATCAGCTGCCTTACGAAGCCAAAAAGAATGGTAAATCTTTTGTTGAATTAAAGCCCGCTGATTTTTTAAAAGTCATTGAAAAACATTTTCAGGACGGAGTTGATTTTGCTACTATTCATTGCGGAATCAATAAAAAGATTTTAGAGGTTTTATATAAAAGAAAAAGAATCTGCGGAGTTGTCTCGCGGGGTGGTTCCTTAGTGATTGAATGGATGAAGTATAATAAAAAAGAGAATCCTTTATACGAACATTTTGATGAAATTTTAGCAATGGCCAAAGAATATGATGTCTGTTTATCCTTAGGCGACGGTTTACGTCCGGGTTCAATTTTGGATGCTACTGATGAACCACAGATTTTTGAATTATTAGTTTTGGGTGAATTACAAGAAAGGGCAAGGGAAAAGAAAGTAAAAGTAATGATTGAAGGTCCGGGTCATATCCCTTTAAATCATATTTATTTTAATGTCCTTTTGGAAAAGATTATTTGTAACAATGCGCCTTTTTATGTTCTTGGTCCTTTAGTTTCCGATAGTGGTCTTCCTTATGACCATTTTGTTGCCGGTATTGGTGGTGCCTTAGCTGCTTATTATGGTGCCGATTTTCTTTGCTATGTTACTCCTTCCGAGCATCTTGGGCTGCCAACAATTGAAGATGTTCGTCAAGGAGTGATTATTACCAAATTGGCGGCCCACATTGCTGATATTGCCAAAGGAATAAAAAAGGCAATTGCCCGGGATAAAGAACTTTCTCTTGCCCGTGCGCGATTAGATTTTGAAAAGATGATTAATTTGAGCTTTGACCAAAAGCAAGCAAGAGCCATATATGAAAGATACGGAATAAAAAAAGATTTTTGCACTATGTGCGGTGAATATTGTGCTTTAAAAAAATCAAGGCAGCTTTTTAAAGGAGGTAAAGAATGAAAAAATACCTACTTTTTACTCCGGGTCCGGTTTATGTGCCGAAAAAGCTATTAAAAAAGGCGAGCGGCGATTTGGTTTATCATCGAGAAGAAAGCTTCCACAAGCTTTTCTTTTCCACGATTAAAGAATTACAAAAAATCTTATTTACTAAAAAAGATAAAATTTTTATTCTTACTTCTTCGGGAACCGGCGCGATGGAAGCCTGCGTGAGTAATCTTTCCCCAAAAATTGGCAAGGCTTTGGTTGTTTCTTGCGGTTATTTTGGTGAGAGATGGCGGGAGATTTTGCGTTCCTTCGGTTATCAGGTAGAGATGATAAGAAGTGAATTTGGTAAACCGGTTGACCCCAATGAGGTTGAAAGGAAAATAAAACTTGATGATACGATTAAATACATCTTTACTACCTTAACGGATACTTCTACTGGGGTAAAACAGGATATAAAAAATTTTGGGCGGATTGCTCGGGAAAATAATCGTTATCTGATAGTTGACGGTATTTGTGGTATTGGTGCTGATGAGTTTTATTTTGAAGATTTTTACTGTGATATGGTTTGCGGTGCCAGTCAAAAAGCCTTAGGCGGTATACCCGGCATTTCCTTTATCGCTCTTAATGAAAGAGTCTGGGAGATAATAAAAAATTCCCAAACTCCCCGCTATTATTTTGACCTTCTTAATTACGATAAATTTTTAAATAAAAAAGAGACTCCTTTCACTCCGGCTATTAATACTCTTTATCTCTTTTCTGCTTGTCTTCAAAAGATAAATAACTTAGGTATAAAAAAATATTGGCAGCGCCATAGCCAATACGCCAATTTTGTAAGAAAACAATTGTTAAAAAATAATATTGAACTTTTTGCCCAATCACCCTCTAATGCTTTAACGATTATCAAAATGAAGGAAGGAATTGACAGTACCAAGATAATTGCCGAATTAAAGGAAAAAGGAATTCTCTTTGGCAATGGTCAAAGGGATTTACGGGGTAAAATTATTCGGTTTTCCCATATGGGTTTTATTGAGCAAAAACTTTTAAATCGGGCTTTAAAACTACTTATTTTTAAACTTAAAAATATTGGCTGAAAAATTTTTAGAACTTAAAAATTTATTAAAAAAATATAAAAAAGTGATGGTCGCCTTTTCCGGTGGTGTTGATTCTTCCCTTTTACTTTATTATGCCCTAAAAACCTTAAAAAAAGAGAATGTTTTTCCTGTTATTTTTATTTCCCCAACTTATCCCCTTGACCATCTTAAAAGGGCAACCGAATTTTTAAAAAGATTTAAAAAAGAAGGAATTTTTATCTTTACCGAAGAATTAAAAGAAGAGGGTTTTAAAAACAATCCACCAGAAAGATGTTACTATTGTAAAAAATCTGCCTATGAGAAACTTCTTCTATTAAAAGATTTCTTTAAAGTTGATAAAATCTTAGAAGGGACAAACCTAAGCGATTTAAGTGATTTTCGCCCGGGAATAAAAGCCTTAAAGGAACTTAAAATCCTTTCACCTTATGTAAAGTTAAAGATAAATAAATTAATGATAAGAAAAAAGGCGAAAGCCTTAAAACTCCCTAATTATAACCAACCAAGTTCTCCTTGTCTCTCTTCCCGCATTCCCTATTTTCAAAAGCTTGATGAGCTAAAATTAAGTAAGGTTGAGAAAGGGGAAGAAATTTTGAAAAAGCAAGGTTTGAAAGATTTTCGTTTAAGGCTTATTGATGATAAGCTTGCCAAGATTGAATTAAAAGAAAAAAGTGATTATCTTCTTTTATTTAAAAAAAGAGAAGCTATCGTTAAGAATTTGAAAAAGATTGGTTTTAAAGAGATCTATTTAGATCTATTTGGTTATCAACCGATGGGACTTCAATGGATTACGAAAAAATCTTAAAAGATGTTTATCAAAGAAAAATTTCGGTTAAAAAGGCGAAGGAATTATTAAAAGCCCTGCCTTTTATTAATAAAAGAAATTATAAGATTGATACCCATCGGGTTTTAAGGAAAGGGGTTAGCGAAATTGTTTTTGGTGAAAATAAAACTTTAGCCGATTTGAGAAAAATAATTAAAGAATACCAAAAAATCAAAGAAAATTGTATTATTACCCGATTAGATAAAGAAAAGGCAGAGTTTTTAAAAAAAGAGTTTAAAGAAGCGGAATATTATGAAAAGGCAAGAATCTTTGCCTTATTATTTGAAAAGAAAAAAAGAAAGAAGGGCAATATCTTAGTTATTACTGCTGGTACTGCTGATATTCCGATTGCCGAAGAGGCTGCGGTTATTTGTGAGCTTTTAGGTAATCGGACAAAAAGGCTTTATGATGTCGGCGTTGCTGGTATCCATCGCCTTTTTCACTATTATCCTGCTCTCCAGAAAGCCCGAGTAATTATTGTCGTTGCCGGCATGGAAGGGGCTTTAGCCAGTATTGTCGGCGGTTTGGTTTCAAAGCCAGTAATTGCTGTTCCCACGGCGGTTGGTTATGGTGCCCATTTTTCTGGTTTGGCCCCTTTATTGACAATGTTAAACAGTTGTGCTCCTGGTGTCTGCGTCGTTAATATTAATAATGGCTTTGGTGCCGGTTATTTAGCCCATTTAATTAACAATTTATGAAAATCTTATATTTTGATATTCTCTCGGGAATAAGCGGCGATATGGTCCTTTCGGCCCTTTTAAACCTTTTATCAAAAAAAGAGCTCAAGGATTTTTTAAAGGAATTCTCCCTTTTAAAATTACCAATAAGATTTTCATTAAAAGAAGTGAAAAAAAAAGATATTTCTGCTCTCCAATTAGCCGTTATTGATAAGCGAGCACCACCTTATCAACCAAAGGACTTTATCGCTCTCATCAAAGGTTTACCTTTAAAAAAAGAGGTTAAAGAACTTTCCCTAAAAATATTAAATAGTTTAATCACTGCCGAAAGTAAGGTTCATAAAGAGAAGAAAAAGTTTGTCCATTTTCACCAAATTGGTGATTACGATACTTTATTAGATATTATTGGTACCGCCCTTTTAATTGATAAGATTGCTCCCCAAGAGATCTATTCCAGCCCGATAGTTTTGGGAAAGAAAAAAGCCTTTGCCACCTTAGAGATTTTGAAAAATCTTCCCGTTTATCAGTTAGATTATGACTTTGAATTGACAACCCCAACCGGTGCTGCCATCATCAAAAATCTTACTAATAAATTTATCCCTTTACCGTTAATGAAAATTGAAAAAATTGGTTATGGTGCCGGCCATTGGGATTTAGAAATTCCCAATATCTTAAGGGTGATTTATGGTGAACTAATTAAAAAAGAAGAGAATATTATTTTAATTGAAACCAATTTAGACCACCTACCACCGCTAATCTTTGAGAATTTATTTAACCGTTTATTCCAAAAAGGTGCCTTAGAGGTCTTTATCACCCCGGTCTTGATGAAAAAACTTCGTCCGGCTTATTTACTTACTTGTCTCTGTCAAGAGAAGGATAAAGATGAAATATTAAAAACTATCTTTTCGGAAACCGAAACCTTAGGTATTCGCTATTATCCGGTTTTTCGGAAAACTTTAAAAAGGGAGATAAAAGTAGTTAATACCCAATACGGCAAAGTAAGAGTAAAAATTGGAGAATTAAATAATAAAAAGATAAAAAATTTTGAATACGAAGATATAAAAAAGATTGCCGAAAGAAGAAAAATCCCCTTGCTCCAAGTTTATAAAGAACTTGCCCCTTATTTAAAATGATGGACTTGGTTGAAAATTTAGCCCTTAATTCAAAAAAGACGATTCTTAATTTGGTCTATCCGGTTATCTTAGAAAATATCTTTCAAACGATTGTCCTCTTTTTAAATATGGTGATGCTTTCCCATTTAGGCACAAAAGAATTAGCCGCTGCTGGTTTAGCCAATACGATAATTATGGCGATTATCAATATCTTTTTAGGTTTCCAAATCGGTGCCACCTCCCTAATTGCCCAGGCAGTGGGTGGAAAAGATTTTAAAAAGGCAAAGCAACTGGTCAATTTGGTTATTCTCTTTGCCTTTCTCTTTGGTCTTTTAATAACCCTTATCCTTTTTCCTTTAAAAAGAAATTTAATGGTTTTAATGGGTGCTGAAAAGGAGGTAGCCATAAAGGGTGAAGAATATTTAACTTTTATTATTCTTTTCATTTTATTCCGCCTGGTCTTTTTGATTAATAACGGAATTTTAAGGGGTTATGGTGATACGAAGACACCGATGTTAATCTCTTTAATCTTCCAAACTTTAACCGTTCTTTTGAACTATTTATTAATTTTTGGTCACCTCTTTTTCCCTCCCTTAGGAATAAAAGGTGCTGGTTTAGGAACTGGTATCGGTGCTTTCACTTCTTCTTTATTATCCCTTTTTATTATTAAAAATAAAATAAAAGAAAAAGTAAAAAAATTAATTAATCTTTCTTATTTAAAAGAATTTATGAGAATAAGTTTTCCCGCCGCCAGTGAGCAATTTCTATTAAATTTAGGCTTTTTAACCTTTATAAGGATTGTTAGTAGTTTAGGAACCATCTCCTTGGCTGCCCATCAGATTGCCGTAAGAATAGAATCGCTTTCTTTTATGCCGGGCAGTGCCTTTGGAATTGTCGCTACTACTTTAGCCGGTCAAACCTTTGGTGCCCAAAGAAAAGAATTACTCAATTTAGCCTTTAGAAAAACCGCTTTTTATTGCTTTCTTATTATGAGTTTTATTGCCCTCTCTTTCTTTTTCTTTCCCCATTTTTATGTCTCCCTTTTTAATCCCGAAAGGGAAGTGAAAAATTATGCCAACTCCTTAGTAAGGATTGCCACTTTTGAACAACCCCAATTAGCCCTTTACTTTGTTTTAGCTGGCACTTTAAGGGGAATGGGTGATACCTTAAGCCCAATGCTTACTGCCCTTTTTTCCACCTTTTTTATCCGGGTGGGTTTAATCTATCTCTTAGCAATTAGTCTCAAATTAGGAATTCTCGGTGTCTGGTACGGCACGGTTTTAGATTGGACAATAAGGGCAATTATCTTATCCTTCTTTTATAAAAGAAATTTAAATAAACTGAATCAAGAAAATTTTCGTCTAATATAATGAAAAATGAAGAAGAGTTTAATAAGATTGTAAAAATGTATTACGAAAGAATCTATAACCTCTCAAAAAAAATCTTAAAAGATAAAGATAAGGCCTTTGATGCTACCCAAGAAATCTTTTTAAAGGTCTATAAAAACCTTAATAAATTTGAAGGTCGTTCTTCCCTTTTTACTTGGATTTACCGGATTGCCATTAATCATTGTCTTTCCCTTTTAAGAAAAGAAAAAAATGAAAAAGTAGAAGAGCTTGAATGGGAAAAAATTCCCGCACCCATTGATATTGAAAAAGAATATGAGAATAATAGATTGAAAGAATTAATAGCCAAATATTTAGAGAAATTATCACCTTTGGAAAAAAGTGTCTTTTTACTTTATCACCAAGAGGGTTTAAAGATAAGGGAGGTTAGTGAAGTTTTGAATCTTAAAGAAGGGACAATAAAAGCGGTATTATTTAATGCCCATAAAAAATTGAAAAAATTTTTGGAAGAAAAAATATGAATTGTGAACGGGAAAAGGTTTTTAACTATTTAAGCAATTTATTAACGGCGGAAGAAAAAAAAGAGTTAGAAAACCATTTATTAACCTGTCCCTTATGTCAAAAATATTCAAGGGAATTTCAGTTATTAAAAGCCGAGTTGAAAATTTTGGAAGAAAGCCCACCCTATTCTTTATTTTATGAAACTCTCCTTAAAAGAATTAAAAAAGAAAAAAAGAAAAAAAGCCTTATTTACGCTTTAACTTCCGCCTCTTTTTTAATTGGGCTTTTAATTTTTTTGCTCAATTTTATAAATATAAAAAAAGAAGAAGAACTTTTCTTTACCGATGATTACGAAACAATTATTTATAATCTTTCCGAAAAAGAAGCGGAAACAATTTTAAAATCATTAATAAAAGAAATAAAAACCGAAGAATTAGTTGCTTTAGAAGAAAATCTTTATGAAGATGAAGATTATTATGAGTTAATATTTTCTTTAGAAAAAGAAGAGATAGAATATTTAGTAAAAAACTTAAAAAAGGGAGGTGAAAGATGAAGACCAAAAAACCTTTCCTTATTTTTTTATTCCTTTCTTTTCCCTTTATCCTTTTTACCCAACCTTTTTCTTCTCCTTGTTGTCGGAAGCCGATTGAAGCAATTGAAAATCTTAAAATGTGGCGACTTACCGAAGAGTTAAATCTTACTGAAGAGCAGGCTGCCAAAATCTTTCCCAAATTGAAAAAGTTAAGGGAGCTGAAAGAGAAAAGAAAAGAAGAAAAGGAAAAGGAGATAGAAAAACTTTCCGAACTTTTGGCAAAAAAGGCAAAGGATGAGGAGATAAAAAACCAGGTGGCATTGATAAAAGAGAACGACAAAAAACATCAAAAAGAATGTGAAAAGTTGGAAGAAGAAATCTTCTCCCTTTTGACACCAGTTCAGCAGGCAAAATATCTGCTTTTCCATTTAAAGTTTGGAGCCCGACTAAAAGGGATGATAAAGAAATGGAAAAGATTTTAAAAGCTAAACTTCCTTGAGGACTGTTCGGGAAACTCTTCTGGGGACTGACCTTTCTCGTTATGATTTTTTCTTATGCTTCTTAACCCTTTTTTCCATTTCGGGAAATTATTAGGAAGGCCTTTTATTATCTTTTTCCTATTATTAATAAACGAATAACTCCCCTTTTATCTTACCCCGAAAATGAGAATATCTTTTATCATCTTTCTTCTTTTCTTCTCTTTTCTTTTATACTTTATCTTTGATAAATATATCTTTCTTTCGGAAAAAGAGCAGATTGATAAAATCATTGAAAAGGCAAAGAATGCCTGCGAAAATGAAGATTTAGATTTAATAAGCAAACTTTTAGATAAAGATTATTATGATAATTTTGGTAATGATTATAATAGATTATTAAAAAGATTAAAAAGTGTCTTTAATTTGTATGATGAAATAAAAATCTATCTTTTAGCGAAAAAGATAAATATAAAAGATTCAATTGCCATCTGCAGTCTAAAAGTGAGGGCACTGGGTTTAGCCAAAGATACCAAAGAATACGAAGTCTTTTACAAAGACTTATTAACTATCTATTTAAAAAATAGAAAAATCTATTATGCCGAATAAAAATAGTTAAAATTATACCCTTTCCCTTTCTTATTCAGAAAAAATACTTGCCTTTTCTACCATCACAAAAATTGTGAAAATTGGGAAAGTGGTTATTTACAAAAGAATGATAAAGCTCCTTTTGAGTATTAGCCGACAAAGAAGTTGATTGGCCACTAAGCGGTACCTTTTTATTTTCCCTATAATATTGACTTAAATTTAAAAAGTAGTTATAATATTATATAAAAAGGAGGGAGGGATGAGAAAATCAATAATATTTTTTTTCTTTATTATCTCTTTTATTTTTGCCTTTGATTATTATCCGGGTTATGATACCTTAAAATGGTGTAATATTGAACCTTACAGCAGTGGTTATACTGGTAGTGGTAAATATTTTGGCTATGGTGTCAAACTAACTCCCCAATATTATCCGGCAATTATCAGCGGTATTTACCATCGGGTCTTTCGGTTTTACCATCCAGCAATGCATATCAGAATAGTTGATGATGATGGTAATAATGGTGCTCCCCAAACAACCTTATTTTTCTTTGATACCTTAGCAACCAATTACAGTTTATCATTTGTCTATCATCCAATCCCACCAAACTGCACTATTTGGGAAGGTAGTTTCTATCTCTTTATTTTAAATGGTTATGAAACCACTTATGCCCTTAACTGGTTAAGAGATTCTTTTCTTAATGCTCCTGCCAATAGCTATTGGCGCTATTCCCAAACTACTGGCTATACTTCCTTTTCGCCCCAAAGTGATTTACAGATGTGTGCGGTTGTTGAATATCACGATGTCGGTATTGAATCAATTGCCAACCTTCCTGATACTTTATATGTCGGTTCTTTATACCGGATTGATTTGTGGATAAAAGAATATGCGGGCTTTTTTGAAAGGGAAGTTCCCTTAATCTTTAATGTGGCTAACTATTATGATACCCTTTATCTTTCTCTTTATCCCAATAGTTCAATTCGCCAAAGATACCAATGGCCGGTAAATCTTCCACCGGGAGATTACTTACTAAAATTCTATACCAGTTTAAGAAGTGATGCCCGTAAAGAAAACGATACCCTAAGAAAATATATCACCATTTTAGCCGGTTCAGCAATTGAAGAGAAAAACCAAAGAGAAAAAATCTTAACTGTTTATAATCCCCTTGGTCAAAAGATAAAATCAAAAAAGTTAAAAAGGGGCATATACTTTCTTAAAGAAGAGAAAAAATTAAAAAAGAAAATAATAATAAAAGATTGACTTTAAAGAGAAATTAATTATAATAAA
>CAZDHW010000016.1:29368-46788 GCA_964505415.1 uncultured bacterium | reverse complement strand
AACTGCCAAGAAGATAATTAAAGAATATAATGCCTATCCAATAGATTATGCTCCCCCAGAAATCTTGGATGATAAAAATTATGTAGAAAAAATGACAAGTTATGATGAAGAATTAGCAAATTTAACAAAGCCTATTTGGGAAAATATTTATCTTAATCATCAAGTTAAAAAATAACCAATTTTTTAAAAATAAATTCTTGGTCTTTTCTAATTTTTAAAAAATAAATAGCCGGCGGTAGTTTACTTAATTTGTGAAGATTTTGTACCCTACCATTTTTATCAAAAATTTTTATCTCTTTTAAATTTAAAGAAGATAAAAGTTGATTAAATTTTTCTTTTTTTATAGTTAAAGGTATTTTGATTAAAGGTTCTTCATTTATATTACTTACACCGGTATTTAGTTTAAAATAAATATCCCAACTTCTTAAATTTCTATTGTCAATCCAAGTATAAGCTAAATAATCTCTATAAGCAGCGACACTTCCCCAAGCCCATTGGTGAGCAAAAGGAGTAGGGTCAGAATGGATACAATAATTTCTTCCGATTTTTCTTCCGTTGATATGAAATTTTTGAGCCATCACATTTAGATTTCCTTCTTCTCGAAAATCAGTCCAAGCGATATACAAAATAGTATCATTATTATATCCCCAGGAACCAAACCAATGGTCACAGGGAATGTAAGAGTCGGTAACTCTAATTTCCTCACTTATTGGTCCGTTTTCGGAAAAGCGTCGGCAGAAAATTTCGTGGTGAAGAGGAGCAAAGAAAACCATATAAGATACCCAAACAATATTGTTGCTGTCTTTAATTAGAAAAGGATAGCAGACATTTGTGTGATTGCTTACTCTCATCGGTGGGGTTAATGGTTGATAAAGGGAATCAAACTTTTGTAAAAATATATAACCGTCATCCCAACAAACCCAAAAACTTTTATCATTATTAAGATAAGCAAAAGGCCAATAGCCTTTATTAGCAATCCTAAAATTTCTACCGATTGGTTCCCCATTTTTTTTATAAAGTTGACAATAAGGAGCAGTATCAAAGGAAACCCAAGTAATAAGAAAATCACCAGAGTCATTCATAGCTACAAAAGATGGGGGCCAACAGCCGAAAAGGGGACCTTCGTTGGCTCTTCGGTTTTTTCCTATTCGGTTTCTTTTTTCATCAAAAACTTGAAAGTATACGGCCCAATCGTCCTCTCGATTATCCTGCCAAACCACAACACTTCTCCCCTTTTTATTCATACTTAACCAAGGGAAAAGCTGTTTATTTCCGCTACCATCATTATTGATTTTAAAATTATTTCCAATTTTATTTCCGAAATTATCAAAATATTGTCCATAAATATCTTCATCCCAAAACTCGCCGTGACGATGGTCATACCAGACGACTAAAGAATTTCCCAATTCATCAATACCCACACAAGGAAAATCTTGAATAGAAGAAGCAAAATCGTCATTCACTTTAAAATTTCCTTTCTGAGGATGATAAGCGTATATATCAGAATTATTTTCTTTTGAATCTTCCCAAACAGCTAAATAGGTGCTTTCGTTTAAAAGAGCTACTTTGGGAGTAGCTTGTTCCGGAGAGATAAAAGAAATTGGGAAGTTTTCACCAATTTTATTTCCTAAAGAGTCAATAAATTGGGCATAGATTTGAAAGCCTCTTCTTTCGTCACACCAGATAATAATTCCTTTTTTTCTATTTTCCAAAATAGTAATATGGGGCTGACGGTCCCGAGAGATGATAAAAGAGTCATTAATTATTTTTGGTGGCAAAATTTGTTGATTATTACTATCAAAAAGGGAAAGATAAATAAATCTATAAGAAGTATTTTCTTCTTCACAACAAACAAAAAAATTGCCATTTTTATCCATTACACAAGAAGGATTTTTCGCGGGAAAAGGAAAAAGATAAAAAGGGGGTGAAAGAGGAAAACCATCTTTTCTAAATCTTCTTCCGTAAAGATAGCTCGAATTATTAAATTTCTCCTCCCAAACAACAATAAACTCATTTTGGTTGGCGGAGATAGCTGGTTTACATTCCTCATATTCATTTCTTTCATTAATTTTGAAATTAGTAGAAATAGGATTGAAATTAGAATCAAGAATAGCACCATAAATTTTTCTTTTATTTTCTCGGAAGTCTTCCCAAACAAAGATATAATAATTACCAGCAATTGCCACTTTTGGTAAATCTTGGTCACAATTAGTACGGTCATCATTTAACAAAATCATGGGCGAAAGGGGATTTAGGGAATAATCAAAAAATTGACAATAGATATCGAAATTACCTCTTCTTTTATCCGGATAGACTATTACTATCTTATCTTTGCTAATAGCAATATCTCCCCAGCCATTTAAATAGCGCCAAATATCCCGAGTTCTTTCATCTTCAATCAAATTTTTATTTTTCCCTATTTTATTACCTAAGAAATCAAATTTTTGAATATAAATATCAGGATCATAATCATTTGCTCGATAATCAGTCCAAATAACATAGAAATTAGAAAAACTATCAATGGCAATACTTGGAAATTTTTGGCTAGTTCCCCCAAGGGTGTCATCATTAACCAAAATTTCTTCATTAATTTGAGAAAAAAGGATGAAAATTATAAATTTTAAAATCATTAAATTATTATAATTATTAAAGAATTTTAGTCAATTAAGAAAAATTAAAACTGGCTTCCAACCCCACCCCCGTTGGAAGCCAGTAAAACAAGTTATTTAAACAATTACTTTCTCAGATTGATATATTATAACCAAATTTAATAAAAAAATCAAGATAATCTTTCTTTTGACTTTTAAAATTTAAAGACTTATAATTATAGGAATTATGAAATTACTTTTAGTTGTACCCGCGATGGAAAAAGATAAAAAAAAGAGATTAAAAGGAAAAGCCTTTCGTTTGCCGCAAATTTCCTTAGGTATTTTAGCCGCATTAACTCCCAAAGATGTTTTTTTGACTTATGTTGATGAAAACATCGAAGATATTGATTATGAATGTGGTGCTGATTTAGTAGCGATAACCGTAATGACCGCTACTGCTCCCAGAGCTTATGAGATTTCGCAAAATTTTAAAAGTAAAGGAGCCAAAGTTATTCTCGGTGGCATTCATCCTTCAATCTTACCTTACGAAGCCCTAAGATATGCGGATTCGGTAGTAATTGGTGAAGCGGAATATGTTTGGAAGAAAGTTATTGAAGATTTCAAAAGAAAAGAATTACAGCCTATTTATTATGGTGAGCGAGTAAAAAGTGATGATATTATTTCGCCAGAAAGAGAAATTTTTAAAGGGAAAGGTTATTTTTTTAATTCAATTTTACAAGCCACCCGGGGCTGTCCTTATGAATGTGATTTCTGTTCGGTTTCCCTTTTCTTTGGTCGTTCCTTTCGTACCCGAAATATAAAAGCAATTATAAAAGAGATTGAAGAATTAAATCATCCCTTAATCGGTTTTCTTGACGATAACTTAATGGGCAATAAAGTTTTTGCTAAAAAATTATTTTATGAATTAATTCCTTTAAAAATCCGTTGGCTTGGGCAGGCATCGTTAACAATTGCTGATGATCGGGAATTATTAAAATTGGCAAAAAGAAGTGGGTGCGCTGGTCTTTTTATTGGTATTGAAAGCGTAAAGGAAAGTGGTTTAAAAGAGATTAATAAGAAATATCAGAAAGCCAAAAATCTTTTAGAGAAGATAAAAATAATTCAGGAAGAAGGGATTTTAATTGAAGGAAGTTTTATTTTTGGTTTAGACAGCGATACCCAAGACATTTTTGATGAAACTCTGGAATTTGTTTTTCAATCAAAGATGGCTTTAGCCAGTTTTTCCATTTTAACTCCTTATCCGGGAACAAAATTACAAAAGCGATTACAAGAAGAAAATCGAATTATTACTTATGATTGGCGTCTTTATGATTGTGGCCACGCAGTATTTAAACCTAAAAATATGAGTATTGAAAAACTTCAAGAAGGACTTGATTATTGTTGGTATCAATTTTATTCCTATAAAAATATCTTCAAAAGGGTATTTTCCTTAGGTTATCGTTTCCCTTTTTTAGGCATTCCTTTACTTATTATTAACCTTTCTTATAAAAAAATGCTTTTTAAAACTACTGAGATTTCTTCTTGGTTTTCCCAAAAGAATTATGGTTATAAGGCTTCCGAAACTTTTTAAAACAAAAATTAAAAGTTAATTTTTTATTATATAGAATTTCTTTTCAGCTGCTGTTTGTGAAGAAAAATGCCCAAAACCTTGATATAATGTATCTATTTCTCCTCTTTTTATTGCCCATTGATACCGATTATAATCCCAAGCGTATACCTTTAAAGAATAAAAGGCGGTGGTATCAAAAAGGCTTCCTTTTATTTCTTTTATATCTAAGAAAGTATCTTTGGTAATCAAAGGAAAATATTCTGAAAGGGTATCAATTGGCAATTTAAAGACAAAGATTGCGTAGGCAAAAGCTCCTTTACTTTTATGCCAATGGAAATAAGTTAAATTATCATAATAAAGGGTATCTTCATTTTTTGGAAAAATGATAGAAAAGGTATCCGGAATTTTTGTTTTCTTTGTTAAAGTATCATTTTCAAAGATAACAAAGAGGGAATAAGTGTTAAGAGGTTTTACAAAAGATGGCGCCCATTTTTGATAATAACCGTTTTTCTCATATTTAAAATAATCTAAAAACAATGTCTCTTTTATATCTTCGTTAATAATAAAAACTCTTGCTCCTTCAATTCCATAACCTTCACTTTTTTTTTCTATTGAATAACTACTATCAACAAATACTTTTATTAAAGAATCCTTTGGATTTAAAATCGAAAAAGCATATATTTTTCTTTTCCAGCTTTCTTTTTCTATTCTTTGACAACCGAAAAACAGAATAAAAGACAAAATAAAAATCTTTCTAAAAGACATATTCAATTGAAAGCGAAGGAATTATTGGTAATTGATAAAATATCTTTCTAATTGGCGGCTCATAAGTGTAATCGTAATAATAGAATAAAAAGTTTTTTTGGTTATAAAGGTTAAAGATATCAATCCTTATTTTAAACCTTTTTACCTCTTTTTCCCAGGATAAATCTAAACGATGATAATGAGGATAACGAGCTTTATTTTTCTCTGCCAACTCTTCAAACCAAAAATATCGCCAATCATCGATGATATATTTATAAAAAAAATAACGATACCGAGAAAGAACTTCCGTATAAGGGGTACCAGTATAAAAAGCGAATTTCAAAGAAAGATTACTTTTAAAAAAGAAAGGCAAAAATAAAACCAAATTAAAGTTATGGCGGCGGTCATAAAAAGGATGATAAGAAAATTTATCAAAATAGTTTTTTGCCCAACAGTAACTATAAGTTAAATAAGCTAAAAAATTTCCCGCCTCTTTTTTTATTAAGATATCAAATCCGTAAGCTTTTGCTTTCCCCTTTTTCAAAATTGTCCCTTCAATTGTAAAGGGGTCACACATTTCGTTATATTCATAAATTAAAGGATAATACTTGTAATAAGGTTCAAGAGAAAAATTGATATTTTCGAAAAAGAAGGTTTCAAAACCAAAAATATAATGATAAGCCTTTTGGGGTGAATAGGGACCAAAGGTAGGAATCCAAACATAAAGAAAAGGTATCGGCTGAAATTCTGGCAAAAGAGCGCAAAGGAGTTGAGAATAACTTCCGGCTGATAATTTCAGATTGGCTAATTCCGAAAGAAAATATTTTAAAGATAACCGAAAATCAAGAGGATGATACCAGCGTTCAGTATAATAACTGGTAAAAGAATTTTCTTGTCGTAAACCCATTTCAACGATGAATTTCTTGAAATCACTTCTTTCGCTTAAATAAAAAGCAAGGTCCTTAGGAGACCCCAAGATATCATATTTTATTCCGCCGATAATTTTAGTGTTATAATAGAAACTTTTTAATTTTCCTTCTAAGCCAAATTTTAAAGTGTGATTTTGAGAGAAATAATAATAAAAATCGCTTTTTAAAGAAAGCTCTTTAATCCAATTATCGACGAAAACTAAATTTTTATAAAAATTGATATAATAATAATAATTGGAAAAAGTTAAAAAGGATTTAAAAAAAAGTTTTGGCGAAAGACTATAAAGAGCCGAAAGAGAAGAAAGGTAATTTCCCCAGCGAAAAACTATATTTACTTCCGGGAAATTAAAGTTATCATAAGTTAAAAAATTGGTATAAAAAACTTTCCCCCTTTGGCCAATTTCGTAATTGGCTTTAAAAAAGGTTTCCCAAAAGTAATAAGGGAAATTAATTTTAAAGATTTTTAGAAATTTATCAAAATAACTTCGACGGAAAGCGAAAATATAACTACTTTTTTCTTTCAAAAGGGGACCCTCGAAAATAATTTTGGTCAAAAGGTTATTAATTTCGAAATTGGTATTTCTTTTAAACTTATTGCCTTCTTTTAAAGTAATATCTAAAACTGAAGAAAGTTTTTGTCCGTATTCAGCCGGAAAACCACCGGTATAAAAATCGGCTTGTTTAACAATTTCCGTAGGTAAGGTGCCTAAAAAACCTCCAAGATGGTGAGGGTTATAAATATTTATTCCATCAAGCAAAATAAGATTCTGATCAGAACCTCCCCCTCGGACATATAAAGCCGAAGAGAAATCAGTAGCCATAAGCACTCCCGGAAGAACTTGTAAAGAGCGAAAAAAATCGGAAGAAAAAAGTTGGGGAAAGGTTTTAAACTCTTTGGGAGTAATTACCTGCTTACTAATTCCCACCTCTTTGGTAATAGCACTTTTTCTACTTTCCACCAATACTTCTTTAAGCGTTAAAGAACTCCTTTTTAAATAGACATTTAATTTCAAAATTTCATTCTTTTTAAAAGAGATTTCTCTTTTTTCTTCTGAATACCCCACATAAGAAAAAATAATGGTATAGTTCCCTTCGGGAACTTGTAAAAGATAATAACCTTCTTTATTAGTTGTTGTGCCGTAAGTAGTATTTTCTAAATAGATATTACAGCCAATTAGCGGTTCTTTGGTTTGGTAGTCGTAAACATAACCAGAAATTAGCGCATTAAAGAGATAAAGAAAAGAATAAAAACCCATATTAATTATATATTATTATATTGATTTTAAAATGAAAATAAATATAATTTTGAAATTATGGAATTAAATATTTTGGAGGAATTTTTAAATATTTGTGACGAAAATATTTTTAAATGTATTCAATGCGGTGCCTGTTCGGCTTCTTGCCCAGTAAGCAAATTTATGGAAGTTTCGCCTCAAAAATTGATTGCTTATCTTGTAAATAACAAAAAGGAAGTTTTAGAAAAAAATACTATTTGGCTTTGTGCCTCTTGTCTTTCTTGTCAGGCAAGATGTCGAAAAAATATTGATTTTTCACGGGTTGCGGATGCTTTAAGACATATTTATTTAAGGGAATTGGCAAAGTTAAAGCTGCCTTTATTTTTTGAAGTTGATAAAATTGATAAAAAGCTGCTTTCTTTTGGTCCGCAGCAACTTTTTATTGCTTTTATAAGAAAAATGGCTTTTTATTAATTATGAAATATTCTTATTATCCTGGTTGTACCTTAAAAACTACCGGTAAAAGGTTTGATGAAAGTATTAAAAATTTGGGAAATATTTTAGGAATTGAACTCGTCGAACTTCCTTCTTGGTATTGTTGTCAAGCAATTTATACTGCCCTTAACGATACTCCTTCTTTATTTTTAGGACCCTTAAGAAATCTTTTAGCAGCCCAAAAGGAAGAAGGAGTTTTGGTTACTGCTTGTGCTGCTTGTTATAATGTTTTAGTGCGCGCCCAAGAAAGTTATTTCTCTTCAGCGCTTTTAAGAAACCGAATTGATGCCTATTTGGAAGAACCTTTAAAAGAAAAAATAAAAATTATCCATTTTTTAGAAATTTTAGAAGGTAAAACCGAAGTTATTTCTTCTTTAATTAAAAAAAGGAATTCTTTTTCATTAGCCTGTTATTATGGCTGTCTGTTAACCCGACCGAGAGGAATTGCTCTTTTTGCTACGGATTTAAACCCCCAAAGGTTAGAAAACTTTTTTTTAAAACTTGGTTTTGTGATTGTTGATTTTCCCTTTAAAACTCGTTGCTGTGGTTCTTATCTTACTTATGCCAATGAAGAAATAGTAAAAGAATGTGTTAGTAAAATTGTTTTGTCAATTGAAGAAAATAAAAAGGATAATATTTTGATTTTAACAACCTGTCCCTTATGCCAATTTAATCTGGAGAAATATCAAAATAAATATAAAGTTTTTTATTTTACTGATTTTTTATTATCTTTAATAAAAGGAGAAGAGAATGGATAAAGAAATAAGAATTGGTGTTTATATTTGCCATTGCGGAACAAATATTGCTGGTATTGTCGATGTAAAAAAAGTGGCTGAAGAGATTTCAAAGATGAAGAATGTGGTCATTGCTCGTGACTATTTATACATGTGTTCTGATCCTGGGCAGGATTTAATTAAAAAGGATATTAAAGAATATCAACTTAATCGCATTGTTGTCGCTTCCTGCTCGCCCCGGATGCACGAATCGACTTTTAGAAAGGCTTTAAAAGAAGCAAGCCTTAACCCCTATCTTTTAGAAATGGCAAATATTCGGGAACAGGTTTCTTGGGTTACGGAAGATAGAGAGGAAGCGACTAAAAAGGCGATAAGTATTACAAGAATTGCGGTACTAAGGGCATCTTTATTGGAAGAATTATTTGAAAAAGATGTTTCAGTAACAAGAAGAGCTTTAGTAATTGGTGGCGGTATTGCTGGTATTCAAGCGGCTTTAGACATTGCTGATGCTGGTTACGAAGTATATTTGGTAGAAAAAGAACCCTCTATTGGTGGTCATATGGCACAGTTAGAAAAAACCTTTCCTACTCTTGATTGTTCCGCTTGTATTTTAACTCCAAAAATGGTGGAGGTAGCCAAACATCCTTACATTAAATTGTATACCTATTGTGAAATTGAAGATGTTTCTGGGTATGTGGGTAATTTTAAAGTAAAAATAAGAAAAAAGGCAAAATATGTTGATTGGGATAAATGTATCGGCTGCGGAATTTGTTTTAGAAAGTGTCCTAAAAAAATCCCTTCCGAATTTGATTGTTATTTAACCACAAGAAAAGCAATCTACACCCCTTTCCCCCAAGCAGTTCCCAATAAACCAGTGATTGATAAAGAAAATTGTATTTATTTCCAAACAAAGAGATGCCGGGTATGCGAAAGAGTATGTCCAACTCAGGCAATTAAATTCGATGATAAAGATGAATTTGAAGAAATTTTCTTTGGCGCTATGGTAATCGCCACTGGTTACGATGAATTTGACCCAAAAGTAAAACCCGAATTAGGTTATGGTCGTTATCCCGAAGTTTTAACTGGACTCCAATTTGAAAGAATCCTCAATGCTTCTGGTCCTACTATGGGAGAAATAAAGATAAATGGTAAAGTTCCAAAAAGTATTGTTTTTATCCATTGTGTTGGTTCTCGCGATGAAACGGTTGGTAATCCTTATTGTTCAAGGGTATGTTGTATGTACATTGCTAAACAAGCCCATTTAGTAAAAGAAAGACTGCCTGATTGTAAAATAACAGTTTTTTATATTGATGTCCGTGCTTTTGGTAAAGGCTTTGAAGAATTTTATACCCGAATAAAAAATGAAGGAATAATTTATCGACGTGGTAGTCCTTCGGAGATTTATAAAAAAGGTGATAAACTTATTATTCGGGCAGAAGATACCCTTTTGGGTGAAATTGTTGAAGAAGAAGCTGATTTAGTGATTTTAGGCACTGGTTTGGTTCCAAGAAAAGAAACCTTAGAACTGGCTAAAAAATTAAAACTTTCTCTTTCGGCTGATAATTTCTTATTAGAAGCCCATCCAAAATTAAGACCGGTAGATTCTAATATTGATGGTATTTATCTTTGTGGTTGTGCCCAAGGTCCCAAAGATATTCCGGATAGTGTGGCTTCCGCAAAAGGAGCAGCCAGTAGTGTGATTGCTCTTTTTAATAGAGGAAAAGTAACTTTAGAACCTATTCAAGCATATGTGCGTGAAGAATACTGCTCGGGTTGCCATATTTGCGAGGGGCTTTGTCCTTATTCGGCTTTAGAATTTGATAAGGAAAGGAAAGTAATGAGAGTTAATGAGGCTTTGTGTCGCGGTTGTGGTGTTTGTCCTTCAGCTTGCCCATCAGGGGCAATCATTATGAAACATTATACTGATGAGCAAATTGAAATTCAAATTGAGGGGTTATTATGGAAATAAAAATTGTTGGTTTTGCTTGTAATTGGTGTTGTTATGCTGGAGCAGATTTGGCCGGTACTTCCCATTTTAAATATGCCCCGGAAATGAGATTAATAAGGGTGTTATGTTCGGGACGGATAGACCCCAAATTTGTTTTATTAGCTTTTAAAAATGGTGCTGACGGAGTATTTGTCGGTGCTTGCCATCCAGGAGATTGTCATTATCAGCAAGGTAATTTAAAGACTTTAAAAAGAATTCTTCTTTTGAAAAAATTATTAAAAGAAATAGGAATTGAAGAAGAAAGGCTTCATTTAGAATTTATTTCGGCTGCCGAAGGTGAAAAATTTCAGAAGGCCGCAAACGAATTTGTTGAAAAAATAAAAAAATTGGGTCCCTTAAATTGGAAATGAAGGAATTGACTTATGAAGAATACCGAAAATTCCTTTTAGAAAATGATTTTGTAATTATTGGAAAAAATAAAATCAGATTGCATAAAAAATGGGAGATAAAAGAGTATTCACCAAAAGAAAGTTATTCCTTAGAAGGAACAACTGTCTGGAGTTTCCCTGATAGAGGAAATTGGGCAACCCACATTGGTGATTTTCGGGGTAATTTTTCGCCTTATATTCCGAGAAATTTAATTTTGAAATATACCAATGCTGGTGATTATGTTCTTGATCAAATGGTTGGCAGTGGAACAACTTTAATTGAATGTAAACTATTAGGAAGGAATGGCATCGGTGTTGACATTAATCCTAATTGCCTAATTTTAACAAGAAATCGTTTAGATTTTGAATATTTCCCTTCTTCCGATTATAAAGAACCACTAATTAAAACTTATGTTGGCGATGCTCGAAATCTTGATTTGATAAAAAATGAAGAAATAGACCTAATAGTCACCCATCCGCCCTATTTTAATATTATTGGTTATTCAGAAGGCGAAGTAAAAGGTGATATTTCTAAATTAAAATTTGAGGATTATTTAGAAGCAATTAAAGAAATTGCTAAAGAATCTTTTAGAGTTTTAAAAGAAAATAAATACTGTGCAATTCTTATTGGTGATACGCGAAAGCACAAACATTATATTCCTCTTGCCTATCGAGTTATGGAAAAGTTTTTAGAAGTTGGTTTTATTTTAAAAGAAGATATTATTAAACTTCAACACAATGTTACTACTAATCGAACTGTTTGGCGAAAAAAATATTACGATTTTTATAAAATAATGCATGAGCATATTTTTGTTTTTAGAAAACCAAAGAAAGATGAGAAGCCATTAAAGTTATCAAGTTTTTGGAAATGATTAAAAAAATTGAAATTGGCGAGAAGATTCGAGGTAAGAAGATACTTGCAAAGATAGAACTTAATAATGGTTGGATAATAATAAAAACCGAAAATAAAAAATCAGAAAAAGATTTTAAAGTAAAAACTATTTATCAAACAGAACCCCTAAAATATTATACTCCTAAACACGCCCATTTTGCTATTGATTTGTATGGCAAAATTTGTAATAATAAAGAAAAGGCTAAAAAGGTATTTGAGGCGATTATAAAAATTTGGCAAGGGGAAGCAGTGAAAGAAGTTTTAAAAAAATATGAAAAAGAGGTAAAAAATTTACCCGGTTATGATTTAGAATATATTTTATACGCTTTAAATTGGATATTAGAACAAGAAGATATCAATTTTAGAAGTCGCCCTAAAAAAAGGCAAAAAGAATTAGATGAAATATTTGAGGAATTAAAAATTAAGGTGCCTGAAAATAGAGAAGGGAGTCAGCTGGCTATATCTTTATTAGGAAATATTGTTTTAGGTTTTCACCCGGTAGAAGCTCTTTTAAAAAGCAATTTAGATGTTTTACCAATTAAAAGAGGTAAAGGAGCAATTTGAGTTATGAAAGAAGTATTAGCGCTTATTGGTAGTGCTCGAAAAGAAGGAAACACCGCAGTTTTAGTTGATAAAATTTTAGAAGGTATAAAAGAAAGAAATAAAAAAGTAAAAATCCATAAATATTTTCTTCACGAACTGAAGATTAATCCTTGCCAATCTTGCTATTTCTGCCTGGATAATTTCGGTTGTTGTCAAAAAGATGATATGCAAAAGATTTATCAGCTTTTAAAGAAAATAGATTTCCTTATTATCGGTTCACCAATTTATATGAATTATGTGAGTGCCCAAACAAAACTTTTTATTGACCGTCTTTTTCCTTATATTCACCCAAAAGCACCAAAAGTTAATAAAAATCTTAAAGCGGTTTTAGTAATAACTTACGGATGGGGAAAAGAGAATGTTTATGATGAAGTGATTAAAGATATAAAAAGGGTTTTAAGATGGCACAAGATTAATGTGATAAAAACAATTAAAGGTTTTGGCTATCAATACAAAAAGACTGAAGTTTTGGAAGACAAGAAATTATTAAAAAAGGCTTATTCCTTAGGTTTGATGCTTGATAGGTTATGAGCTTAATTATCTTCCTGTTATTTACCTATTTAAATATAAAAATCAATTCTGACCCCACAACCCAATTACAAAATGAATGTCAGATCGTTGTAAACCCTTTAAATCATAATAATTTAGTCTGTGTCTGGCGAGATTTTCGTCTTGGCTATCGTCGGGTGGGTGTTGGTTATTCTTTTGATGGTGGCTTAACTTGGCGTGATACTTTATTTTATGAGCCCCAATATCCTTATCAGTCAGACCCAGGTTTAACAGTAGATAAAGAGGGGAATTTCTATGCTTGCCTTTTATCTTTTGTTTCTACTTCGCAACCTAATGGATTATTTGTTTATAAATCGACGGATGGCGGTAGAACTTGGTCCGAACCAATTCCGGTAGTAAATCAGGTGCCCAATGTTTTTGAAGACAAAGAGTTAATTATCTGTGACCGAACAAATTCACCTTTTCAAAACAATTTATATGTTTTTTGGACAAGATTTTATGATACCAAAATTATGATTTCCCGCTCTACTGACCGGGGATTAAATTGGTCTTTGCCAATTCCAGTAAGTGATGGTAGTGCTTCGGTGCAATGGCCGGTAGGGGCTATTGGCCCTAATGGCGAAGTTTACCTTGCTTGGGTAAGATTATCTTCGCCCAGGTCAATCAGAATAGATAAATCAACTGATGGAGGTTTAACCTGGGGAGAGGACCGGACAGTTACTAATGTGAGATTTGGCTATGGCTATATAAATCCGAATATTCTGGTTTTTTCCTTTCCGGCAATGGATGTTGATATCAGCAATTCTCCCTATTCCGGAAATATTTACATTGCCTATATGGACTATGGACCAACAACCGAAGAGACAGATATCTATTTTACTCGTTCAACCGATGGTGGCAATACTTGGTCAAATCCGATAAGGCTGAATGACGACTCTCTGGGTAATTTGCGTGACCAATTTCATCCGTGGCTAAAGGTTGACAATAACGGAGCGATTCATGTGATTTTTTATGACCGAAGATTAGACCCAAATAATTTATTATTTGATGTCTATCTCACCTCTTCTTATGACGGTGGATTAACTTGGACACCTAATAAAAGGGTAACTACTGTTTCTTCCAATCCTAATCTTTTTCCGCCACCAGTTGATGCTGGTCGTTTAGGAGAATATATTGGTTTAGATGCTATTGATTCAACAAAAATCTTTATGGCTTGGTCGGATACCCGAGAAGGTAATCCCGATATCTTTTGTGGTATCCCTGATACTTTGAGTTTTGTGAAAGAAAAACCAGTTAAAAGGCCAATTGATAAAATATTACTTAGCAAAGAGTATTTTAATATTAATGGTGAAAAAATAAAAAGTATTGATAAACTAAAAGGGGTTGTCTTTATTAGCGAGAAAAATAGGTTGATTAAAAAGATAGTTTTAAAATGAAAATCTATCTTTTTGGTAACAGTAATTGTAAAGCCTGTAAAGATATTTTAAATAAATTAAATTATTATAAAGAAAATTTTAATAAGAATTTAGAAATAGTCTATTTTGACACGGAAACACCGGATGGTATGGCGGAAGCTTGTTTTTATGATGTTTGGGATATTCCCCAAGTATTATTGATAAAAGATGGGGAAGTTATCAAAAGGTGGGAAAAAACTGCTCCCACCTTTGAAGAATTGAATAATCTGTGGAAATCTTAGGCTTTATTGAAAACTCCTTTATTGATTGGGATGGAAAAATTACTTCAGTAATCTTTCTTGGGGGCTGTAATTTTAATTGTCCCTATTGCCAAAATGGGCCAATTGTTAAAAGAGCTAAGCTATTAAGAAGATTTAAAACCTTCGAAATTCTTGACTATTTAAAAAAGAATAAAAAATTTATTGATGGTGTGGTGATTTCTGGTGGTGAGCCCTTAATTAACCCGGCCCTTCCCGAGTTAATAAAAGTCTTTAAAGCCGAAGGTTTTTTAGTTAAACTTGATACCAATGGCTATTTTTATTTTAATCTTCTTTCTTTAATTGAAGAGAATCTTTTAGACTATGTGGCAATGGATATTAAAACCTCTTTTGAAAAATATGAAAAAGCAGTCGGCAGAAAGATCGAGCTCTCTTTAATTAAAAAAAGTATTGCCCTTTTAAAAGAAGGAAAAGTAGATTATGAATTTAGAACCACTTTAGTTCCCAAATTGGTTAATGAGCAAGACCTACTTTTAATAAAAGAAGAATTGGTTGGTGCCAAAAGATGGGTATTACAAAGATTTGTTAATGAGAGTGCCAAAAGTAAAAGATACCAAAAAATTAAACCTTATCCAAAAGAAGAGGCAGAAAGATTTTTAAAAATATTAAAAAGCGATAATAAAATAAAAGAAATCTATCTTCGGGGTTATTAATATTTTTTTAAAATGACAAAACTAAAAGTAATGATAATTCCGCTAATCTCTTTTCTTTTCCAGTGTGGTAGAAGCAAATAAGAAAATTCCCCACAGAAATTCTGGTTATTTTTTTATAAAAATTCCCACCAACAACAAATCCCTGTGTCCGGTTGGCGAACCTAATCCCTCCATAAAATTCATCATTTCCAGAAAGCAAATTGACTTGCCAGTCTAATGGACTATCTCTCCAAAGAGAAGGGATATAAATTCTGATACGATTTTAATTAGGTTTTACCAACTATAAGCTCAGGTCCAAAAGAAATGAAAAATGGCAATTCTTCTTTAGTATAGTAAGAAAATGTCGGTAAGAAGAATTCCGCTAATTAAAATTATGAAAATTTTCATTTCATTCATATTAATCCCATATTTTTTACAAGGTTATAATATTTTCCTTTTAATAACCCTTCACCGATAATATAAGCACCACAAGCGGCTTCTTTTACCACCTTTGATAGATTATTAACTTTTATTACTTTTGCATATTTATTTAACCTTTTAGTAAGTTCATCTTTTATAAAATTATAATTCGTTAATCTACCAGAAATCATTATCTCTTTTGGATTTGGTAAAGAGACAGTTAACGAAGCCACATCTTTCTCTATATTTTCTCCTAAAAGAATAAGAGCTTCTTCAAAATTTATCAAATCCTTTGGTTCAATATCTTTCCCTACAAAATCTTTTAAACCTCCTTTAAAAAGAATTTCTTGGTTTAAAGGTGGTTTTAAACGGATAACAATTTCGCCATCCATTCCGCCGCAACTTAGAAATCCTAAACTACCGTTCGTTCCTCCTATTCCATCAATAATTTTCCCATCTTCAACAGCTATCACCGCAGTAAATCCATAACCAACTTCTATATAAATAAATGATGTTTTTTGGAAAGGAATATTTAATCTTTCTGATTGGTCTTTTATTCCTAAGGCGACACAACATACCTTATCAGCTGTTCCCATATCAAATTTATTCCATTTTCGGTAAGCTGGTACTGTTGGCAGATGGATAACACCCGGAGTAAAATAGACCGGCATTTCTCTTTCTTTCATTTCTATGAGTAATTTTCTTATTCCTTCGTTTACGGCAATGTTAGTATCTAAGGGTATCATTTTCCCGATGTCTTCTTCGGTAATATCTTTTATACTTTTTGTTGGTATGCCGTAGCCAGAAGGACCAACAATTATATCCAAAGGCATCAATTTTTCTAATTCCTCTATAAGAAGATAAGGATTTTTGAAAATCTCTTCTGATTTTATTGTTTTTTCTATAATTATTTTCTCATTATCTTCCATCCCAAAAATGTCAAAACTGTATGTACCGGGATCAATACCAACAACTCTCATATTAATGGACAACAAGGGTCAGGATTGGAAAAATCTTTAGTTAAATAAAAAATCCTTGAAAGACAACCACCACATTCATATAAATATTTACATTCCCGACAAGGATTTTTCTTTCTTTTTAAATTTTTTATCTCTTTAATAAATAAAGAATTTTTCATATCTTCCCATATCACTCTAAGACTTTTTTCTTTCACATTACCGATCGTAATAGGAGCAAAGGTACAAGGTTTAACATCACCGTTTGTGTCAATAAAAATATATTCGCCAAAAATACAAGCAGAAGTATCAGGAACGATAATGCCATTTTGAGAATTGGGAAAATATTCAATCTTATATTCCTTTAAGAAAGCTTTAAAAAAAGGCTCATCCACATAGACATCAATTTCGGTCTTCTTTTGATTTTCAATAATAGTAAATAATAACTCTTTATATTCTTTTCTATCTAAAAGATATTTTTCATAATCTTTACAAGGTTTTAAGCCCAAAAAAGTGATTTTTTTAAAACCTATCTCCTTTATAAATTGGAATAATTTAGCAATTTGATTTTTGTTATGTTTCCCAATAGTGATAAGAGCACTATCAAGAATATTATATTCATTAGCAATTGTTACTGCCTCTTTTAGTTTTTCGAAGCTTGCTCCTTTTCTTATTTTCTCGTAACTTTCCTTATCAGCACCATCAACACTTATCATAAGATTGATATTAAATTTTTTAAATATCTTAGCCCAATTTTCATTAAAGAACATACCGTTGGTGATAAGATAAGTTTTGATATTACTTTCAAAAATAATCTCTATTATTTTCAAAAGTTCTTTTTTTAAAAGGGGTTCACCACCTTCAATTATAATCCATCTTGGAGAAAGAGCTGAAATTTCCTTTGCAATTTTTAATATATTTTCTTTATTTAATTCTTCATTAGCCATTCCACGGCAATGTAAACAATTAAGATTACATTTATTAGTAACTGCCCAGTCAATTAA
>CAZDHW010000016.1:5899-29268 GCA_964505415.1 uncultured bacterium | reverse complement strand
CACGGCAATGTAAACAATTAAGATTACATTTATTAGTAACTGCCCAGTCAATTAAATAGGGAGTATTCATAAGTTGTTAATTTTAATAATTTTTTAAAAAATATCAATAACTTTTTATTGATTTAATTTTTAATTTTCTTATAATAAAAGTTAATTTATAAAAGGAGGTTTTGATGAAAGTAAGAAGTATTTTATTTTTATTCCTTGGTGTTTTTATTTTTGCTAATGAGAATTCCCTTATTACCAATTATTCTCATATAAATGATGTTGCTCCTACTTTTTCTTCTTCTTTCACCAATGAACCACCAGAGCCAAAAACTTTAACAATCATTTGGTCTACCAAAGCGCCAATTCCTTATGGCAGATATTGGGCAGGTGGCAAAGGTGTTGTGAGAGATACTTTTTATGTCTGTGGCGGCAGATGTTCCTTAGGTCAGCAATCAACAAGGAAAGTTCATGCCTTCGTACCAGAGACTAACACTTGGATTGAGATGCCTCCTATGCCTGCGCCCAGAAGAGCCGGTGCGGGTGGGGTGATTGGTAATAAAATTTATTATGCTGGTGGAAGAGATTCAACAAATGCCACTACTGCTACTCTCTTTGAGTTTGATTGTGATACCAAGACTTGGACACAAAAAGCCAATATGCCTGCTGGTCGTTGGGCTTGTTGTGGTGATGCGGTTGGCGGTAAATTGTATATTGTTGGTGATGAGAATAGAACGGGCACTACTTATGAGTATGACCCAACTACCAATACTTGGACCCAAAAAGCAACTTTGCCGGTTGGCAGAGGCTGGTCAGCGGCAGCTGGTGCTCAAGGAAAACTTTATGTTTTTGGTGGTGCCGGTTCTGCTGGTGTCCTTAACGATTGTTGGGAATTTGACCCCCAAACCAATACCTGGACCCAAAAGGCTAATATGCCTGGTCCAAGGGAATATCATAGTGCAGTTGCCTTTAATGATACTGCCATTTTTATAATTGGTGGCACTGCTGACGGAACTAATCCAGTAAATACTGTTTGGCGTTATAGTGTTCTCACCAATACCTGGGAAGTAGAAACACCAATGCCCACAAGCCGGGGATGGACAATTCTTGGTGCCTATCTGGATAAAATCTATGTGGTTGGTGGTTCAATTGATTGGAGTGTTACTCGTTATTTAGCGGTTAATGAAGAAGGTAGTTTTATCACCTATGAAAATGATGCCGGAATTGAGGCAATAAGAAGTCCTTCCCAAATAGTTTCCCCCAATTCTCAGATTACACCGATTGCTAAAATTAGAAATTTTGGCACCGCTTCTCAACAAGATATTCCTGTTTATTGCTGGATTGATTCTTCTGGTGTGAGAATTTACGAGCAGAATGTAACTTATCCTGGTCCTTTAGCACCTAATGAGACCGCCTTAGTAACTTTCCCAGTTTGGCAGGTTGGAAATGCTGGTAATACTTATCAAGTAACAATGTTTACCAATTTACCTAATGATACCAATAGGGGAAACGATACTTTAAGACAAACTACTTTCTCCTTCTTGGTGAGGGATACCTTAGTTGCTCCTTTTAGGGAAATTACTCCAACTATTGATGGTGTTATTGACAGTTTAGAATGGCGTGACGCACTAAAGGTAGATATTTCCGATGTTCTAAATATGCAAGGAAGTGGTGCTCGACCGGCCGGTAGTGTTTTTCTTTATTGCAAGCACGATTCTGCCAATGTCTATTGGGCATTAGATTTTAAAGCAAAAACCATTAGAGAAAATTATGACCAATTTGGTTGCTATCTTGATGAAAATTACTCACGAACTTGGACTCTTGATTCCTCCGAAGGAAACCATTGGTTTGTGTGGTTAAATCAGGATACTGTTGTTTATCGGGCCTTATTAGGTACCGGTAATATTCCTTCTGCTTATTGGACAAGATGGGCAAGTGGCAATGGAATTTTAAGGACAAGCACCAATGCTGGTAATCTTCAATTTGAAGCAGTTATTAATAAAGGAAATCTCAAATGGAATTACACTTTAAATCCTGAATGGGATACAGTTGGTTTTTATGCTTATGTAGCCGCAGCTCCGGGAAATGTCTTTTGGGGAACTTGGCCAACAACTATGCCCGGAACCCAATGGAATAATGCGGCTGCTTACGGAACATTAATCTTTGCTGGTTTACATCCGCCAATGGTTGAAGAAGGAGATAACTATTTCCTTAAAAAAGCAATTGTTAATAATATCTTCAAGATGCCTTTGAAATTAACAAATACGAAAACCCTTTTAATTTATGATTCAAAAGGCTCCCTTATAAGAAAGATTGAAACCAAAAAAGAACCGATTATTCTTGGCCCTAATAACTTACAAAGCGGTATCTATTTCTTAAAGATTGATAATTCAAAACCGATAAAAGCCGTCATTTTTAAATAAAGGAAATTCTCTAAAAAGGAAAAGGCAGGGATTCTTAAGGTCCCTGCCTTTTTATTTTATAACAATCTTTTTTAATTGCCTTTTATCTTCTTTAAGAAAATAGATACCTCTTTTTAAAAAATCGGTGTTTACTTTACTTCCTTTAATATCAAATAATTCATAATTGTTTTCTTTTAAATTATTAAAAACCTTTCTCTCTTCAACCGCTGGCAAAGTGACATAGAACCTTATTTCTTTCTTATCATTATTTCTATTTAAATCATTGGTCAAAGCAGTTGAACATTTCGCAAAATATTCACCCAGGGAAGAGGCATACCATAAGGAATCAAAGATAACCAAAATTTCGGTGTTTGCCGGAATACTTATCCTTTTTATTGTCTGCCAATCACCGATTACAAAAATAACATTAAATTCTTCTCTTAAATTTCCGTAATTTTTTACTACTGCTTTTGGTTGGACATAAGAGCCTTGGCTAATATTACCAACTGGTGCCACAATACTTTCCGCTCCGCAATCTTCTACTTTCACAAAGATTCTTCCTTCCTTAAAATCATTACTTGGTCTTTCATCATTATAAAACAAAGTAGTACAGCGATAATATTGGTAATTTCTTTCTTTTAAAGTACAAGGTGAAAAATAAACCCTTTGAGTATCATTAGGATTGAGGGTAATTGTTCTTATATCCGAATAGAAATTGCCACAGGTTAATCTTACAGAAAAATTTGCTTCTCTTTGACCATAATTTTTTATTAAGCCATTAGGATAAACTATTTGATGGGAATCGCCAATTGAAGGAAATCCCTTTATCTCTTCCACACCAACATCAAAAAGAACCCGGATATTTCCGGAATAATTAAAATTTAATTGGTAGCCAATGCCGTATTCCCAATGGGCAACAATGGGAATTAAGACAAAGTTATCTTCATACCGCCAATTAAAAGAATCTTCTCCTTGAGCTTGATTATTTAAATTTAATTCGTAAATCCTTGGTTCTTCTCTTTTATAACCGACAACAATTGCCCGCCAATTAAAGCCATCTTCACCATCAAAAGAAAGAAAGAACTTTCCTCCACCATTTAAAAAATGGATATAGTTAGCACCGCCCGGAACAACCGGCTCATAAGAGTAAGAATTGCCTTGGCAAGGATAGGAATTATGGGTTCTCATTATACTAATCATTGGCCACAAATTACCTTCACTAAAAAACCTTCCCGAAATTGCCCTTTGACCAGTAAAATATCGCCAAATACCGTATTCTTTTAAAGCATCATTTAAATTGGAATTATAAAAATTTCTTAAAACATAATCAAAACCTTCTAAAGTATTATTACCACTAATCATTCCTTGTCTTTCCCAAATCTTTCTTAAACAATCGGTATCAAATCTATCTTCTAAATACATTGCCCAAATACCACCGGCATATTGATAGAGACCACCTTGGATAAAGGTATTTATTGGATAATGGGGAGTTGTTAATGGCCCGGGAGAAGAAGTGAGATAGCCGATATAATCATTAATCTCCTCATAACAAACATCTTCCATCCAAACTGCCGTATTCTCATACCAAAAATTTCCTTCTTCGGAGCTATAACGGAATTGACAGGCATGATTAAATTCGTGGGCACAAACCACTTTTAAAAACCCACCAATACTTAAATTATTGGCAACAGCAATGTAAGAAGTGGCACCATCCGGATAAGGATTGGGATAATAATATTCAGGTGCGCAATAGCCACCAATTCCTGAAGGTAAGGCTCTAATATAAATATCATAACGGTCATCGCCACCTAATCCGTAATCTGGCGGTGGTGGTGCCCAGTTTAAACTATCTAATTGCAGACGAAAAGAATGGGCAATATAAGAAGCTACTGACTCGGCATACGCTCGAGAGACCGCATCACTACCACTTCTTGTATAATGGACACGAAATCTATCACCTTCAATATATTCTACCGGTCCGGAAAGATTGGGTCTTTGAAGCGGAGCTTTGGCTTTAAAAGCCTCTAAGGCATAGATAGTATAACACCAATCACCAATTATCTTATCAACCTCTTTCTTACTAAATAAAAATAATAAAAGAAAAAACCAATTACCCATAACTTTTATTTTATAAAAGAAAAAGAAAAAATCAATTATTTAAGAAAGATAAACTTTCTAACTACCCTTGAAATTCTAAGAAATAGATTCTAGGTTTATTTCTTTTAAAGGTATTTCAACTACTTGTTTTTGAGAAGGTAAAATAAAATTTTTTACTAATTTTTCCGAAATATCAATTAGGGCAATTGAATCAAGTTTTTACCCAATCATTAAAGAATCGCCCTAAGAGAGCCAATAACCGCGTAATAAAAAGTAAAGTAGAACAAGGTAAAAGTTTAAAAGGTCCAAAAGAGATAAGAAAGGCTTTCTCACCAGCCACAGTATCAATAGTATCCTAAGGAATGGGTTTACAGGCTTTTTCCCATTCATAACCGGCTAAAGCTAAATACCAATCACCATCGTTTAAATTTAATGTTTCTCCCAAACAGGAGGTGATTTAAAAGCAGTTATACCTTCTAAAGGTAAGGTAATTCTAAATTATCGCAATCATAAATAAGACCTAAATTTTTTATTCCTATGGTATCATTACCGATTCTAAAAAGTCGGTTAAGAATAAATTTACTAAGGTCATCGTTATAATTACCAATATCGCCGTCCCAAACAATTCCAAATAGAGATCATTTATTGGGCAGTTATTATAATTAAAAAGCTCATATTTTAAAATGAAAAAACCCTTGTCCAAGTATCGGTAAAGCCATAGAGGGTTAAAGCAACATCAATACCTATTGGTCTCGGATTATTAGGTCTATGGTAGTTTGGAACTGAATCAGAAAACGCCATCTATCTACAGCTGATAAATCCTATTACTGGAGTCGTTATAACCTCCTCGCCAATAGCGACATATTTTTTTGATTATATATTTTTGTCAATAAAAATGAAAATATCCCTCAATTATTTCGGGAATGCCTTCCTGCTAGGCCTATAAAACTCAAACCCTATCTATTATTAATACCATTATAAAGGTTTTGTCTATCTTTTTAATCTTCCTTTAACAACTTTTCTATCTCTTCAATCCTTTTTTCTATTTCCGCTTTCTCTTCTTTTAGAATTTCCAGTTCTTCCTTTAACTCTTCTTTGGTTGGCTTTCTATGAGGCCATATTCCACAGCAAAAATTAATGTGAATATGACCAGTCGGTCCAAACCAGCAATGTCTTTTAAAACTTCGCCACATTTTTCACCTCCCTTTTTATAATTTTAATAAATATTTTTCTAATAGTCAAATTTATTTTATGGGGTAAGATAAAGGTTTTTTCTTCGTTATATATATAAATAAAAAGGAGGGAAAATGAAAGGGATAGCGAAAATTAAAAGAAAATTGAAAAATAATAGGTTATTGATAAGAAAAATAGAGGTTGGAAGCTATCCGTTCCTTGGAGAGTTTAGGGAATAGTTTCCCAAAAGATTAAAAGAAGTTTTATTTTAAGAGTCGGTCATATCTTTTTTTATTAAAATATCTGTTAACAATTAACATCTTTGACCCTTCTTTTTTGGTGGTTATCAAAGTGGCCAAATTTTTAATTTTAACTTATAATGACCTTCAATAATTTTTTCACTGATTAATTTTTATTAATATCTTTAGTTTTATTAGAGGTTTATTTTTTAATGTATAAAGTAAAATGTTGGTTTTCTAAAAAATTGAATTCTTTCAAAAGTAAATAACCAGCCGCTCTCATTTCTTTTATTATTTTTTCCTTTGGCAAATAGTGACCGAAAAGGGTGTGAAAACTGAAAAGAGACCCCTTTTTATGTTCAATGATCGCTACTTTACCATCAGGTTTTAAATATTTTTTTAAATTGGCAAAATAATCAACCCGATTTGATAAATGATGGGTGACATTACGCATAAAAATTAAGTCCAAAATATTTTTGGATAAATCTAAATTGGCATCTTTTGCTAATATCGTGATGATATTAGCTAAATTTTTTTCTTGGGCGTATTCTTTTATAAATTTTAAGAATTCGGGATTAATATCAATTGCATAAACTTTGCCATTTTTACCAACAATTTCCGCAAATCTTATAGAAAAATAACCACCACCAGCACCAATATCAGCAATCACATCTCCCGGCTTTAATTCTAAGGCAGAAATAATCTCTTCCGGTTTATTTTTTTGGGTCCCCTGCCTTTTTATTCAGTAATAGGGCCTTTTTAATATTTTTACTTTTCAAATTTTATTTGGAATTCGGCTTTTTAATTCTTTCCTGATTAATGTTATTGGATTTTTTTCAGCCGATAATAGTTGATATTGGATAAATTGTTTATTTAGCCTTAGACAAAAAAACAGTAGGCGACAATATACGGATACTTTTTTAAGGTTTTCTTTAAAAGATAAAATCAGTTTCTTCATATTTACTTTATAAGCCAGTTATATCTTTTTTCGTTAAGGTATTCGTCAGCAATAATTATATTTAAAAGAAATTTATCTTTTTTGACTTCGAAAATAAATTCTTCTTCTTTATCATCAAAGATTTTGTCAATCGGTAAAATTTTTTCTTCCTTTTCGTTATCTATTGAATATAAGAAGTTTTTGATTATGGAAAGGGAGTCTTTAATTTTTATTTTTATTTTATTGTCCTTTTTTTCAAAAGAGAGAATTTCTGGCGGAGTGTTATCAATTAAAAATTCATTACTAATTATTGAGTCTCTTAATGCCTCTTCTTTTGATTCACATATTTCATCACTGATAATCAATTTTATCTTATAATAGCCGTCCGGAAATTTTTCACTAATCAGTTTGTATTCACTTTCTTTTGTTTCATTAAGGAAAAACCAATTTTTATCATCTTTTATTTGGTAATAGATTTTTGTTAAAAGGGAGCAGGAATTGGGGTCGGTTGCTTCCCATTTGATGATTTTTATTTTCGGGTTTTGACTGTCCGAATAAATTTTTATTCCTTTTATCTTTGGTGGCTGATTAATATTTCTATAAAAATACCGAACCTTTTTAATTATTGGTCCTTTTTCACTTTTATCTCTTTTTAATTCTATTTTATACTGAAAATAACGATTATCCGGAATTGCCATCTTTTTATCTCGCACTTTTATAAAGTCTGACCAGGTTTCATCAATAATACTATGGGCACCACTACGAACAAAAAGATTATAAGAGGTAAATAAGGGTAATTCACTCTCAATTTCTAAATTGCCAAATTGAGAAATAAAATTCAAATCAATTATTGGCGAAAGATAAATGCCTTCTTTTGCCAACTCTTTTTTTAATCGGTAAATTTTAGCGGGTAAAGAAGTGGCTATATAAACTTCATCTTGGTAAATAAAAATCTTACTAATCAATTCACCATCAAAACCAAAAATCATAAAATAATTTTTTTCGGGAATAATTTTGTATAAGATATTAAACGAACCAGAAACAATTAAAGTTTCACCTTTTATTTGTAAGGAATATAAAGTGGAGCAAGGAAAGGTAAAGATTTCTTTTAATTCTTTCTTTCTCCGGTCAAAAGAATAAAGGGAAGGAAGTTTATTTTCCGCATTAGTGATAAAATATAAAAAATTATCTTTTACCACAATATCTTTAATCTCCTCTTCTTCGCAATCATAGAGTAATTTTAATTTACCCTTTATTGGGAGACAATATAAATAACCCTTTTTGGCAGTGCCGATAAATAAAGTATCTTTAAAATAGGTTAAGGCAGAAACATTTTCATCATTAATTTCGGCTAAGATTTTTTTTGAAAATAGTTGATAAACAATTGCCGGATAAGAAGTACCAACATAGATTTCATCTTTTGTGGAAACTAATCTTAAAATATTGCTTGCCGGAATCTTATATTCTTTTACTATTTTTTCTTTTTCGCCTTTTAAGATAATACTTTCCGGATTTACACCAAAATAGAAATATTTCCCATCAGTGGTTAAGGCAAAGATATTTTTATTTTCACCTTGATAAATTATTTTATCTTTAAGATAGAGATTTTTTCCGTCAGTAAAATAAGGTTCACCTTTTAAGATTAGAAAATCGTAGATAAAATTACTTTTTGAAGATAAAACTTCCTCCAGGTTATTGCTTAAATAAATTATTGAATCTTTATCTAACATTACTTGATAGCTTTTTGATTGAAAAATAAGAAAAAATATTAAAATACTCATTCTTTCACCTCCATATTTATTGTTTTAGAATTGGTAATAAAATAATCAAAAGAAAAATCATTTTCATAATGTAAGGTAAATGGTGAAACTTCTTCTTGGCTTTTCTCTTTTAACCTTTTTAGTGATAGGGGTAAAGAATAGCCCTTATCTTTTAAATAAAAACCCTTTTTTGAAGAATAGATCGCTAATTTTAAAAGATTCCCCTTCTTTTTCATTTTGATATTATCTAAAAGGGAGGAAAAGTTCTCAATCTCCTTTAAGGGGAAGAGCGAAAAGAAATCCTCTAAATTACCGACAAATAAAGAATATTGACCAGGATTTAAATTCAATTCTATTTTAAATTCCCTTTCAAAAATTTTTCCTTGAAAATCCTGAAAGATAATTTTTAATATTAAAGAATCATTGGGATAAAAAACTGTTTTGTTTAAAAGGATATCTAAAATCCTTAAAGTTTTTTTCTCTTTAATAAAATAACTTTCAATCTCTCCTTCTTTGATTTCCACTTTCTCAAAGGGATTTTCTAAAAGATTTTTTAAATCATCAAAAAAACTAAAGATATCAAAACTTTTCGGCTCATCGCTTACTTGTAATTTTTCATATTCTAAGGTTTCTACTTTATCTTTTAAAGAGATTTTTAACCTGATTTTATTTTTGATGGTATAATTCAAAGGTATACCGACGGTGAAAGAAGAAAAAGAAGAGGAAAGGCAGATTGGCAATAAAATAGGTATTAATTTATAATGGTTAGCAATCTGATAGAAAAATTCTTCCTTCTTTTTTTCATCTTTAATTGTTATTTTTAAGGGTATCTTTTTTGCTTCTTTATTTAAAATACCTTTGATGGCCGTTTGGTAATCATAGGAAATCTTACCAATCTCTTTGACCGGCGAAAAGAGTTTAAAAGAATTGTCATAAGCCGAAATTACGCAATGGATTTTTCCTAAAATCAAAGGCAGTTCTGACTTGCCAAAATTGAAAAAGGGATGACCAAAGGCATAGATAGTATCCTTAGAGATATAAGTTAATGTGCCAATTGCGGCAATTTTTAAATCACCATCAACAAGTGAACCACCAACCGGATAACCCAAATCAATTTTAATCTCCTTATCAATGGTTTCCTTTCCGCCCATTGGTAAAAACAAAGGTTTTATATTTTTGGGAAAAAGAGTGTTAAATAAACATTCTTCTTTTTCACTCAACTTGGTATTAATGGCAATTGGCAGGCTAAAATTTCTTTGGGGCAAATCTCTTATTTTGGGGAAACTTTCCGGATAAAGCATTTCATAAATTGGTGTTATTCCACAAATTGGCTCTTTTTGGAATTCCCAGGCATAGGCAACAGCACCGATCAATTTGTTATTGATAAATACCGGACTACCAGACATACCGGCAATAATACCGGTTTTTTCTAAATTGGCACCACTCAGCTTGGCAATAATTAAATTCCTCTTTGGTTCAACATCCTTCATAATATCTAAGATTTCACAATAAAAGGTTTCGGGCAAAACTCCCGAAAAAGTAGAAAGACCGTAACCTTTCATATGGGGTTTTAGGCTATCTATTGGTAAAAAAGCGATATTTAAAAGAAAAAAGATTATAATTCCCATCTCTTTCCCCACTCATTCAAAAAGACAAATTCCGATAAAGGTTTTCTTTTTCTACTCTGGGCATAAGTTTTTACTACCTTTCCCAAAAAGGACTCTTCTTTTGGATAACCCAAAGGAGTTAAGGCAATAATTCTAAAATCCTTTGGTATCTTTAAAATTTCTTTTAAATAATTTTCGTCAAAAGCACCGATCCAGCAAGTTCCCAACCCTAAAGCAGTGGCGGCTAAAATAAGATGTTCCATAGCAATGGCACAATCAACTAAAAAATAATCTAAGCCCGCTCTACTGCCGGATAATTCTTTTTTAGAGACCAAAACGATGAGCGCGGGTGCTTTTTTAAGAAAGATGTTGATATTTAAAGTTAAAGGGCGAAAACTACTTATTTTATTTATTAATTCCTTATCTTTGACAACAATAAAATGCCACGGTTGCCGGTTCTGCCAAGAAGGAGCCTTTTGGGCGGCTTCTAAAATTTTCTTTATCTTTTCGTCTTCAACCTCTCTTTCACTAAAATTTCTTACGGAAACTCTTTTTTCAATTACTTCAAAAAAATCCATTATCTTAAAACCCGACCAATACGGGAAAAACGAATTTTAAAAGGTGAAAAAATTATTCTTAATAAATTGGGAGCCGCATCCGAGGAGAAATAAATGATTAACGGCTTTCCCTTTAAATATTTGATAGGTAAAGGACCCCAAAATCTTGAGTCTTCAGAATTATCCCGATTGTCACCCATTACAAAGATACAACTTTCGGGAACTACTACGGGACCAAAATTGTCTCTCACCAAAATTCCCAGATTTTTATCTTTGATAAAACTTAAATCTAACCACATTTTATTAAATTCCTCCCGCTCTTTATTACTAAGACCCGGAGTAACAAAATAATCTTTAAAAGTGGCAAAAGTATCTTTTTGTAAAATACCATTTACATAAAGTTTTTTATTTCTGATTTCCACAGTGTCACCACTGACCGCGACGCATCTTTTTATAAAATTTCTCGGGGCGTAATAGACAAAAAAATTCTTTTCCTTTGACCAATAGATAGGCAAGAGGGGAAACCATTTAGGAAAAAAGCGAACATATTTTTCTTCCGGTTGAGGCATATCTGGATCTAAGGGATAACGAAAGACAACAATATCCCCCCTCTTTACTTTTCCCGTAGGAATAATAACTTTATTAGAAAAAGGAAGTTTTACTCCGTAATCAAATTTTGTTACCAGTAAAAAATCACCAACCAAAATAGTCTCTTCCATTGAACCAGTGGGTACCATAAAGGCTTCCACAATAAAGGACCTTAAAAAGATCACCACCAAAATTACTGGGCCCCAAGAAGCAAGAAACTTTTTCATATTTTTCAATTATAGCCAAAAGTGATAAAAAGTCAAAGCATTCATTGAATATTTTTAATTTTTTAATTATAATTAATTATGTTTAGATTATTCAATTACAATAAAGTGTGCGAGATTGAAAAAGTAGAGAACGGCTGGATTGTTAGACTCCGTTATCCTAAATCATCTTCCCTTCCTTCAACCGAAGCCCAAAAACAACAATTAAAAATTATGAGTCGGATTATTGCTTTATTATCAAGGATATCGGCCCAAGAACAAGCAAAAGGAATTGATGAAGAGTTAGAACCTTGGAAAGAAGAGAAAAGTGAGGAAGAGTTTGAAGAAATGATGAGAGAAATTGATCGGATAATTGAAGCTACTTTTGATAAAGGGAAAATATTAAAGGAAAGAGAAGAGAGAGAAAAGGATGAAGAAACCTATGTTTTTACCAATCTTGATGACGCTTTAAATTTTGTCCGTTCTTTCTTTACCGAATAATTTTCTAAAACAAACAAGCACCTAAGGCAGCCACAATTAAAGGATTTTGGGGAACAATAATTTCTTTTCCTAAAAGGATTTCGAGGGCTTTTTTTAACGATTGATTTTGGGCAACACCACCGGTAAGAGCAATTTTTTCAGCAATTTTTATTCCTTGCCCTAAACTGATAATTCTTTTGGCTACTGCCAAACAGACACCAAAAAGGACATCGCTTAAATTCTCTCCTTGATAAATTTTGGAAAGAACTTCCGATTCCACCATCACCACACATAGATGGGAGATAAGGGCTGGGTTTTTATAATCTAAAGCTTTTTTATCAAATTCTTCAAAAGTAATGCCTAAAGATTTTATTAAATTAGCAAAAAATCTGCCCGTTCCCGAAGCGCAGCGGTCATTCATAATAAAATCAATGACCTTACCATTTTCATCAACCTTGATAATTTTAATATCTTCACCACCGATATCAAAGACCGTTCTTACCTCGGGTAATAAAAAATTTATCCCTTTAGCAACGGCCGTAATTTCGGTAACCGATTTGTGGTGGGCAATTAAATTTCTACCGACACCGGTGGTAATCACCGGATAATTTGAATTGTTACTTAATTCTTTTACAATCTTTTGACTAATTTCTTTTGGCTGAAATTGGGTGGGTAAAATTTGGCAAGCCAAAATCTTTTTACTTTCCTTGTCAAACAAAACGCCTTTGGTGTTGGCTGCGCCAATATCAATGCCAATAACCTTCATTTGCCTTCTTTTTGGTAAAGAAAATAGGAATAGATAACTAAAATAAAACTAAAAGTAAGCGCAGGAATTAAGATAAAAAGGTAAGAATATTGAAAAAAGAAAAATCCCAGAAAGGAAATTATCCCCGTAATCACAAATAATTTACTTCCCAATAAATGGGTTTTTTGCCAAACATCATCACTGCTTAAGGTCCAAGGGGTTCTTATGCCGACAAACCAATTTCTTCGGGCATTTTTTAAAAGGATACCGGTATATATAAAAAGCACGCCTAAACCAATTGGGAAAAAGCGGTTAGGATTTATTTTAATATTTAAATTCCAAAGGTAGACAAAAAATTGCAGGGCAATAAAAAAGAGAAAGAAAATCAAAAAGAAGATATCGTAATATTTTATAAATTTCTGAAGGTTATTTTTTAAAGGGTCAATTTGGGGAATAAGAAGATAAAGAATAGCAATAATAAGAGCAATAAAAGGAATTAAAAAAGTACCGGTAAATTTTTTTGAATAACCATCCGCTTGGCCATATTTATTCCAATGGGTTGCCATTTTTTCGGGCATCTTGGGGTAGAAATAAAGCCCAATTAAAAAAGAGAGAAGAACCAAAAGAAAGATAATAATCTTTAGTTTCCTCATCAATAAATTATAATCTTCAAAAAAGAAAAATCAACCCTTGATTTTTATATTAATTTATATTATAATATTCAATAATTTCATTTTTCCCCTCCTCCTCTCTCTATCGCCTCCTTGGGGCAGGGTCAAAAAAGACCCTGCCCTTTTATTTTAAAAGCTATTTTAAAAATAATAAAAAATTAATTTTTTATTGGAGTTTCTTTAATAAGGCGGGAACAATTTTTGTCAAATCACCAACAATACCGTAATGGCTAACCGAAAATATGGGAGCATTTTCATCTTTGTTTATCGCAATTATCAAATCAGAATTTTTCATTCCGGCAACATGTTGAAAGGCACCAGAAATTCCTAAGGCCAAATAAAGTTTTGGTTTTACGGTTTTTCCTGAAGAACCAACCTGTCGGTCTTTGGGTAACCAACCAGCATCAATTACTGGTCGGGAGCCGGCAAGAACGCCGTTTAATTTTTTTGCCAATTCTTCAACCATTGGTAAATTCTTTTGGTCTCTTATTCCCCGGCCGATACCAATAATCACTTCGGCTTGGGTAATATCCACTTCACCAACCTCCGCTTTTTCGTAACCTAAAATTTCGGTATTTTTTGAGATGGGCAAAGAAATTTCTTTTTCTTCAAGGAGGGTAGAAAATTCTTTCTTTTCAAATTTAAAAGCTCCGCTTTGGATAGTTAAGATTAAAGATTTTTCGTTAGCCACACTAATTTTTCCACAAATTTTTCCGCCATAAAAATAACGGATAAGATAGATTTTATCATCAATTTTTTCTAAGCCATTGATGTTAGTAACGACGGGAATAAGAAATTCGGCACCTAAGGACGGTGCCAGTTCATAGGCATTGGCTGTTTGGGAAAAAACCAAGAGATAATTTTCTTTTGCTTTTAAGAACTCTTTTATAGTATTTAAATAAATTTCTGGGTGATATTCTTCAAGGATTTTATTTTTTAAGAGATAGATTTTGTTTCCTAACCCTTTTAAATTGTTAAAAATCTCTTTTTTCTCTTCGCTCGTTAAAATTAATAAAGAGACTTCACCGCCATTCAATTCTTGCCAACGGTAGGCAAAACTTAAAGCATCAAAATTGCTTTCCAAAATTTCGTTCAAACGATGTTCAATAAAAACAATTACTTCTTTCATAAGAAATTCTTCTCCTTCAAGATTTTCATTAAATTTTCGGCAATTTCTTCTTCGTTATTACCTTGAATAAAAATGGTCTCCCTTTCTTTTTTAGGTAAGAAATATTCTTCCAGTTGGATTTTCTCTTTTAATTCTATGCCTAATTCGGAAAGCTTTATTAATTTTATCTCCTTAGCTAAGGCTTTTTTAATTCCCAAAATAGAAGCGTATCTTAAAGGATAAATACCCGTTTGGATTGTCAAGAGGCAGGGCAATTTTATTCTTCGCTTTTCAATCAGACCACCTTCCAATTCTCTTTCAATTAGAAAATGATTATCTTCTTTTTCTATTTTTTTTACTAAAGTGGCGAAAGGCAAATTCAAAAATCTTGCCAAAGCAGTACCAATAATACCGTAGCCATAATCACTGCTTGTTACCCCGGTTAAAATTAAATCAAACTCAAGACCTTTTATCACCGAAAAGAAAATCTGGCCAATAGTTAACGGGTCCTTTATCTCTTTTTCGGATTCAATTCTTATTCCGTAATCAGCACCTTTAGCAAAACCCATCCTTAAAACTTCCTCACTTTTTTTATCACCGAAGGTTATTAAAGTAATTTCACCACCGTATTTCTCTTTTAGAACTAAAGCGGCTTCTAAGGCATAATTATCCGCTTCGTTAATGGTATAGACTAATCGATCTTTAATAATATCTTTACCATCATTAGTTATTCTTACTTCACTTTCGGAAGTTTCCGGACAACTTTTTACTAAAACAATAATTTTCATAATTTAAAAATATAATAAAATTTTAAAAATTTTCAACTATTGAAAAGAAAAAAATTAAAAGATAAAATTGGCTATGAAATTTATTAAAGGAATTTTTTTAAAAAGGCTTAACCGTTTTACCTGCAAATGTTTGGTTGATAATAAAAAAGTGAAAGCCTATCTGCCTAATCCGGGGAGATTGTGGGAGATTTTGTTGCCGAAAAGAATTTTATATTTAGAAAAGATAAATAAGAAAAATACCCTTCCTTACATTATTTGGGGAGCAGAAAAAGATGGTGATTTTATTTTACTTAATACCAATTATACCAATGAACTGGCAGAAAAACTTATTAAAGAAAATAAGATAAAAGATTTAACCGGTAAAAAAATAATAAAAAGAGAAGCCAAGATAAAAAATCGGCGGATAGATTTTTTATTAAAAGATAATAATAAAGAAAGACCTTTAGAAGTAAAATCTTGTACCCTCTTTTATAAGAAAATTGCCTTTTTCCCCGATGCCGTAAGTGAGCGAGCAAGAAATCATCTCTATTTATTAGCCGAAAATAATGGTTATCTTTTATTGATTATCTATTCACCAAAAATCTATTATTTTTTACCTGATTTTCATACCGACTTTGCTTTTGCCTTTTCCCTTTATAAATTAAGAAAAAAGATCAAAATAAAAGCGGTTAGTGTGAAAGTGGATAAAGATTTAAGATGTCAATTTATTAGGGAGGTTAAAATTCCTTGGAAAGTATTTGAAAGATTTAAAAGTGATAGGGGCAATTATCTTCTTGTTGGTGAATTAAAAAAAGATAAAAAAATTTTAGTTGGCAAGTTGGGAAGAATAATATTTAAGAAAGGTTATTATGTTTATGTGGGAAGGGCGATGGAAAATTTAGAAAAAAGAATAGAAAGGCATTTAAGAAGAAAGAAAAAGAAGAGGTGGCATATTGATTATTTAGTTGATTATTTAGTTAATTTAAAAGTGATTTCTATAAGAAGTGAAAGAAATTTTGAATGTGAGATTGCTAAGGATTTAGAAAAGATTAACTTTCTTACCATTAAAAAATTTGGCTCCTCTGATTGTCTTTGTGAAAGTCATCTTTATTATTCACCAACCAATCCCTTTTTAATAGAAGATTTTGTTAATCTTATCAATAAATATCGTTTCCAGCCACTTTTAAAATACCTTTACTAACAATTTGACTTTTTGTTAGTTTTTATTATACTAACAATATGGAAAAAGATTTATTAACGATTTTAAAAAATTTTGGTTTGAATAATTACGAGGCCGAGGTTTATAGTGCCCTATTAAAATTTGGTGAAGCTAAGGTTGGTGATTTGGCGAAGAAAATCAATGTTCCCCGCCCCCAGATTTATCTGGTTTTAAAAAAATTAATGGCTTTGGGACTTTGTGTTGAAAAGCGAGGTAGAATAAAATATTATTTGGCTATTTCTCCTAATCTCGCATTAAGAAAAATTTTAGAAAAAGAAGAAAAAGAATTAAAAGCGAAATTTTCTCTATTAAAAGAATTGGAAGAGATTTATCAAAAAAGTAAAAAGCGAGAAATAAATTTTGAATTTATAGATGTGTTAAAAGGCAAGGAAGCACGCGAGTTTTTGACTTTAATGGTAAAAAATGCTCAGAAAGAAATTTTAATTTTCTGTAAATATATATTAAAAAAGACACCAGAAAGACTAAAAGAAGCTTATGATATTGAGCTTATGGCTTTAAAAAAGAAGATTGGGGTTCGTTGCCTTTATGAAGAGAATTTTTTAGCTGATGAAGAGGTGTTTGCTTATGTAAAAAAATTGATAAAAATGGGAGAAGAGGCAAGAAAGATTGATTATTTACCATTAAACATGATGTTGATTGACGATAAAGGTGCTGCCTTCTCTTTATTCGGCGAAGATAAAGAGGAGGTGGTAATGTTTATGTTTACCCACCCGGCTCTTATTGAATTAATGAGAGTTGGGTTTGAGTATTATTGGTCAATGGGTAAAGAAATTAATTTAACTTAAAAGGAGGAAACGATGCTTTTATTTATTTCTTTATTTTTATTTAATTTAAACATTGATTTTAATCGGGCGTTAATTACTGCTGAACCTATCCCTTCGCGAACAATTATGGTAAATCCAATTTTTTCCAATTCTCCTTTGAAAGAAAACTTTGCTCCTTTACCCAATTGGTCAAAAAGAGAATCACTTAATCTTACTCTTATAGGTGAATACAATTTAGCCGGTGGTTGGGTGAATATGAGTGGTTGGCAGGTGGCTCCTTATCAGAACTACTTTCTTTTTTCTTCCGGTGGTGGTTTCTATATCTTTAATGTCCAAGAAACCTTGACAAAAGTAAGAGAAGTTTCTGGTCCTGGTTATATCTTTGATTTTGAGATTAGAGATACCTTAATTTTTTGTGCTTCGGCAGATAGGGGATTAGTGATTTTTAATTTTAGTAATATTAATCAAGCAAAATGGCTAAATGCTACCTATTTACCTTTTGAAGATCCCCTTTATAATCCTGCTTATGGTTGGGGCGCTACCGGCATTGCTTTAAAAGATACCTTTGCTTTTATTACTACCCGAGCCGGCGGACTTTATGTGGTAAATATCGCTAACCCCAATAATCCCCAAATTGTTGCTAACGAGAACTCTTTTACTTGGTTAATGGATATTATTATTAAAGAAAATATTGCCTTTGTTACCAATTACGACCCAGGAGATACTGCCGGACTTATCGCCTATGATATTTCTGACCCATTGCATCCCCAAGTTATTTCTTATATCGGTGGGAATGTTCGTCGGGGAATGAAAATTTTTATAAAAGATACCCTTGCTTATATTGGTGCCCGTTATTATGGATTTTATATTGTTAATATTGCTGACCCAAGAAATATGAGATTGCTTTCTCAGGCAACCGAGTTTTTAGATGTTCAAAGGGTAAATGTGGTTAATTTTGGCGATACCCTTTATGCCTTTGTGAGTGATATTTACGGCTTAGGGATTTATGATGTCTCTGACCCTCAAAATCCTCAACTTATTAATCAATTAAATATCCGGTCAACTGCTACCTATATCGACAGGACTAATAGAAAACTTTATGACCAAGCATTAGCCGGGGCGGTCCTTTTTGATCTTACCTATCCTTATAATCCCCAACTTATTAATTATTATATCTATTTAGGGAATCCCTATTATCTAACAGTGAAAGATACTTTTGCCTATTTATATGATGGCTACGGAATACTTAGGATTTTAGATATTTCTCAGCCAAATAATATTACCGAAATTGCCTACTATGATAGATATTTAGAGTCAATCCCTTCTAATACCCTGGGAGCCGATATCGGAGGTATATTCTATTCCAATAATTATATCTATTTAGTTGTGAGGGGTTTTCCTTGGTTTTGTTATTTAGCCATTGTTGATGTTTCCAATCCTCGAAATCCTCAATGGGTAGGAACAAAGATGTGGCGTGGTTATGCCGGTGGTAACCAATTCTATGTAGAAGACACTATAGTTTTCTTCCCTTTGGCTTCAGAAGGTCGAACAACAACTTTAAAAATATTAAATGTTGCTGATCCCCAACGGATAAGAGCACTTGGCGAATATTTTTGGCAAACTTGGGTAGCCATAGAGATTACTAAATATGATACCATTTTATTTATGGCTGGTGGGTATGACCCATGGGGTGGCACACAACCGCTTCAGAGAGACTTGGGAATTTTAAATGTGAGGGATTTGACTTATCCAGTTTTAATTACTGAATATTCTACCCCCAATCAATGTCGGGGAGTTGATTGTTTTCGTTATCTACCGATAATTGCAGTGGCTGATTGGGCAGCCGGTGTTCACACAATTGATATCTCTAATCCTGCCTCTCCCCAAATTATTGGAACAGTTGATTTAGAAGCGAATATTGAAGATGTTCATATCGGTCGAGAATTAATTTTTGTTGGTAATGGTTATCAATTTACTGCCTTAAAAACTGACATGGGTCAGAATTTAAGATTATATGGTTATTATGATATGCTTTCTAAATTTGGCTACGGCGGAGTAACAACCGATGTCTGGTCAGCAGGCGACGAATATGGTTATGGGACTACCTATGGCGGCTTTTTCATTTACTATACCGGTCTTTCGGAAATAAAAGAAGCGAATGATTTTAGAAAAAAAACCCATTTAAAAATAAATACTGCTGGTGAATATTTTATTACTATTTACGATGCTAATGGTCGGATTGTTTTTAAAGAAAAGCAATATCTAAAAGAAAATAGTGTTATCAATCTTCCTTTCCTGAAAAGTGGTCTCTATTTCTTGAAAATAAAAGGAAAAGAAGAAATCCAAAGAAAGATGGTTATTGTGAGGTAATTTAAGATGAAATATTTAAAATTTGCCCTACTAATTTTCTTTTTTGCCTTTTCTCAACAAATTCGCTTTCGTGATGTTGCCGCGGAATTGGGGATAAATGTTCCTGGTGGGCTTGGAGCTACTTGCCTCTTTTTTGATTATAATAATGATAATTATTTAGACATCCTTTTTGATCCGGGAGGGAGGGTCTATCTTTTTAAAAATAATTACGGCGTAGCTTTTACCAATATTACTGATTCAGCAAGACTTACTAATTATGGGTTTATATCGGTAGTTGCTGGTGATTTTAATAATGATGGTTATGTGGATATTTTAGCTACCTCCAATGGTGCCGAAGTTTATCTATTTAGAAATAATGGTGACGGCACATTTAGTGAGGTAGCTGATTCCTTAGGTATTTCCCTTGGTGGTTATCGAGCCCTATTTCTTGACTATAATCTTGATGGTTATTTAGATATCTTAACTGTAGGCACCCAGTCGCGTCTTTATAAACAAACGCTTAGCGGTTTCCAATTGGTTTATACTTTTGAAGACGCAACAAACGCTTGTGTTTTTGATTATAATAATGATTTTTATCCTGATATTTATCTTCTCCGCTCCGGTGAAAATAAACTTTACCGAAATAATGGGAACGGGACTTTTACCGATGTCACTAGTCAAGCAAATGTGGGTAATTTAGGTAACAGTCAAACCGCAACTGCTGGCGATTTTAATAATGATGGCTATTTAGACCTCTACCTTACTAATCTCGGTGGTGGGCTAAATTGTTTATATGTAAATCAAAGAAACGGAACTTTTTTAGACCGGACAAATTTTTATGGTGTCGGCGATGTTGGCGATGGTCGGACCTGTATCTTTATTGATTTTAATAACGACCGGCTCTTAGATATTTTTACCACTAATCATGTTAATCTTAATCGGCTTTACAAAAATATGGGCTATTCGGCTCCTTTTTTTAATGTTGCTGGTCAAGTAAATATTGCCAATCCTGCCGATGTTTTCGTTAGTAGTTGGGGTGATTTTGACAATGATGGTGATTTAGATGCCTTTCTTACTGGTCATTTTGGTAATGGTTATGCTTTGATGAGGGACAGTGGTGGGAATTATTTCCATTATCTTAAAGTAAAATTGCTTGGCTGTCAGAGTAATAAAGTTGGTATCGGAACAAAACTTTATCTTTATCGTAATGATACTACCCAATTAGTTGAAATATCTTCAATTTCTTTAGTTGCCCATTTTGGTTTAGGCAATAGTCCCAATTTTGATTCCTTAATTGTTCTTTGGCCCAGCGGTGAGAGAAATACGAAATATTTTGGTGTGGGTGATACCTTACTGACAATTGAAGAACCCCTTTCGGCAATAAAAGAAGAGAAAAAAGAAAAACTAAAAGAAGGGTTTCATCTTTTTGATATCCAAGGAAGAAGAATAAAGAGCTTAAGCCAAAGAGGCGTTTTCTTTTTGTTTAATAAAAGAAAAAATATTAAAATAATAAGAAGGTAAAATGAAAAAATATTTAATCTTTTTAATCCTTTTTATTTTTGCCTGCCTTTATTTAGATAATGTTAATCAACCTCAACAAGTAGGCATTAACGAATATTTTACCATTCTGATTCAAGGAACCTTTAATAACTCTGCTACTGGCCGCGGCTGGTTAGCGATAAAAATTCCTTTGGGAGTAAGGGTTGATAGTATTAGATATAATACTTATAATGGTGCTACTGAGCTGTTAACTCAGGTGAGTGATACGGTGACTAAAATTGCTACCCGTAATTTTCCACCGGAACCAAATATGGTTTGGCAAGGCTATGAAACAAGAGAATATTCTGGCTTAGGCAGCGGTAGTTATGAGGCACGGGTTTATCTCTACGTAACAAATAATGCTCTTCCCAATACCTATCTAATTGACTATCGTACCGGTAGTTCCTATCATAACCATTTACTTTTAGACAGCATTTTAGACCAGCCATTAACAATTGTTACTACGGGAATTAAGGACCAGACAAAAAAGAAAACAAAGCTTATAAGATACGATATTTTAGGTCGAAGGCTTCCTTTGAAATACTTAAAATAAAAATATTTCTCATCCACATATTGACTTTTAATTAATTTTGAATATCTTTCTGGAATCGGTGGTAATCAATATTGGGGGAACCAATCTAAAAAAGGAAAATACCCAACCCAAGGTTTTCTTCTTGGCAAATGTCTAAAATGGGGTGCCATCGGTTAAAAAGAAATTTTTAGATAAATTTAAGAATTATTGACAATTGTTAAAAAATTTATTAAATTATATAAACTCGCAAATCCGATAAGAAGGGGATTGATTTATGGAGGGAAGATTAAATGCGAAAGAACAGAAGAAAAAATGGTAGTCCATCGACAGCTTGGGAGAATTGGTTTTCTGCCAAAAATCCGATATTAAGAGATATCAATGAATATATTTTTTTCTAAAGATACATTTTCAAGAGAAAACTTAGGAAGAAAAAGGACAATTTCTAAAGAAGAATTTCTTGAATTTACAAAAAGTATATGAACATTTCCTGCAGAGTCAGCCAGATAGGAAGCGGTCAAACAGCAATTGCTGCGATAAAGACCAAACGACATTATGTTGGATACGAAATAAATGAAAAATATGTAAAATTAGCAGAAAAAAGAATTAAAAAATTTCTTTTGTCTTTTAATGTGCTTAACCTGTTTGATTTAGTATTAAAATTTGAATTTTTTTATTTTAAAAATTTTATAGTTTAAATAGGTAAACAGCGATGAAAAAATTAAAAGAATTTTTGGGAAAATATAAAATATGTCTGCTTTGGTTATTTTTAATTATTACCATCATCGCAATTTTAATTGATAAAATTTTTTCTAAACAAATTTCCTTTTTCCATTCTGGGGGATATATTCAACCTATTTTCTTCGGACTTATAACTATTTGTGTTCGTTTCTTATTGAATCTTTACCAAAAGATTAGAAAAATAAAAGATAAAAGCAGAGGAGAAGATATTGAAAGTATTTTAAATAGAAAATTTTATAAAAAATTACAAAAGCATTTCAATCGGTGTTTATTTTTTCCATTATTAGGTATTTTATTTATTGCTCTAATTAGTCCATTCTTTTTATTCTCATCAAAAATAACTGTTGTTATTATTGTGTTAATTACATTTATTTCTATTTTAAATTTAACTAACATTTACAATTGGGTGGAAGAAGTTAGTCATTATGATATTGAAAAGTTTATTAAAGAAGCCGAAGCCGACGATGAAGATTTAGTTAAAATGTATGAAGCTTTATTTAGCAAATATGACGGAACTATTCAAAGTGAATTTAAAATACATCCTCCTTGGTTATTAGAGCAATTTATAAATAAAATTAGCATAATAGATAAAGAAAAAGAGGAAAAAATAATAAATAATATTCAAAAACTTTTAGAATCCTTTTATAAATTTTTTTATAATCGAAGTATTTGGTTTATATTTCCTACAAATTTTTTTAATAAATTTTTAGATCTTCATTTTAAAATATGGAAGTTGAGCTGGCATCATTCCGGAATAAAAAATTATGGTATTTTTTCAATCGCCCAAAAAATTTTTTATCAATTTTTTGATACAATTTTAAAAGAAAAAGAACAAGGTTGGATTATATCGGTATTTTTTGAAAAATTAGAAGAACATTGTAGAAAATT
>CAZDHW010000016.1:0-5799 GCA_964505415.1 uncultured bacterium | reverse complement strand
AAGGTTGGATTATATCGGTATTTTTTGAAAAATTAGAAGAACATTGTAGAAAATTTTCTAAAGAAAAGGAAATTATATCCCTGGGAGAGGAAAAAAGAGAAATTTATTATGTTGAGGAACTTTTTAATGAAAATATTATATTTAAATTTTTTGAAGAAGCTCCAACATCACCCTTAAAATATATAATATGGCGCTCGTTTCCACATAATTGGAAGATAACAGTTGAGACGATAAAAGATGAAGAAAATATAATATCAAAAATTTTATGGAAGAGATTTTTTGTCTGGAGCTTTGAAAGAATTTGGAAAGTACAAACAGAAACTTTTGATGCTCATTTAGAGGAAATCACAAGGGAGTTATTTCCCCTTGTAAAGCCGACTTTATGGGCACCAATTTTAATTTTTGTTTTTAAATATTCTATAAATAAGTCAATAAAATCAGTCATTGAAATGCCTTGGACATTTGGTTTTATTGACACTGGAAATTATTATGAAGAGAAAAAAAAGAATACTTATGAATTAGCAAAAATTTTATTCCCCGATATTTTAAATAAAGAAAATATTAATAAATATTTAGATGAATTAAAAGAATTAGAAGAATCAAAAATTTATGAAAAAGATGAGAAAAAATTATATAAATTGAATATTTTAAAAAAAATTTTTTCAGATTTATTAAGTTCATTTGAAATAAAATAAAATTTTAGGTATAATTTTTTTAATTTAAAAAGGAGAAAAAGATGAAGAAGTTATTTATTTTATTTCTCTTTTTAACCTTAGGTTTTAGTAAGGAATATTTAGTAGCAATAAAAATACTTTTGCCAATTTACTATGACCAATTGGCCACTATTGAAGAATTTATTCCTTGTGCTTTGCTTGATAATACAGTTATCGGACGGATTTCTGAAGATAAAAAAGATAAACTTTCTTCTTTTGAATATTATCTTTTAAGCCCCATTGATTTAGAAAAGAATTATGCTTTCTATTTTGTCACTTATCCAAAAGAAGAGAAAGATTATTCAATTGAAGAGAAATTAAAAAAATATGGCGAAGTCTTATACAACGAAGGTAATACATTCTTAATGAAGATTAATTTTGATAATTTGAAATATTTAAGAGATTTTGAGTTATGCCATCTATCTTTAGAAAGGATTGTTTTACCAAAATCAAGTGAGATTTCTTTAAAAGAGGAGAAAGATTTAAATATTGGCTATCCCAATCCAATAATCCAACAGATAATTGACCAGATTACTCCGAGCGAATTAGCGGAATTTATTAGGCGATTGAGCGGTGAAAAGAAATGTTTTGTCTTGGGTGATTCTGATTCTATTTATACCCGATACGCAACCACTAACAAGAATTCAACAGCAATCTATTATTTTTATGAAAATCTCTTATCTTTCAATTTAGATTCAGTTCTCTTTGACCCTTTTAGTTGGCAGTCTTATAACGATAGTAATGTTATTGGTGTAAAATTAGGTAGAGTCTATCCCAATTATAAATATTTTATCTTAGGTGCTCATATTGATAATACCTCGGAAAGTCCCAATGTCTATGCTCCCGGTGCTGACGATAATGGAAGCGGTACCATTGCTACTTTAATTGCGGCCAAATATTTAAGTAACATTCCCTTTAAATACACAATAAAATTTATTGCCTGGAATAGCGAAGAGTTTGGTCTTTATGGTAGTCAAGCCCATGCCCAAAGAGCCAGAAATCAAGGTGATTCAATTATGGGGGTTATTAATTGTGATATGATTGCCTGTGAGATAAATAATTTCGATTCGGTAAGGGTTTATACCGGCACAAGACAATCTTCGCGAGCCCTTGGCGACACAATGTTTGTTGTTAATCAAAGATATAATATTGGTTTAAATATCAGAAGAAGCACCCAGATGCAACCAAATTCTGACCATTATTACTATTACAATAATGGCTATAATGCCTGTCATGTCTTTGAAGATGATTTCTGTCCTGATTACCATTCAACAAGAGACCGAATCATTCAATATTGGTTTGATACCCTTTATTATTGTAAAGTGGTAAAATTGGTGACCGCCACCTTAGCCACCTTAGCCATACCTGATACCGAGCTTAGTTATATTGGCCAAGAGAAAATAAATAAGGAAAAAGGAAAATTAGCCCTTAAAAATACCTTTAATGAAATCTATAATATTAGTGGTCAAAAGATAAATAATAATAACTTAAGAAAAGGTGTATATTATTTAAGGGAAAAGCATCTCTATTTTAAAAAAGTCCTAATTAGATAAAAAAGGGGATATTATATCCTATACTGCTCCCCCTTTTTATGAAAAAATATATATTATAACGAAAAAAAATAAGTTTTATCTTACCCCAAATTTTATTATTGACATTTTATTAAATTGAATTAATCTTATATATAGCCGAGGTGGCGGAATTTGGCAGACGCGGTAGGTTCAGGACCTACTGGCTTTAAGGCCGTAGGGGTTCAAATCCCCTCCTCGGCACTAACTTTTAACAACGACTAAACCAAAAACCTCTTTTGCCTTATTTTTATATAAAACCTCTGCGCAATTATTTAAAGTTGAACCAGTAGTAACCACATCATCAATCAAAATAATTTTTTTATTTTCTAAAGAATAATTTTTATCAAAGGCAAAAACATTTTTTACATTTATTCTTCTTTTTTTATCATCTAAAACTGTTTGGCTTTTAGTATACTTAATTCTTTTTAAACATTTTAATACTGGGATATTGGTAATTTGGGAAATCTCTAAGGCAAGAATTTCACTTTGATTATAACCCCTTTCGCGCAATCTTGCTGGGTGTAAAGGAACGGGAACTAAAAAATCACAATCTTTAAGATAATAATCATTTATAATAATCTTACTTAAAGCTAAGGCTAAGGTTTGGGCAATAAAAATTCTATTTTGGTATTTGAATTCGTTGATGAGATTAACAAAAGGGATTGTGTAGGGGCCTAAAGCATAAATCCGGATATTTTTCTTAAAAATAATTGGCTGAGAAAAAATCTTTTGGTAACAACTAAAACAGATTCTTTCACCATCAGTCTTTTTTAAACAACCAAAACATAAGGGTGGAAAAAAGAAATCATAAAGGGATTTTAAAAAATCTTTAATCACTTTTAATCTTTTTTATAAAAATTAAAAGGGCAATTAACATTAAAATAATAGCGATAAATTGATTAGTCCAAAAATTTAGATTATCTTCATAGTATCTTAAAAAATCAATAAGGAATCTAAAAAGGGCATAGAAGAAAAGAAAGATAGAGAAAAGTAGTCCTTCCTTTTTAATTATTTTTGTTTTTTCTAATTTTAAGATTAGAAAGAAAAGAAGGAAACCAAAAAAACTGGAATAAAGCTGGGTGGGATGGATTTTGGTATAAGGGAAAGTTGAACCGGCAGGAGAATTGGGCGGAAAAATAATACCCCATTTAAAAGGACGTCCAAAACAACAACCATTTAAAAAACAACCTATTCTTGTAAAACCTTCGCCTAAAGCTAAAGCCGGTGAAATTGAATCAAGCATTTTTAAAATTGGCATTTTTTTCTTTTTGGCATAAATAAAGCCAGCTAAAAAACCGCCAATAAAGCCTCCAAAAAACATTAAGCCACCAAGCCCACCGCGCCAGAAAGCAATAATGCCGATTAAATCGTTTTTAAATTCGTCCCAATGGTTAAAAACATATAAAAGCCGAGCGCCAACAATAACACCGATTAAAATAACAACTGCCAAATTCACCACCTCATCTTCTTTGATACCAAATTTTTTTGCTCTTTTTTGGGTAATCTTTATGCCTAAAAGAAAAGAGATAAAAAGCATTAAGCCATAGGAATATAAAGTAAAATTGCCAATCTTTAAAAGAATGGGTGCCATTTTAAATTATAAGTTTTTTAATATTTTTTTCAAAAGGTGGATAGATGATCCCCTTTTCCGTGATAATGGCAGTAATTAAACTATTTTCGGTGATATCAAAGGCGGGATTATAACAATCTATCTCCTTTGGTGCGATAAGATAATTTCTAATTTTTTTTATCTCTTCACAACTTCTTTCTTCAATTTTTATCTCTTTGCCATTTTTGATATTTTGATCAATTGTGGAAATTGGGCAGGCAACATAGAAAGGTTTTTTAAAATAATGGGCACAGAGAGCTAAAGTTTTGGTGCCAATTTTATTGGCAGTATCGCCATTTAAGGCAATCCGGTCAGCACCCACCAACACCAAATCAATTTGCTCCATTATTGCTCCTACCATATTATCGGTAATTAAAATCGGCTTAATATTTTTAAAAGGAGAGTTTAAAATTTCAAAAGTTGTTAAACGAGCTCCCTGTAAAAGTGGTCGGGTTTCACAAATATACACTTTTAAATCTTTGCCCAATTTCCCAGCATAAAAAATAACTCCTAAAGCCGTACCAATTCCACCGGTTGCCAAATGGCCAGTATTACAAATGGTCAAAATATTGGCCTTTTTGGGAATCAATCTATTACCATTTTGAGCAATTTTTAAAAAACTCTTCTTCTCTTTTTCATAAAAATCAAAGACTATTTTTTTTATTTTTGCTTTTAACCTTTTATTATTATCTTCTTTTTTTATAATTTTTTCCAAGGTCTCTAAAACATAAAATAGATTTCTGGCGGTTGGTCGAGTATTTTTTAACTCGTTGATAGAAAAAAGTAGGTTTTCTTTTAAGTTATCTCTAATTTTTAATGATAAAAAATAGATACCAAAGCCAACAATAATTCCTAATAAGGGAGCTCCCCTAACCTTTAATTCTTTTATTGCCTTAACTAAATCTTTTAATTCTTTAACTTCTAAATAAGAAATTTCGTTTGGTAATTTTGTCTGGTCTAAGATAAAAAGGGAGTTGTTTTTAAGGTAAAAGGCCGGATAAGGGAAATTGAAAAAATCTTTCGTCCCCATCCGGCCTTTCCTTTTATTTCAAAAGTTCCTTCAAGGGTTTGGCGGCTCGGAAATATACCTTCTTTTTTGCCGGGATATCAATAATCTCACCGGTCTTAGGGTTGCGACCTTTTCTCGCCTTGGTTTTTCTCACCCCGAAAATTCCTAAACCGGGTATTGCCAATTTGTCGCCTTTTTTTACCACCTGTTTAATGGCATCAATAAAGGAGTCCAAACAGGCGGTTGCCTGTTTTTTGGTGAGGCCCACATCCTTGGCGATTTTGTCAATTAATTCGGCTTTTTTCATAATTCCTCCTTTTTAGAATAAAAACCATTGCTATATTTTATACAAAATAAGGTTTTTGTCAATAAGAAAAAAGCTTGATTTTTCAATAATTTTTATCTTTTTATTTTATTATTGACAACTTATAATTTTTATTGTCAATTTTTAAAAAGTAGATTCCCCTTCTCAGTTTTTCTAAAGAGATTTTTATCCTTTTTGATTGGCAATTGGTAAATTTTTTTATCAAGGAACCACTGGTATTGTAAATTTTTATTTCCTTTACTAAAGTTGGCGAAGTAATATAGAGAAAGGAATTTGATTGGTCAAAATAAATTGTTGGTTTTTTATCAAGCGAGAAATCTTCTTTGACGGCTGCTAAGGGACCTTGATAAATCTGAATTCCTGCTGGACCACAGGCAGTATAGATATAAGAATTTAAAACAAAAACATCAAAAGCCTTTGCTGGTGTAAGGTAATAGCCAACTTCAGAAGGATTTTGAGGGTTGGTAATATCAATTATTCTTAAGCCATAACTTTGGTCAGCAATATAGGCATAATTGTTAGAAACAAAGACACCAACTGCATAACCAGATGTATCATAATAACCCACTTCA
>CAZDHW010000015.1:0-47259 GCA_964505415.1 uncultured bacterium | reverse complement strand
GAAGATTACCCCATTTATCTTTATGAAATAAGGCATTTAGGAAAATCTTGCGAGAAGAAGGAGAAATTTTTGTTTTTAATACCGTATAAAGTAGGGCTTTCGTCATAAAGAAGATATCTTCGCCAATCTTTTTGGAATTATATTCTTTGTTTATACAACTTTTTTTTAATAAAGGTGAAGATGCCTCAAGTAAAATTTTTGCCAAAATGTTTCCGGGTAAAAAATGGATAAACTTATCAAATATATTGGCAATGGAAACGATTGTTTTCTCCTTTTTGGTCATGAATTAATTTTAATTTCTTTTCTTTTTTTGTCAAATTTAAAAAAGTCGCTCTTTTTTTAATAAGGGGAATAAATAAAGAAAGGCAAGGATAAGGGTAAAAATAAGGGAAAAGAATAAGGGCAATTTTAAAAATTCAAAAAATCGGAAAGAAAAATAAATAATAAAAGAAAAGGGTATTAATAATATTATAATTCTGAAAAAGAATTTTTTTCTTTCTTTATTAAAAATATTTATCTTTTCTTTCTTTTTTAAAAGAAGGTATAATAAAGTTGCTTGGGAAAAAGATGAAATTGAGGCACTTACGGGAAAGGCTTTGAAGCCTATTTTTTTCATTAATATTAAATTAAGTAGGATGTTTAAAGAGACCGAAAAAAAGGAAATAAGGGCTGGGGTTTTTGTATCTTTTAAGGAATAGAAGTAGGAGGCAAAAATCCGCCCCAACGATGAAGGGAAGATAAGAAAACTATAAAGAAAAAGGGCAATGGAAGTATAATAAGAATCCGTAGAAGTAAATCTTCCCCGTTCATAAAGAAGTCGGGTTAAAGGAGAAGAAAGTAAGATAAAAACTAAGGTTATTGGTAGAAGAATTAAGGTGTTGATTTTTATTGGCAGAAAGAGGTTTTCTTTTAATTTTTCTTTTTCCGTTAAAGAAAATTCCTGTAAACTAACACTTCCAACCGCAACCCCAAAAAGACCAGCCGGCAGGTGCATAATCCGATAGGCATAATTTAAATAAGTGATACTTTTTTCTTCCAAAAAGGTTATAAGAATGGTATTTATAAAGAAATTTATTTGGTAGGCGGCTAAACCCAAAAGCACTGGAAGATATAATTTTATAACCTTTTTCAAATCAGCGTCGGCTAAATTCAGATGAAAATAGTATTGATAACCAGTTTTTTTTAAAAAAATTAAAAGAAAAAGAAACTGAAAGATTGAGCCAAAAAGCACTCCGTAAGCCATAGAGAAGATAGGTTCTAAATGGGCTTTCAAAAAAATAGAATAAGTAAAAAGGGGGATTAATATCGAAACAATATTAAAAACCGCCGAGGCTACTGCCGAAATAAAAAAATAACCATAACTTATAAGGATGCCCATAGCCCAACTGGCTAAGGAAATAAAAAGGAGAAAGGGAAGCATTATTTTAGTTAATTTTAAGGTGAGCAGGTATTTGGGTGTTTCTTTGGTAAAGCCTAAAGAAATGATTTTTACCACATAAGGAGCAAAAAGGATGAGAAGCAAAGTGAGCATTCCTACACTTAATAAAAGAAAATTTAGGATGTTAGAAGCAAAAAGGGAAAGTTCCTTTTTTTCTTCTTTCTTCATTTTTTCACAAAAGGTGGGGACAAAAGCGGCGGAAAGGGCCGTTTCGGAAAACATATCCCTTAAAAGATTAGGTATGCGGAAGGCGATATTAAAACAGTCAGTAGCATAAGAGGCACCAAAAAGAAAGGCAAAAACCATTTCCCGAAAAAGACCGGTTATCCGGGAGATAAGAGTGCCAAAGGAGAAAGAAAAAACTTTTAGGAAGAATCTTTTAGCACCCATTTAATGATTTTTGCCATTTTTTTTATATCTTTTATTGCGGAAATGAAGGCCACTCCAGCGGGTTTTTCTTTAAGCACTTCTTTCACATTTGTCAAATTAATACCACCAATGGCAACAATGGGGACTCTGCTTTTTTTAATTATTTCTTTTAAAGTTTTTATACCAACCACTTTTGCTTCTTTTTTCGTTTGTGAAGGGAAAATTGCTCCACAGGCACAATAATCAACCCCTTCTCTTTCGGCTTTTTTCAGCTCTTTTATATTTCTTATCGTTTTGCCAATTATCTTTTCTTTTCCCAAGATTTCTCTTGCCAATCTTACCGGCATGTCATCCTTTCCTAAATGGACACCATCGGCATTTATCGCTAAGCAGACATCCACCCGGTCATTGATTATTAATTTTACTTTTTTCTTTTTTATTTTTTCTTTTATAATCTTACCAATTTCAATAAATTCTTTCGTTTTAAAGTCTTTTTCCGCTCTTAATTGTAAAACCGTGGCCCCATTCTTGATTAATTTTAATGCCAGTATACCATAATCTCCTTTCTTTTTCAATTTCAAAATTTTAAGATCAATTATCGGATAGACTCTTAAGTCTAATTCTTTTTTTAAGTTACTATTAAGTTCTTTTTCCAATTGATATAAAAAAAAGCGCTTTTCTTTAAAAAACTGGGCAAGCCTTTCTTCTTTATTGATTTTAAAGATTTCCTCTAAAGTCCGACAACTCTCTTCGGCTCTTTTGAGATTGGCAAAGAGCAGGTCAATTAAGTCTTTTTTTAAATGGGGTTGGTCATACTCATATTTTTTACCAATATCGGTTTTTATTTCCCGAAAGGGTAGATATTCCTTCTCTTTTTTTATAATCACCTTTCTTATCTTTTTTAACTCTTTTCTTAAAAGGGAGAGTAATTTTTGGTTGCCTAAAGCAAATCTTATTATATCTTCGACAGTTTTTAGGGCTTCTCTTAACCGATTAAAATTGGCATCAATTATTCTATTTTTTTGTGTAGATAACCTTACCATTTTTTATTTTGTAAAAATAACCAAAGGGTTCTTTTGGAATAGAATCAATATAACCTTCTTTGTATAGTTCTAAAAGGGAAACCGGTACCTTTTTCTTTTCTTTTATAAATTTATCAACGGCTTTTTGTAAGTATTCCAAATCCTTTTCCCTTTTTAATACTTTTAACCCCCTTTTAGCAATCTTTTTTAACTGAGGATTGTCGGTGGAATTGTAAATATCTTGCCAAAGAATTTCCGCAAACTCTTTTTTTGGTGACTTCCCGTAAGAAAAAGCCGCCCATCTTTCAGAAATCCGCCAGGTTTGCGGCAACTGAGCTGCTAAATAGAAATAATACCCAGCCTCTTCATAATTTTTAATAATCATATAATTAATAAAACCGATGTCAAAATAATGCTGCCAATTAAAAGGGTCAGCGATTAATGCCCGTTTTAAAAGATAAATAGCACTATCCGGTTTTTGGGCATCCCAAGCAAGACAGAAACTAGCAAAATGATAGGCACCACTAAATCTTTCGTCCAAAGTGGTTAAGATATCAAAAATGTGGAAAAGATAATCGTATTTCCTATCGGTAACCAAATGAAAACCATAATATTGAATCGCCCGTAACCAAACAAAATCACTTAAAAGGTTGTCATATTCAATAGCCATCTCTTTTAAAAATTTCCCGCTAGGAAAATACATCAGTTCTTGCAATAAAATTTCCCGCAAACTAACTTTTCTCTGTTTATCTATTTCTTTTTGAAGAAACAAAAAGATAAGAAAAAAAACAAAGATAATTATTATTTTAAAAAATCTCATTTTTAAAAATCTTTCTTTTGAAAGATAATAAAAGAGAAATATAAAAGGGCAATGGTCCAAATAAGACCGTAGATAATTGGAAAATAGAGTTGCGCTGGAAAGAGAGGAATTTCGTGGACGACTTTTCCTTTGATATCAAAATTGGCAAGATTGGGTAAGATATAATATAAGAAATTGGCAACCACTTTTACTATTGGTGATTTGGAAATCTGGGTTAAAGCTTTTAAATCGCGGGTTAGATGACCAATAAAATACATAATAAAAGTAAAAACCGAGGCCGTTAAAGGGGTGGCAAAAGTAGAAAAAAAGATTGCCAAAGAGGTAACGATAGAAAGTTGAAAAAGTAAAAGTAAATTGGGAAGTAAAAGGGAATAATCGCCCTTCGTGTCGGTGATTAAAAGAACAATGCCAAAAAAAGTTGTTAAAAGGGAAACAACCAAAAAGAGTAATAACATCTGCCCTAAATATTTTCCGAAGATAAATTCCCATCTTTTTATCGGTTTTGATAAAACCAGATAGATTGTCTTTTTTTCAATCTCTTTATAAATCAACCGCCCACCAATAAGAATCGCCACCAAGACTGAGATAAAATTTATTGCCGAAAGTCCCAAATCTTTGATAATCTTTGCTTCCTCTCCTAAGGCTAAGGGTTTAATAAATTTACTACTGGCCATTAAGATGAGCCCCACCACTAATAAAACGACTAAGATTCTATCGCGAATAGATTCAATAAAAGTGTTTAAGATGATGGCTTTAAGGCGCATATCTTTTTTCTTTTATAAAAATAAAAAAGTATTCTTCCAAACTTTTTCTTCGCGGAATTAGGGAAACCAAATTACCCCCCACCGAAGATATAAAAGATAAAATTTCATCCCTTTGGCGTTCATTTTCACAAATTGCCATAAATTTATCTCCGCTTTTTATTAAATCCTTAACCCAGTTTTTTATTTGCCAAAGATGAGCTTCGGAAATATTGGTAAAAACAATCTCGTATTCATAGATTTCTTCGCCAATGATCTCCGATATCGTCCCTTCTTTTACCTTCTCCCCTTTTATCAAAATGCCGATACGATCACAAAGCATCTCGGCATCAGAAAGAATATGGGAAGAGAAGATGATTGTCTTACCTTGCTTTTTTAATTGAATAATTAAATCCCTCATCCCTTTTCTGCCAATTGGGTCAAGACCACCCATCGGTTCATCTAAGATTAAAATTTTTGGGTCGATAATAAGAGCACAAGCCAAACCAATTCGCTGTAACATTCCTCGAGAGTAATTTTTCAAATAGACATCTTTGGCTTCCGCCATTCCTACCAGTTCTAAAATTTCATTAATTCTTTTCTTTGTTACTTGTTGACCATACATCTGGGCAGTCAAGGATACCAATTCGTAACCATTAAGGTATTCATAAAAATAAGGCTGTTCCGGTAAAAAGCCAATCTGTTTCCGTACTTCCAAAGACTGCGGTTCGCCGTTCATTATCTTGATTGTTCCTTTTGTTGGCTGACAAAGTCCAACAAGCATTTTCAGGGTAGTGGTTTTCCCAGCACCATTAGGACCTAAAAGACCGTAAATTTCTCCTTCTTCAATTATTAGCGAAAGATTTTTTACCGCAAAGACTTTTTTAAATTTCCAAAACCCGCTGCGGTAAATCTTTGTAAGTCCTTCCGCAACAATAATTGCCACTTTTTATTATAATTAAAGGAAAGATAAAGTCAAAATTTATCTTACAACGACCCTTTTTATTTTATTATCTTTTAAATCAAAATATATCCCTTTCTTAAGGAATTTAACTTTTCGCCCAACAATGTCAAATAAGGAAAAGGTTAATTTTGTTTTTTGTTCTTTATTTATCCCTTTTGGCTTTTCTTCTTTGGTTTCCATAAAAGGTAAGGGAAAATCATATTTGAAAAACCAAACTTCATTAGTATTATTTCCTTTTAAAGCAAAAAGGCCACCAGCAAAAATAAGTAAAGAGGCACCGTCTTTAATTTTTTTATTAGAAGGTAGTAAAGGCAAGGAAGGCAACTCGTGCCAAGAATCGCCGTTGACAAAATAAACCCAAAATTCATTGGTGTTACCGCCCTTAAAGGCAAAAATAACATCGTGACCACCTTCATAAACAAGGCAGGCACCTTCTTTTACTTTCTTTCTTTCACCATAGCGATTATAAAAAGGCATCGGCTTTAAAGGTTGCCATTTGTTAGAATCGGGAAAATAGATAAAGAATTCATTGACACCACCTTTTAATAAATAGATATTCCTTCCGTCAGAAGCAAGACAGCTACCTTTTTTTATCTTAGTTTCTTTTTCTAAATAAGGCGTAGATGCCATCTCTAACCAAGTATCATTGGCAATATCATAAGCATAAAATTCGCGGGTATTACTCCCTTTAATAAGAAAGAGATAATCTTTATTACCTATCTTTCCTTTCGCCAAAGAAGAACCGCCTTTTAAAGTTTTATTAGTTGGTCCTAAGGGAATCGGTCTTTTCTTAGTCCAGCTGTCACCAATAAGGTCATAAGCTAAAAATTCACAGGTGTTATTGCCAACAGCTAAATAGATAAATTGACCGGCTTTGGCAACACAGGTTCCTTTTTTTGGTAAATATTTGGGATTCAAAAGATAATAAGGAATTGAACATTTTCGGGACCATTCGTTAAAAATTGGGTCATATAAATAAAATTCGTTGGTTTTATTTCCCTTAACAAGAAAAATTCTTTTTTCATTCTTTATTGAGCCATCAGTCATTCCGCCACCACTTTTCACTCGCTTACCTCTTTCGCCCAAAGGGACACTATCCCATAAAAACCATTGGTTTAAAGGGATTTCTAAAATTCTTAATTTACTTGACAAAGTATCATTTGAAAGATTGGTATCATTGATTGCGTATAAAGAACATTTTACTAAATAAATACCTGCGCTAAGCTCAAGGGGATTAAAATCAATTGGGATGGTTGTATTACCGCTTATGGTTACTGAGCGAGAATCTAAATAAACCCGATTTTGATTAGGAAATTGAAAAATTTCAAAATAAACATCAGCTGTTCCTTCTTCATTGGTCTCATTTTTTATCTGCACCCGCGGAGTATAAACTCCCGGTTCTTGGATACCGGTCGGGCGGATAATATTTTTAACAGAAATGTCAAGATTAAAACTACAAGTAAAGATTAAAAAGAAAGGTATAAAAAAATTTCTCATCTTAACCTCCTTATTATAATAATAATGATAACCAATTTTTAAAATTATTTCAATAATTATTGACTTTATCTTTTTTTAGTTAAAATTTTAATAAGCCTCTTGCCAGAAGGAAAACTTCCTGGCAAAAACTTAGGCTTAAAAGGTAGGTGAGAAGGTGTTTGGTAAAGTAAAGTGGTTTGATGTCAAAAAAGGTTACGGATTTATTGAAATGGAAGATGGTAGTGGCGATGTGTTTGTGCATTATTCCGATATTTTAAGTGAAGGTTTTAAGACTTTGAAAGAAGGTGAAAGAGTAAAATTTGAAATTGCTGATAGTCCAAAAGGTAAGAAAGCAATTAAAGTTGAACGTCTGTCGGAATAACCCAATTTAAATTAATCAATAAGAAATTTTCCATCTTTAAAGATAATTTCATTATCAGCATATATTTCTCCTGATCTTCTTAAATCACAAACCATATCCCAATGAATGCTTGATTTATTTTTTCCACCGGTTTCAAATAAAGAACAACCAAGTGCTAAGTGGATTGTTCCTCCTATTTTTTCATCAAATAGAGTATTTTTCATAAATCGCTGGATGTGGTAATTGGTACCGAAAGAAAATTCGCCTACTCTTTTTGCTCCTTCATCTGTATTAAGTAAAGCTAAAAGATAATCCTCATTTTTTTCTGCTTTCGCTTTTACTACTATTCCTTTTTTAAAATAGAGTTCTACCCCATCAACTTCTTTTCCACCGTAAACACAAGGAAAACTAAATCTAATAAAACCATTAACTGAATCTTCTATCGGCGAAGTGAAAACTTCTCCATCCGGAAAATTTTCTTTTCCATCGCAATTTATCCATTTTCTATTTTTTACCTTTAACTCCAAATCCACATCTTCTCCTTTTACTTTTATTTTTTCTTTTTTTTCCAAAAACTTTACCAATCGTTCCTGCCACTTACTTAATTTTTTCCATTCTTTAATTGGGTCTTTTTTATCTAAAAAACAAGCACGAAAAATAAAATCTTCATATTCCCTTAAAGACATTTCCGCATCCATAGCATTCGCAATATCGGGAAAGGCAGTACCACACCACTTGATTTCCTTTTTGGCAATTTTATTTAACAACTGAGAATAAAGATTTTTCCTTGCCTTTCTAAAAAGAGCAATCCTTTCCGAAGGAACATTTGTTAGATATTTTTTATTATAATCTGTCCAAATTGTTAGCCAGGAATTTATCTTTTTCAATTCTACCCATTCAAAAGGAAAAATAAATTTTAATTGTTCTTTTTTGGCTTGCTTATAAAAAATTTCTCTTATGTCTTCAATAATAATATTTACATAAGGAAAAGCACCCAATTTTAATACTTCTTCATAGAAAGCAATTATTAAAGGAAGAGCATTATACTTTCCTTCAATTTTTACAATTTCATTTTTTTTAATCTTTAAAGAATAAAAACAAAGAACTTTTGCCATCTTTTCCACATATTCATTTTTCATCTTTTCCTCCTTAAATATTTTTTTTTATTATTTTTTTATAATTTACCGTGTAAAATTTGTGGAAAATTAAATAAATACTTAATTTTTTTTAATTTATCTTTCAAAAAATTCCACAAATTCATTTTTAAAAAATGTTTAATATGTGGAAAATTTTCTTGTTTTCCACATTTTCCACATCTTTTCCACATAATTTTCACAATTTTTTAAACATTATTTAATCTATTGATAATTCGGTTAAGCAATTCAGCAAAATTTTTATCATTTTTTTTAAGTTCTTCAATACGACAGCAGGCATAAAGAACAGTAGTATGATCCTTTTTACCAAAATAAGAACCAATTTCCAATAAACTCATACTCAAATATCTTCGACAGAGATACATTGCTACCTGTCTTGCCAAAGAGATATTTTTGTTTCTTTGGGGTGATTTTAGTATTTCTTCTTCAAAATTAAACTCCTTTGCCACTTCTTTAACAATATCTTCAATAGTAAAACCATTCTTTTTTTGGAGCAAGTCTTTTAAAAGACTCTCAATTTCTTCTATCGTTAACTCCCTTCCGCGTAATTGGGAAGCAAGAATTACCCTTTTTAAAGCGCCTTCCAATTCTCTGATGTTAGTTTTAATTCTTTCTGCCAAAAATAAAATAACCTCTTTTCTTAAAGAAAATTTTTCTTCTTCTGTCTTTTTGTTAATAATAGCAATCCTCGTCTCCAAATCTGGTGGCTGAACATCACAAACCAAGCCTTGGTTTAGCCGGGAGATAAGCCTTTCTTCTAAAGTAGGGATATCTTTGGGCGGTCTATCAGAAGTAAACACAACTTGAACCGATCTTGATTGCAAATAATTTAAAGTATGAAAAAGTTCTTCTTGAAGCCTTTCTTTACCAATGAGATAATGAATATCATCTATTAAAAGTAAATCTATCGAGCGATATTTGTTTCTAAACTCAATAATACAACCTTCTTGAATTGCTTGTATTAGCTCTAAAAAGAAATTTTCTGCGGAAGTATAAAAAATACGGTAATAAGGATAATGCTTTTTGATATAATTCCCAATTGAACAGATAAGATGGGTCTTTCCTAATCCCACACCACCATAAATAAATAATGGATTGTAATACTTTCCTAAACCTTCACATACCCTTTTGCAAGCAGCATAAGCAAAGCGATTACATTCACCAATTACAAAATTATCAAAGGTAAATTTTTCCGGTATATTTATGCCATAATTGATAAAAACTTTTTTTTCTTCGGTCTCTGGTTCAAACTTAAATTTTTTGGGAACAATTTCAAATTTTATTTCCGATATTCCACATTTTTTAATTGCTTCTTTTATTATCGGAAGATAATGTTCGCTTATCCATTCTACGAAAAAATGGTTAGGTACTTCCAAAATAATCAAATCTTCACCTTCTAATTTGGCTTTTATAGGCTCAATCCAGGTATGAAAGCCATCGGGTGTTATTCTCTCTTTTAAATATCTTAAAATCTCTTCCCAAATACTTTCCACATTAATCATATTTCCCTCCTAATTTAAATATTTGTATTTATTTTTACCTAATTTTTATTTAAATAGGGCTTATTTAGCCCTTCCACAAAAACTATTAGTATGATAAATATTATTGGGGGTTAAGTCAAGAAATTTTTAAAAATGTTCCACGTGGAACATTCAGTTCTACTCTTCTTTCTTTTCTTCCGGTTTCTCCTCTTTCTTTTCTTCTATTGGTGCAATTACTTCTTCCTCCTCTTCTTTTTCTGCTAAAAGGTCCCTATCATCCTTCTTTTTAACTAAATTAATATATACTAAGGTCTGACCGGTTGTCCATATATTAATCCCATAAGCATAAACAAAAAGATAAAGTAGATAAAAGGTTAAAGCGAAGAAGATCCCCAGAACAGCTACTCCCCAATTGCTGGGTGTGAAATAGACATTTGGCTCTAATAAGGAAGAAAACCCTAATTTTTCTAATAAAGTAGCCCAAATTTGGCTATAAAAGCCGGTATTTTCTGGGGGTGAAAGTTTAATGAAATAACTTGCTAAAGAAAAGGCTTCATTGATTTTATTAGGGATTAACATTGATAAAACTGCTTGCCCAATTTTTACTGATAAGAAGGTAGCATAACCAAAAACCACTAAGCCAATAGATGATAAAAATTTTAAAATAATGGAATACCAAATTAGCCGAGCCGGCTGTTCGTTAACACAAGAAAAGACTTCAAAAAGGGTATCAAAAGTATCCGAGGCAGTACAACCGACTACTATTGGCGAAAGAATCAAAGCGAAGAAAAGAATTATAAGAAGATATAAAATAAAAAGGGAAGCACAAAAAGCGGGAATGCTCATTATTCCCACAAAAATATCACCAAAATAGGGAATTTTGCCAATGAGAGCCAAAATAATACCGGCAATAATAATCAAAATTATAAAAACAATGAGAAAGAGAGGGGAGAAGAAATAAGATTTGAAATTTTTAAAAGCATATTTTAAGCTCTCTTTAACCTCAAAAAATTCATCGCCTTTTAACTGTTCAAAGGTTATTTTAGTAACAGCATTTTGGGCAATAAAAAAAATAATAATAAAACCGATTATTCCAATTGCCCAAAAGATATAAGAGAAAAATGGTAAAGAACCACTTAAAAAGGGAAAAAACCGATAGGTATTCCAAATTTCCTCAAAGGAATAATGGGCAGTTAGTAAAGCTAAATAGCTAAAGATATTATAAAAAATAAAAGCAATAAAAAGGGCGAGGGTCATTATTGACAATTTCTTTAAAGAAAAAGCCAGGCGGAGACTTCTAAAGATATCTTTATAATTATAATGCAATTTCATCTTTCCTCCTTTTTAAAAATATTTAATAATTTTAAAAATAAGGTAAAATAAAAAAAGTGCTAAAATAATTAAAATATACCAAAGATATCTTAAAGGCAAAAAATAATTTTTCTCTTTAAAAAATCTTCTTTTAAAAAACATATTTTATATATTAACCATTTTAAAAGAAATGTCAAGAGAAAAAAAGAACAAAATTATTACTTGACAATTTTTGAAATAATTAAAATAGCAATTTATAATTTGACAAAAAGAAAAAATTTTTTAAAATTATCTTATGTTTTTAAATAAGATTGTATTAAATTTTATTAAAAAGGAGGAAAGATGTTAAAGAAGGGTTTTCTTTTTTTCTTTCTTATTTTTTCTTTAATTTTTTCTCAATATAGTTTTTATCCAACGGATGGTTTGTTTTTATTAAAAGATGCCGAAATTAGAGAAGGTGGAAAATTAAGGATCGGCTCTTATCTTTTATATTATCCAAAAGAGAAGAATCATTATCTTGATCTCTCGGCGCCAGCAGTAGTTTATTCTCTAACTGACTTTTTAGAGATTGGCGGTTATTACGGCAGTACCTTTGCTTATTTTTCCCAAGAAACACTCTTTAAAAAATATGGCTATGACGGTGTTTTAAATGTCAAGTTGTCAATTCCTTATCTGCCGGTTTTAAAAATTGGTGGTTTTTTTTCTTATCCAATAAAAGCAAGAGAAGCTATTTGGGAATTAAACCCAATAATGGTTCCTAAGGAAAAAAAATTTTCTTATTCTTGGTTATTAAAATTAAAAATGAGCGACTTATTACCTTCTATGCCTTCTTTCCTTTTGGAATACGGAAGATATCCAAGTGATACCATATACCATATATTAGGTGGCGGAATATTGGTTTCCGCAAAAAGATTATCAATTTTTGGCGAAATATTTATTGAAAGTGAAAAAGGGAAGGATCTTTTTGATTTTGATAACAATCGGGTAAGAATTACTCCGGGATTTAATTTGGGTTTAAGCGATTTATTTAATATTGGTTTTAGCCTTTCTTTAAGGCCAAATGAATTGGCAACCATCCCCAAAATTCAATATAATTTATCTTTATCCTTTTCTTCTTACTTTTTAAGAAAACCACCGAAAAAGAAAGGTTTTCTTACGGGAAGGGTATTAGATTACGAAACTAAATTGCCGCTTTTAGCAAAATTGACTATTGAAAATGTGAAAGAAGTTTATTCTGATTCCCTAACGGGTATATATAACTTTTCAAAGATTCCTGAAGGGCAGTATGTTTTGTTTGTTGAAAAGGATGGTTATTATCGAGAAGCAATTCCCATAACTATTGAAGGTGAAAAGACAACAACTATTGATGTTTATTTAAAACCAATAATTCAGTACGGAACGATTGCCGGCCGAGTATTTGACAAAGAAAATAATCAACCATTATTAGCCAAAGTGAAAATAAAAGAAAAAGAATTGGAAGTCTTTTCTGATTCAGTAACTGGTGGTTTTCGTATTGATAATATTGAAGTTGGGGTTTATACTTTAGAAGTAACCAAAGATAATTATTTCCCTTATAGCTATACGGTAGAATGTAAAGCCCGGGAAGTAAAGAATTTGGAAATTCCTTTGGCAAAGAAAGGTGCCTTTGGAATAATTACTGGTCAGATATTGGATTATAAAGAGCGAAAACCGTTAAAGGCGATAATTGAGATTGAAGGCACCCAGATTAAATATGAGACCGATACTTTAACTGGCATTTATAAATTAGAATTGCCAGTTGGTACTTATACCGCAATTGTGAAAAGCGAAGGTTATATTACCCAAACAGCACCAATAATTATTGAAAAAGATAAGGGAGTTGAAAAGAACTTTTATTTAGTGAAAAAAGGGATGGTTATTACTTTGCGGGGAATATATTTTGAATTTAACAAGGCAACAATCAAACCGGAATCCTACCCAGTTTTAGATTCGGCAGCAAAAATCTTAAAGGATAATCCAAAAATTATTGTTGAAATCCAAGGGCATACGGACAATATTGGTAGCGAAGAATATAATAAGAAACTTTCTTTAAGAAGAGCCCAAGCAGTTGTCAACTATTTTGTTCAAAAACACGGTATTGATATAAAACGCTTAAGAGCTGTTGGTTATGGAGAAGAAAAGCCGATAGCCTCCAACGAGACGGAAGAAGGTCGGGCTCTCAATAGGCGAGTAGAGTTTGTAATTTTAGAAGAGGAGTAATTTATTAACCTTCTTTTACTTTATCTCTTTTCTTTAAAGGTTATTGTTAATGGATTAACTTACGATTGGCCTACTTTCTCCCATTTCTTACTACCCCAAGAAACCCTCTTGATAAAAGTTATTGCTTATAACCCAATCAGTTATTTTTATGAGGATGGAGAAGTTATTGAGAAGAGCAATGAAGATAGTATAAAAGAAATCTATTATATTTTTAATACCCAAAATTGGAATACTAAATTGGTAATAACTGATGGGGAAAAAGAGATAAAGATAAACTTTCTGCGGTTAATTCCCTATAATGAGGAAAAAAGAATCGGTGATTTTTATATTGGTCGCTATCCAAAAAGTTCTCCTCATCCCAATTTAAAAAAGATAAAGGGTTTTATCAAAATCTCTCCAGAAATTAAAGATATTTATCTGACCCCTGAGTATCAATTAAAAGATTTTATAACCCATCGCAATCCTTATATTTCTTTAAGAGAAGAACTTTTATACAAACTCCAACTCTTTACCGATTATTTAAGAAATAAAGGGATAAAAAATCCTAAATTGAAAATCTATTCTGCTTATCGGACACCGGCGCAGAATTATAGTGGTGGCGGCGGAAGAAATAGCTGTCATATTTATGGTGGTGCCTGTGATATTGGCTTAGATTTAGACGGCAACGGTCGAATAGAATTAAAAGAGAAGAAAATCCTTTATAATTATGCGAATGAATTTGAAGAATACTTAAAAGAAGAAAAGCCAAAACTTATTGGTGGTTTAGGCTATTATAAAAGAAAACCCTTTATCCATATGGATGTTCGGGGGGAAAAAGAAAGATGGTTTAGATAAATTTTATAAAAATATAAAGAGGGGAAAGAAGGGTTTTTGTTCATAATTAGAGGAACGAAATGAATATAAAAATAGTAATCGGATAATATTAAAAACAATTTCCTATATAACCAATAGATTATCATAAATAAATGAGCAAGATAGAAATATTTAATAAACATTTTAAAGAGTATGATGAGTGGTATGAAAAGAATAAGTGGGTTTATCTTTCCGAAGTAGTAGTTTTAAAGAAAGTAATTCCGAAAGGTAAAAAGGGATTGGAAATAGGTGTGGGAACAGGAAGATTTGCCCAAGCATTAGGAATTGAATATGGAATCGACCCATCAGAAAAGATGTTAAGCATTGCGAAAAAGAGAGGGATAAAAACTTTTGTTGGCAGAGGCGAAAAATTGCCTTTTTCTGATAAAGAGTTTGATTATGTGGCCTTGATTATTACCTTATGTTTTGTGGAAAATCCTGAGGAAGTGATAAAAGAAGCCAAAAGGGTTTTAAAAGATAACGGAAAGATAGTTATCGGCATAATAGCTAAAAATAGCCCCTTAGGAAAAATTTATCAGGAAAAGAAAGAAGCCGGGCATAAGATTTATAAATATGCTAATTTCTTTACGGTAGAGGAGGTAGTTGATTTGTTAAAAAGGAATGGTTTTAAAAATTTTGTTTTTTACCAAACTCTTTTTAAACCCTTGGAAGAGATAAAAGAAATAGAAGAACCAAAGGAAGGCTTTGGAGAAGGAAGTTTTGTGGTTATCGCTGCCGAAAAGACTATTTAATATTTATTGACAAAAATCAAAAATTTTGATAAAATGAGAAAAAGGGAGGAAAGAATGAGAAATTTTTTATTTCTTTTTTTACCATTATTAATTTTTGGTTATCCGGAGGCCCTATTAGAAAAAGAAGGGCTGGTAAACGAATTTGTGGAAAATCCTTATACTTATTATTATTTTAACCCAGCTTATCTTGTGGAATTAAAAGAAAGATTTATCGGTTTTACAATTTATTCTGACGGCAAAAATCCCCAATTCAGCTCTTTAATCTTTGTCAATAAAAATATTTTTTTCCCTTATGCCTTAATTTTTAACAACTTTGAGACAGAATTTACTTCCGAAAAAAGTTTCACTTTTATTATCGCCAAGAAAAGCAAAGATTATTCCTATGGTTTTAAAGGGCAAATTGGTAAGCAGAAAAATTTTTATGAAGATAAATTTTTTTACGAAAAAACTGATTTCTATTATGAGAGCTATTCAGCCGGCGATTCCGCCGGAGATTATTTTGATTTTGATGTTGATTACACTTTAGAAAAAAAATATTTTAAAAATTCTTATTTTACTCAGACAAAAAGTGATATTTTTTATTTCCCCTTTTCCTTTTATTTAAAAAGAAAAAATTTTGAGGTTGGTTTTGATTTAAATGCCTCAAAAGAAAAATTGACTGTTAGTGAAAATAGGGAAGAGGTAAATGAAAATTTTGTTGAAGAATACTCGTTGGCAAAAGAAGGCGATACAGTTTTAAATTATTATTATGAAGAATTAATTTCGAAGAGAAGATTTTCTTGCCAATCAAAAGCGAACGAAGAGACAAGCACAATTTTTATTAAAGATATTTCGTTCTTTTTTAAAAAGAAATTTAAGGGTTTAAGCGATAATAAATTGCTCATTGGTCGTTTGGGGTACCTTTCGCAAATCAAAAAAGGAATAGGTTATTACCAAGATAAAGATAGTAGTTATCAAGGTTATTTAGAATGGGTAAAAGAGTGGCATACCGGTAGCTATGAAGAAGATAAAGATTTTTCCGAACAAGGTAAAGGGATTATTTATGAGGGAAAAAAGATTTTAAAAGATAAAAAAGAAAATGTTTATGAAGAAATGGGTTTTGGCTTTTTTTATTACATTAACCTTTTTAAATTTGGCAACAATCTCTTTTTAGGAATGCGCGAAAGAGTTGATTATCTAAAGGAAGAGAGTTTTAAAGGAAAGGTTATTTTTTATCTGGGCAATAAATTAGAAAAAGATAATTTCTCGCTCTTTCCAATTTTTATACCAATTCTTTATTTTCATAAAGATAGAAAGGAATATAATTATAATATCTTTTTAAATCTCTCTTTTAGAATCTTTGATTTCCTTAATTTCCGTTTCAGTCATCTTTGGCAAAGTGATTTTGGCGATTTAAAGAAATTTAAAATTCCGAAGATTATAAGTAAAAGATGGGTATTTTCCAGCAATTTTAATTATTGAGATAAGGCATAAAGAAAGATATTTATTCCCATTCTTATTGCCAATTCTCTTTTTTCTAATGGGTCATTATGCCGGTCAGTCCAACCATCACTGATATTAGTATTCCAGGTATAAAAAACTACCAATCTTTTATTATGAAAAATTCCGTAAGCTCTTGGACTTCCTTCATAATGTTCATGGATTTTTGGAATTTTGTCAAATTTATAAAAAATATGAAAAATGGGAAATTCCATAGGGATTTCAACAAGTTCTTTATCGGGAAATACCTTTTTTATTTCCCTTCGGAAAGCGCTATCCATTCCGTAGTCATCATCGGCATATAAAAAACCGCCATTCAATAAATAATTCCTTAAATTCTTTGCTTCCTCTTCCGAAAAGAAGATATTACCGTGACCAGTCATAAAGATAAAAGGATATTGATAGAGATTTTCCGAAAGGGGTTCGCAAACCTCTTCCTTTTCTTCCACTTTGACACTGGTTCTTTTATTTATCTCCTTGGCTAAATTGGGTATTATCTCCGGGTCATTATACCAATCACCACCTCCGTTATATTTTAGTCGGGCAATTGTGAGGTTAAAGAGAAAGAGGAAAAGTAGGATATTCATTTTTTTTAATGGTAAAGAAAAAAATTATTTTTTCAAATAGAGCGAATATTTTTCATCACCTTTTTTAAAAGAGAAATTGTTTAAAATTTTTTGCCGATACTCATTATCTTTTAAAAAGAGAACACAGTAATAATTATTTTTAAAAAATTTGTGAAAGCGAAAAGAAAAATCGCTTAAAAAATTTTCGGTTACCAAAAAGTCACAATATTTTTCTGGATTAAGCATAATAGCTATAATTTCTTTATCATAAGCATCAAAAATATTTTCGGGTCTTATCTTTAAAGCAAAAGAAAATACCTGAAATTCTTGGGAGGAGGGAATTAAAATTTTTTTATTTTTTAAATCAACTTCTGAAAATAAATTTTTGAAATATAAAATCTTTGTTTTTACTGAAGGATAATTAATATCAAGATGATGACCATAGGGAAATTTTCCTTGGTAATGGTTTTTTCCCGTTTTCCACAAAGTAAATATTTCAAAATTGGCAAAGAGACTAATAAAAGTTATAAAAGTAAAAATAAGCGAAAGATTTTTATTTTTAAACTCCTTGATAAGAAAGAAAGGAGTGAAGAGAAAGAATGGTAAGGATAATAAATAAAAGCGACTGTAACCCAAACTGATATTAAAATATTCTAAAAAAAGATGAGTTAATAACGGAAGAATTAAAAAAAGAATCTTATAAAATCTTTTATAAATTAGATAAAAAAAGGTAATAAAGGTGATTATTGGTAGATAACCAAAGAGTTCTTTTAAAATTTTTAAATTAAATTTTATTAAATTTTTTAAATTAAAGGCGTAAGGTAAAATTCCGCAGGTATTTTTAGTTACTGGGTGGTTATAAAAATAGAAGGGGTCAGAATAGAAAAGATAATTATAAAAAAGCCAAAAGAAAATACCTAAGAAAATCAGAAAAATCTTTTTTTTCTTAAAATAATAATAGAAAAAAAGAAAAAAGGCAATCAAATAAAACTCATAACGGGTTAATGTCCCAAGAATCACGGTAATAATTAACTTTGGGAGCTCATCTTTTAAAAAATAATAAAAAGATAAAACTAATAAAAAAATCGTTAATAATTCGCTCATTGGAGAAATGGTGTAGATTATTAAATAAGGATAAAAAAGAAAACAAAGGGAGGTAAAAAAGGAATAGGGAAAAGGAAAGATTTTAAAGATTAAAAGAATGATAAAAAATAGCAAAAAAGTATTTAAAAAAGTACCGGCCAAGCCCGAGAAATAAAGAGAGTCAAAAAAGACAAAGGGAATTAATAACAAATGATATAAAGGCAGCCAAACAGTTCCGAGGTTTTTAATAGTAGAGGACTCACCATTGTGGATAACATTCTTGGCAATATAAAGATGAGAAAATCCGTCTAAACAGCAAGTAGTCGTATTAAAATTTTTTAAAAAATAATTGGCAAAAAAAAGGGGAATAATGATTGCTAAGAGAAGAGAAAAAATTTTAAAAAACTTCATTAATAAAGTTTAAAGATTTTCTTTTTTGGATAATAATGGCGTAAAATCTCTTTGTAATTATAACCTTTCTCCGCCAGCGCCATTGCCCCATCTTGGCACATACCTTTACCATGGCCATAACCATAACCGGTAATTTTTAATTTATTACCTTTTAACTTTATCTCAAAAAGCGTTGATTTTAAAGAAAAGAGGTTTCTAAATTTTTCGCCCGAAAGATAGAAATTTAAAACATTAGTGAAAAACCTTACCTTTTTAACCCGTTTTGATTTGCGTTCCTTTTCCAGTTTTATTCTCTTTATTCTTATTGTTGACTTCTTAGGAAAATTAATAACCTTTTTTATACTGTCAATTAAATCGGTTATCTTTATCTCCTTTTCCCATCGATAATTTTTACTCTTTTTACAAAGGGGTTCTTTGGCTAAAGAATAATTTTCTGCATCCCGTTTACCATTAAAAAGAATACCGCCGCAATTCGCATGATAAAGGGCTTTAAAAATTCTTTTGCTATCTATAAGAACTTCGCCTTTAGTTTCTTTAACGGCTTTCGTGGTTAAGAAGGTTTCCCGATTTTTACCGTAGTAGGCTTGGTCTAAATTGGGCGCTGCAAAAATGTCATAAAATTTCAATTGGTTTTGAGTTATGCGAAATAAAGCATAACTCCGAGCAGCCACTGCTTGGGCTTTGGCACTTTCGTAATTTTTTTCATTAATAGGACCAATTTCACAGGCGACAACCGAATAGAGATATTCTTCTAAAGGCAAAACATTTATTAAACAAGGCTTTTTATATTTCCATACTGGTTTATACAGAATTTTAAAATATCCGCGGTAGACATTATTATAAACGGCTAAATTGGTATTGGGATAGGGAGTTATTATAACTTCGCCATTTTCCAAATCAAAAATAACTGAATCTCTTAAATAAACTTTATTTTCTTTAACATTTATTTTTTTATCCCTTATTTCAATTTTTTTTCCATTTTGGCTTAAAGTAAAAAAACCCTTTAGAGAGAAAGTATCTTCGGCAAAAAGAATTAAAACCCGAATGTTTGGTTCAAAGGGCCTTCCCTTTTTAACAAAAGGGGTACAAGAGAATAAAAAAAGGGAAAGAAAAATAACAACCAAATTAAAAACTCTTACTGGTAATAACATTTAAATACTGCCCAGCCAACCTTTAACAAAAAAGATAATGCTCACCTTGTATGTTAAAATTAAAATATAGAAAATAAAAAATAAAAGTCAATTAATTTAATAAAAATAAAATATCTGAGGGAACCGTTCAGGAGACGGTAGGGGGAACAGCTCTTTCTTAGCTTGCTTTTTCTTAATTTTTGGAAAGTGACTTTTTATTTTTCTAATTTCTTTTATAAGTTATTCTTTTTTATTCATCATAATATTATTAACGAAAAAATATCTTTTTATCTTACCCCAAATTTCGTTATTGACAAATAGTTATTTTTGATTATCATCCTTTTATGGTGGTAATATTTTTCCTTATTACTCAATGGGTGACGGTGGGTATTGATACCATTTTGGTTAATAGTAATGCTAAATATTTAACGATGCAATCTCTGGCTTTAGACTCTTTTAATACCCTTCATGCGATTTGGCACGAAAGGGTAGGTAATTATTATCAACTATTTTATGCTTATAAAAAACCTGATTCCAATTGGTCGACTCCTTTAATTTTAGCCGAAACTACCAATCCTAACGGAGTAATCGCGGTTACTCCTGATGGGAAAGTTCACATTGCTTATACTTCGCCAGTCGTTACTTACAACGAGCTTTATTATCTAACAAATCATTATGGCAATTTTATAAAGGTAAGAATTACCAACGATAACCTATGGGATTATTCACCAACAATTGCCTTTAGGGATAGTCTCTGTCACATCGTTTGGATTAAAAGTTTAGTAGGAGGGGGTTACAAATTATATTATCTTTGGGGCCTACCCCATAATTTTCAGATTGTTCAATTAAGAAATAGCCAATTAGGAGATTTTGGTTTGGGAGCTGCTCCTTATTTAACAATTTCTCCTGAAGGAATCTGTCATATTAGTTATCGGGGCGGCAATTATCCGGAATACCATATTCATCACGCGGAAAATTCTTTTTTAGGGGATACTAATTTTTCTTATGAAGTGTTAACTACCATAAATCTTTATGATTATAATTCCGCTATTTATGCTCAAGAGAATGGGGAGCTCTTTCTTTGTGCTTCGGGTGACGATGGTTTTGGTTTAAGAAAAAGGACTTGTTATCTTTATCGACCACCAAATTCTCGGGAATGGCAGCCCTATCAATTGATAACCGATACCAATAGTGCGGAAATAAGAAGTTTCTTTGTAAAGGATAATAAGGTCCATATCAGTTGGGAAAGAATAAACGGCAATTTGCGAACCCAAATGATTTATCATTGTTCTAATTTTACTAATAATTGGGTAAATTCCGAAGTTTTAGTTGATGGGCGAAGCCAAAGTGGTTCTTTAATTATTGATCATCAAAATATTGGCTATTTATTGATTGGCCACCAAGATGGTAATAATTATCAACTTCTATGTTTAAAAAGTCGTCCTTTTGTGGGAATAGAAGAAGAGAAGAAAGAAAGGCGTTTAAAAAAGATAATCAATTTAAAAGGAAAAAAGTTTGATAGATGTGTTTATGATATTTCGGGTAAAAAAGTAAAATATCTTAAAAAGGGAGTTTATTTTAAGCTATGAGAAACTTTTTTCTTTTAATGTTTATCTTTTCTTTTATTTTTGCTTTTAATATCTTGCCTAATCCTTCTTTTGAAATCTGGTTAGATACCTTAGGGGTTAAAATGCCTTTCGGTTGGCTCACTTCGGAGATACTAAGAGAAAGTTCAGCAGTAAAAAGCACTTATGCTTATAGTGGTAATTATTCCCTTTATCTCCGAGGCGAAGATACGCTTGCCTTTGCTCACACATTAACTATTGTGAGACCAAATTATTCCTATTATTTTTTTGGTTTTGCCCATTGCCGAACATTTATTTCTGGCTCCTTTTCTTTTTACTTTCTTGATAGTCTTTTTAATTTAATTGGAATGCCCATAGTTATCCCATTATATTTTTCTAATAATTATCGAGAATATGCCCGCTGGTTTACTGCTCCCAATTCAGCCCGTTTTCTTTTGGTTTCCTTAATCGCGCTACCACAAGCAAGAATCTATTTTGATAGTTTAACCCTTGAAGATACCAGTTTAAACGTCATAAAAGAAGGTAATTCTCTACTTAAAGGAGCTAAAAAATTTAAAAAAATTCTTATTTTAAAAGAGAAAAAATTTGATTATAAAAATTGCTATTCCCCTTTGGGTAAAAAATTAAGGACACCTTTTTTAAAAAAGGGAATTTATTTTGAAAATCCCCTTCATTGATTTAAGTAGGGAATATAAATACTTCCAAAGGGAGTTTAAAAACCTTAACCAATTTTTGAAAAAGGGTGAATATATTTTGGGTAAAGAGTTAGAACTCTTTGAAAGGGATTTTTCGGCTTTTATTTCCCAAAAAAAATATTATGCCGTTGGAGTAAATTCCGGAACCGATGCTCTGGTTTTAGCCTTAAAGGCATTAAAAGTTAAAGAAGGGGATGAGATTATTACCACTTCCTTTTCTTTTATTTCTACTGCCTTAGCGATATTAATTGTTGGTGCTAAGCCGGTTTTTGTTGATATCAAAGATGATTTCAATATTTCCCCCGAAGAGATAAAAAAAGCCTTTTCCAAAAGAACCAAGGGGATAATAGTTGTCCATCTTTTTGGCCTTCCCTGTGATTTAGATGAGATTATTGAGATTAAAAATAAAAAAGGGGTCTTCTTAATAGAAGATTGTTGCCAAAGTTTTGGTTCAAAATATAAAGATAGATATTGTGGAACTTTTTCCGAACTCAGCTGTTTCTCCTTTTATCCAACAAAAAATTTAAGTTGTCTTGGTGACGGTGGTCTCTGTCTTACCAATTCCGCTTATCTTTATAATAAACTAAAGGAATTAAGAAATCCTGATTTAAAAAAAGATATAATTGATGATATTGGACTTAATTCTCGACTTGATAACCTTCAAGCTAAAATCTTAAGGATAAAGCTAAAAAAAATAAGAAAACTTATCAGAAAAAGAGTAGAAATTGCTAAAAATTACAATAAAAATCTTTTTCCTTTATTAATAACTCCAAAAGAAGAAAAAGAAAAATATCATTCTTATAATATTTATACCATTCGGGTAAAAGAGAATATAAAATTAAAAGAATATTTGGCTAAAAGGGGGATTGAGACAAAAATTTATTATCCTTATGCCCTTCCCGAGCAACCGATTTTTAAAGGGAATTCAAGGGTTTTAAAGATAGATAATTGTTTAAAAATCAAAAAAGAGGTATTAAGTTTACCTTGTTATCCCTTTTTAAAAAAGATTGAGCAAAAAAAGATTATTAAAAGGATAAAAACTTTCTATTTAAAGAGTGATTAACTTGTTGATTTTTAAAAAACTTTCATTAAAATTTTTAGTTTAAAAAGGAGGAATGAATGAAAAAAACCTTTTTAATGGTTTTATCCTTAATAAGTATTATTTTTGCTATTAGTTATCAAAAGGATGATTATTCTTTATCTTTAAATGTTCTTTTTCAACCTACCTACTCAGTAATTCTTAATGAGAAAGACGAGAACTATTTTTCTTTGGGTAAAAACTACTTAGATATCAAATGTAAATACAAGGATTTCCTTTTAGGAAGAGCCTATTTAGATGTTTCGGCAGAGGATTATATCTCTTATGATTTATATCTTTCTCTAAAGAAAAAGAGTATGGAAGTGCGTTTTGGCAAGTTTAAGCAGCTTTTAGGCTACGAGATTGCTCAGCCATCGGAAGATGCCTATTTTGTTGAGCCTTCTTTAATTTCTAAATTAAGGGCACCAAAAGGAGCAAGAGATTTAGGTATTGGTTTTTTCTATACCGAAAAGCAGTACGAAATCAATCTAAATGTGGTAAATGGTGAAGGTAGAGAGACAAATAAAGATATTAATGCTTGGAAGGATATTTCTTTTAGGTTTTTAATTAAACCGATTGAGAAAGGATTTATCGGTTTTAATACCTATTTTGGCAAAATGGGTGAAGAGAAAAAGACAACCTTAAGGCTTGGGGGTGAATTTGGTTATAATAAAGAGCCTTATACCTTTATAACCGAAGCCCTTTATAAAAAGGATAAAGATGTAGAAGATTCCTTAGGATTTTATACTATACTTGGTTATCAAATGGGAAATATCCAACCTCTTTTGAGGTTTGAGATGTTAGAAAAGAAATTAGGTTTAACCTTTGGCATTACCTTCCATTTTATTAAGGATATTTTAAAACTTCTTCCTAATATTTCTTTATACAAAAAAGATAAAGATTACACAATAAAAGTTTTAACTCAATTGCGGGGCTACTTCTAAAATGAAAAAAATAATAACTTTAATTTTTATTGGTCTTTTAATCTTTTTCGCTTGTAAAAAGGAGAGCTTAATTATCAAGGGTTCGGACACAATGGTTAATTTAGTTTCCGCATTGGTTGAGGAATATCTTAAGGAGAATCCCAAGGCAAATATTAGTGTGATGGGGGGTGGCAGCGGAGTGGGTATTGCTGCGCTTATTAATAAAGAGATAAAATGTGCCAACTCTTCAAGGGATTTGAAAGAAGAAGAAAAAGAGAAATTAAAGGCAAATGGGGTTAACTATTTAGAAATTCCTATTGGTTATGATTTATTAGCAATAATTGTGAATGAAAAAAACCCAATTGAATCATTAACGATTGCCCAATTAAAAGATATTTATCAAAGGAAAGTAAAAAATTGGAAGGAGGTTGGTGCTTTTCAGTATGAGATTTCCCTTTATGGTCGTAATCCGGCATCAGGAACTTACGAATTTTTCAAAGAGATTGTATTGAAAGGGGATTATTCACCAGAAATGAAGCAGATGGCCGGGACAGCAGCAATTGTTGATGCGGTATCCCAAGATATTGGTGGTATTGGATATGTTGGTATTGGTTATATAAAGGACATAAAAGGGATAAAAACGGTAAAGATAAAGAACGAGAAGGATGGAAAATATTATTCTCCTTTGGATAAAGAAAATCTTAAAAATTATCCGCTTTCAAGACCCCTTTATCATATAGTTGATAAGAATTATCTCTTTTCTTCTGGCGGAAAAATTCTAAGGGATTTTATAAAATGGGAATTAGAAAAAGGAGATAAAATAATTGAAGAGGTTGGTTTCGTACCCCTAACAGAAAGAGAAAAAGATAGCCTTTTAAAGGAGATGCCTAGATAATTATAATTTAATCTATAAGGTTTTAATTTTTTTGTAATTCTATATTGACTTTTTAAAAAATTTTTATTAATATTATAGTTATGAAAAATTTTATATATTTAATTTTGGTCTTTCTTTTAGGAATTTTTTGTGGTCAAAAAAAGGAAACAAAAAAAGAAGAAGTTGGGAAACTTCAAAAAAATTTGATTTTTTTGATTGCGCCCAAGGATTTTCGCGATGAGGAGTTTAAAATTCCTTATGAGTATCTGACAAATTGGGGAATAAAGATTACGGTTGTTTCTTCAGAAACTACTGAAGCAATTGGTATGTTGGGAATGAAGGTGAAGCCGGATATCTCTTTGGATAAGCTTGATTATAAAAATTATGACGGCTTTGTTTTAATCGGTGGTGCTGGTTCGGTATTTTATTGGAATAATAAAAAGGTTTGGGAAATCTGTCGGTATTTTAATGAAAATAAGAAACTTTTGGCCGCTATCTGTTTGGCACCGATTACTTTAGTAAAAAGTGGTGTTCTTTTGGAAAGGAAAGCCACTTGTTTTAAGGATAAACGAGCATTAGAAGAATTCCAAAATGCTCGGGTAGAATATCTGGATAAGGAAGTGGTCGTTGATGATAATATTATTACTGCTAACGGTCCCCAGGCAGCAGAAAAATTTGCTAAGGCGATATTAGATTATTTAAAAAAATACTAAATTTTTCTTTCTTATTCTACTTTGAGGTGTGTGCTTCAAAGAGTAAAATCTTGTGAATGTTATGTTGATAATCAATTATATTCGCGAATTGGTTACGGAGTTTTAATCTTTTTGGCAATTGGTGAAGAAGATAATGAAAACAAATGTATTAAATTAGCCGAAAGAATTCCTCAATTAAGAATCTTTGAAGATGAAAATGGGAAAATGAATTATTCTCTTCAAAAAATAAATGGGGAAATAATGGTGATTCCCAATTTTACCCTTTACGGTGATTTGAAAAGATCTTTGCGGCCAGATTTCAGCAAAGCGGAAAAGAAAGAAAGGGCGAAAAGTTTATACGAAAGATTTATTTTGGAATTAAAATATCAAGGAATAAAAGTTGCCGAAGGAGTTTTTGGCGCTAAAATGCTAATTAAAATTGAAAACGATGGCCCAGTAACTTTTATTTTGGAGGAGTAAAATGATTAGAAGTATGACCGGTATCGGTGAGGCTCATGGTTACGGAATAAATGTTGAGATAAAGTCTTTTAATCATAAACATTTAGAATTGGCGATGAAAATTCCGGAAAGATTAAGAGGAGCCGAAGCGGAAATTAAAGAATGGATAAAAAATAGAATTAAAAGAGGTTATCTTCAGGTTTCAATAAATTTAGAAGAAAAACAAACAAGCGAAGAAGAATTCACTTACGATAAAGATTTAGTAGAAAATATTTTAAAAGTCAGCAATCGTTTGAAAGAAAAGTATAATTTGAAAGGAGAAGTGGATATTAATTTTCTGCTAACCTTTCCGGGTGTTTTAAAAGTAGAAAAGAAGGAACAAAATAATAGATTATTGTTGGAAAATTTAAAAAAGGTTTTTAATAAAGCTTTAACCAATCTTATTAGAATGCGGGAAAAAGAAGGAAGATTTATTTGTAAGGAGTTTAAAAGAAGAATCCGAAGGATCATTAGCTTAGTAAAATTGATTGAAGGGCGAATTCCCAATAAGTTAAAGGAAAAAGAGAATAATTTGAAAGCCCGCTTAAACATTAATAATAATATGGATAATAATAAAAAAGAAGAGCTAAAGCAAAAAATCTTGCAGGAAATTTCATTGATTCAGGAGAAGATTGATATTGCTGAAGAATGTAGTCGGCTAAATTCTCACGCCCAACTTTTCTTAAACACCTTGAAAGAAAAGGAGGCCTCTGGAAGGAAGTTGGAATTTATTCTTTCGGAAATGATTAGAGAGTTAGAGACATTATCTTCAAAAGCTCGCGATTTTTATATTTCCGAGAAGGTCATTTTGATAAAGGAAGAAGTTGATAAAATTCGAGAGCAGGTAAGGAATGTTGAGTAGCCAAATTTTTGTTTTGGTTGGTTTTTCGGGAAGTGGAAAATCCACTTTAATTAAAAATTTGTTGAAGATGGATAAAGATTTTTTCTATTCGGTTTCCCTTACCACCCGGAAAAAACGAAAAGGTGAAAAAGAGGGCAAAGACTATTATTTTGTTTCCGAGGAGGAATTTAAGCAGTTAATAAAAAATCGCAAGATTTTAGAATGGACTTATGCTTACGGTAATTATTACGGCACCCCTAAAGAACCTTTTTTAAAAGCATTAAAAGCGGGGAAAAAAATCATAATGGATTTAGATATTAATGGGGCTGAAAAGATTAAAAAACGTTTTAAAGAGAAAAGTAAAATAATTCTTGTGTTACCGCCTTCTTCTTCAGTTTTAAAAGAACGGTTAAAAAAAAGAAAAGAAAAGGAAATTTTTCTACGGATGGCGAGCGATAAAAAACTTTGGCAGGCGGTTTTAAAGAAGAAAAAAATTTTTGATTATTATTTAGTTAATGACCATTTGAAAGAGGCAGTTGATAATTTAAAGGCAATTATTAAAGTGGAAGATTTAAAAACATTGCCAAAAAATTTAATGGAGGTGAAAAATGGAAGACCTTCACATTCCCCAAGAGAAAATTCATATTGAAAAAGATGGCAAAAAATATAACAAATACGAGATAATTTTAGCTGCCAGTAAATTAGCAAGAAAATATTTAGAATTGATTAGAGAAGGAAAAATGGAGCCTAAAGAAAATGTTTATCTTTATGCTTTGAAACAGATTTTAAGCGATGAAGTAAAGATTGAAAAAGGAGAATGATTTTAAAAGATAAAAAAATTCTTTTAGGAGTAAGTTCGAGTGTTGCTATTTATAAATCTTTGGAACTAGTGCGACTCTTGAAGAAAGAGGGCGCTGAGGTGACGGTGGTGATGACTAAGAATGCTACCAAGTTAATTAGTCCTTTACTTTTTTCGGCGGTTTCTTTAAGACCAACTTTTTTTAGAATGTTTGCCCAAGAAAAAAATTATCTTCACTTAGAATTGGTAAAAGATGTGAGCCTATTTATCATTGCCCCAGCTACTGCTAATCTTATTTCTAAAATTGCTTGTGGGATTGCCGATGATTTATTGACGACCGCTGTTCTTTCTTGCTCCTGTCCAATAGTAATCGCGCCGGCAATGAATGTGAATATGTGGCAAAAAAGAATTGTTCAACGAAATATTGAAAGGTTAAAAGCTGATGGCTTTTATATTATTGAACCGGAGGAGGGTGAATTGGGTTGTGGGGAAATCGGTAAAGGAAGGATGGCTGAGCCAGAAAAAATAATAAGTTTCGTTAAAACTCTTGTTTTGGAAAAGAAAAATTTCAAGTTGGTGATTACCGGTGGTCGTACGGAAAGAGAAATTGATCAAATAAGAGTAATTACTAATCGAGCAAGCGGTCTTTTAAGTGTGCTTTTAGCCGAAAGGGCCTATCAGTTGGGCTACGAAGTAACCTTGATTTTAGGAAGAAGTGATTATTACCCTTCGCTGCCAATAAAAGTAAGAAGAGCATTTACCAATGAAGAAATGCTAAAAGCAATAAAAGAAGAAATTGATAATAAGACAATTTTGATTATGAATGCCGCGCCTACCGATTATAAAGTGGAAAAGAGCTTTCTCTTTAAGCTAAAAGAGAAAGAACTGACGATAAAATTAGTAAGAGATATTGATATTTTGAAGGAATTAAAAAATGAAAACTTACTTTTAAAAGTTGGTTTTTCCTGTGATACCAAGGATTTTTTAGAAGAAGGGGAGAAAAAGTTAAAAGAGAAAGGTTTGGCAATTTGTGTAGTAAATCCGGCAGAGACGATTAGTAACAAGGAGATAAAAGCAACCCTACTTTTTGAAAACGGTGATAAAAAAGAATTACCTAAAATGAGTAAAAAAGATTTTGCCCTTAAACTTCTGGAGGAGATTGAATTATGGTTGAAAGAGAAGCGCCCCATTCAATAGAAGTTGAAAAGGCTTTATTAGGAGCCATGATGCTTGATCAAGAAACCATTCCGCGGATATTAGAATATGTTGATAAATCTTGTTTTTATTCAGAAACCCACCAGTTGATTTTTGATACGATTGTTAAGTTGTTTGAAAAAAATGTTGTCGTTGATATTATGACGGTAAGCGAAGAATTGGAAAGAAGAAATCTTTTAGAAAAGATAGGGGGTAAAGAAGAACTACTTAATCTGGTAAATTCGGTTTTAACCACTGCTGGTGTGGAAGAATGGGCGAAGTTGATTTTAGAAAAAGCAATTAAAAGAAAATTAATCCAAATTTCTACCCAGATCATTAAGGAAACTTACGAAGATAAACTGCCGGTTGATGAACTTTTAGATAAAGCCGAATCAATGATTTTCTCTATTAAAGAAGCAAGAATTAGAAAAGGTTTTACTTCTTTAAAAGAAATCTTAAAAGAGACTTTAAAAGAAATTGAAGAAGCTTCCCAAAAGAAGAGATTGTTGACCGGTTTAGAAACCGGTTTTTACAAACTTGATGAAATGACATCAGGTATTCAGAATGGTGATTTGGTGATTATTGCTGGTCGACCTTCAATGGGAAAAACCGCCTTTGCTCTAAATTTGGCAGTTAATGTGGCCGTTAGAAATCAGGTCCCGGTAGCTTTTTTCTCTTTAGAAATGTCAAAGGAGCTCCTTATCCAAAGACTTATTTGTAGCGAAGCAAGGATTCCTTTGCGTGCTTTGCGGGCGGGTGCTTTAACTACCGATGCCTGGCGGAGGATTTCAGCGGTTTGCGGGCTTTTCTACGAAATTGAATTTCTTATTGACGATTCTCCCCGGTTATCAGTCTTGGATATCCGGGCAAAAGCCCGAAGGTTAAAATCGCAAGTACCTTTAGGAATGATAGTTATTGATTATTTACAATTGATTGAAGGAGTAAAAGAAAGTCGGAGTGCGGCTCGGCAAGAAATAATTTCGGAGATTTCTCGCTCCTTAAAAGCTTTGGCTAAGGAATTAAATATTCCAGTGGTTTGTCTTTCCCAATTATCAAGAAGTCCGGAAAGGCGCGATCCCAAACGACCGATTCCCCAACTGGCTGATTTAAGGGAATCGGGAGCAATTGAGCAGGATGCCGATTTAGTAATTCTTCTGTATCGGGATGAGTTTTATAATGAAAACAGTCCGGAAAAAGGAATGGCGAGGATAATTATTGCTAAACAAAGGAATGGGCCAACAGGTCAATTTAAATTGGCTTTTATTAATGAATATATGAGGTTTGATAATTTAACTTTTGAAGAAGAGATTGAGCCCGAATGAATTTTATTTGTGATAATTGTGGTTACGAAAGTTCTAAATGGTTAGGAAAATGTCCGTTGTGCGGTAGTTGGAATAGTTTTAGGGAAATGAAAATAAGTAAAGAAAGGCAAACAAAAAAAGGGATATTAGTAAATTTTAAAGCGATAGAAGAAATTCGTGAGGAAAGGTTAAAAAGCGAACTTGAAGAGTTTGATCGGGTTTTAGGAGGTGGTTTAGTAAAGGGTTCTTTGGTTTTGATCGGTGGTGAGCCGGGAATTGGTAAATCCACATTGAGTTTGCAGATTTCTTTAAGTTTGGCAGAGAGAGGCTACCAAATTTTATATGTCTCGGGAGAAGAAAATCCTGCGCAAATTAAGATGAGATACAACCGTCTTACTTCCTTAAAAAATAGCCATGATAAAATTTATCTTTTATTTTCTTCTGATTTAGAAGAGATTTTAGAAAAAGCTGAGGTTTTGAAGCCAGATATTATTATTATTGATTCTATTCAAACAATTGAGGATAAAAAAATTCCAGCACCTGCTGGTTCAGTTACTCAAGTAAGAGAGGCAACATTCTCATTATTAAATTTAGCCAAGAATAACGGTATTCCCATAATTATAATTAGTCACGTAACTAAACAAGGTTTAATAGCCGGTCCCAAGGCCTTAGAACATATCGTTGATGTGGTGCTTTATTTTGAAGGAGATGTAAATACTGATTACCGAATTTTAAGATGTGAAAAAAATCGTTTTGGCCCAGCCAACGAAATTGGGATTTTTGAAATGGCGACCAATGGTTTAAAAGAAGTAAAAAATCCAAACTTTCTTTTTTTACCCCATTTAAAAGAAGAGCTTTTTGGTTTAGCTTTTGTCCCTTTATGCGAAGGGCACAGGGTTATTGTTACGGAAATCCAATGTTTGGCAACTCCTACCTATTTTCCTTATCCGCAAAGGGTGGTTCAGGGATTTGATTATAAAAGGCTCGCTATTCTTTTATCAATATTAGATATTCAGGCCAATATTTCAACTGCCCATTACGATGTTTATCTTAATGTTGCTGGTTCTTTATGGATTAAAGAAAATGCTGGTGATTTAGGAATAATCTGTGCAGTTGCTTCCGCAGTTAAGAAAAACCCGATTAAGCAATTCACTTGTTTTTTAGGCGAAGTTGGTCTTTTAGGAGAAATAAGGCCAGTTTCTTTTGTTGGCGAGCGAATAAAAGAAGCTAAAAAACTTGGCTTTAAAAGAATTATTTTACCGAAAGAAAATACGGTTAATTTTTTAAAAGAAAACGGAATGGAGATTATTCCGGTAAATTCCTTAAAAGAGGTTTTTGCGATTCTTAATTTTGGTTAGGAGGTGAATATGTTTTTTAAAAAAGAAAGAAATATTATCATTGATTATAAAAGTTTAGAAGACCCAAGGATTTTAAATTTTTTAAAGTTAAACTTGCTTGATGGCAATATTTTGGTTTGTGAAGATGTTTCGGAAATCGGTGATAAAAGTCTCATTTTGGAAAATTTAGAAAAATTAAAGGCCCTTTTCCCTAAAAGGTTAAAAATTATTAAAGGAAAATTTAATAAAGAAAAGCTTCACCAATTAGCAAAAAAGGATAACAGTTTAATTTTAACGGCTAATCCAGTTTTAAAAGATGAAGAAGGGAGAGTTAGGGTGGTAACAATTGATGATATCTACTCGGCTACTAAACCAATTTTTCTTCCCGGTTCACTTATTAATGTAAAAATAATGAAAAAAGGGAAAGATGCCGATGAAGGCATCGGTTATTTAGATGGTGGGATAAAAGTAGTTGTTGATGGTGGTGCCAAATATGTGGGTAAAGAGTTGGAATGCGAAGTGATTGGGACAATGGAAACCCAGATTGGTAAAGTTGTTTTTGCCAAAATAAAATATAAGGAAATAAGGTAATTGACATTATATAAAAAATGATTATTATTAAATTAATGAATAACCTAATCGGAGGTTATTATGAGTAAAAAAATGACTATCCTTTTTATTTTTTTAGTTTTAATTTTTTCCGTTGGTTGTAAGAAAAATAAACCCCCAGAAATTCCCCAACTCTTTGGACCAACAAAGGTTGGCGTTGGCGCTGAGGCAGAATATAAAGCAATTGCTAAGGACCCTAACGAAGATGATATCCGTTACCATTTTTCTTGGGATGGCGAAAAGAAGACTACTGATTTTTACAAATCCGGAGAAACAGCAAAAGTAACGATCGTCTTCTCCGAAGAAAAAAGTTACAATCTAAAGGTTCAGGCTGAAGATGCGAAAGGAGCTTTTTCCGATTGGTCAACTCCCTTAACGATTGAAGTGATTGCTAATAAAAAACCTAACAAACCAACCCTCACCGGTCCCACAACTGGTTTGATAAATGTTTATTATAAATTTACTGCTACTGCTACTGATCCCGATGATGATAGTATTAGATATAAATTCCTTTGGGGAGATGGTCGAGAAGTGATTACCGATTGGGTTGCCAGTGGAACTGCGGTTACGGAATCAATAAGTTATGCTGATACTGGAATATATAAAATCAGAGTTATTGCCCAAGATAATAAATTTGTCTGGTCAGATACTTCCGAACCAATTGAATTTCAAGTGAAAAAAGAGTTAGGTCCTGGAGAGATTCTTTTTGTTTTCCAAGCGGAAGATGATATTTTAAGTTCGCCCGCAATAACTGTTTATGGCGGCGATACCTTAATTATTTTTGGAGATTTGAGCGGAAATATTTATGCCATTAAGGCGAATAACGGAACCCAAAAATACAAAGGAAGTAGTTTTATTAGTGGCGAAGGATTTGCTTCTTCTCCGGTTATTGGTCCTGACGGAGTAATTTATATTAGTAGCGAAGATGGCAGGATTTATGCCTTTAATCCCAATTTAACAAGAAAATGGGTTTATCCCGAGAGTGCCCAAGCGGGTTTAGGTACAATTATTGGAACCCCTGTTCTTTCTGCCGATGGTAGTAAATTGTTTGTTGGTTCGGATAATGAGACACTTTACTGTTTGTCAACGGCTAACGGTAAAGTGTTGTGGAAATTCAAGGCAATGGGAAGCATTGAAGGCTCCTGCGTAATGGATAATGAAGGAAATATCTATTTTGGCGAAAGTGACAGCGGTTATTTCTACAAACTTTCTCCAAACGGTGATAGCCTTTGGAGCATATATCTTGGTGCACCAATTAATGGACAGGGTGCTATTGGCAATAATTTGGTCTATGTAGCAGTTACGGGAAAGATTTATGCTTTATCTTTTAACGGAGAGATTGTTTACAGTGCTACTTTTATGGATACCACTGCTGAAGTATTTGGTGGCCCAGTGATCGGTTGGGATGGAAAGGTAATAGTTGCTCAAGAGGATGGAAAAATTGAGGTTTTTGAGCCTAATTTAACAAGAATTTATAATTATGATAAGGATCCTACTTTAAAATCAACACCTTGTTTAGCCGGCAGTGAAACGAAGATTCTTTATATTAATAATGATGCTGGGACTCTTTATGCTATTGATCCGTTAACTGAAAATGGTAGGGAATACTTTAGCACCATTCTTACACCACCTTCTTTAAAATTACAAGCGGATTTTATCAGTTCACCGGTAGTAGGGGATAACGGAGTTGTTTATGTAGGCTATGAGAATTATCTTTTTGCCGTTATCGGTTATAATCGTTTGCCTTTAGCGAACACTCCTTGGCCAATGTTCCAGCACGATCCAAAACATACTGGCAGAGCTGGCGGTAAAAGATAAAACCTTGTAAATAAAAATATAAGGAAAAGGCGGGTGGAGACTTACTTCACCCGCCTTTTAATTTTATGAAAAAAATAATCTTTTTTATATTTATTCTACCAATATATCTTTTTTCATTAACTTTTGTTGTTCTCGGAAGAGTTAGCGAAGAAAAGGCGAGCGAAAATTTCAAACAGATAATTGAAGAAATTAGCATTTTAAGACCTGATTTTATAATTCAACTTGGTGATTTAATCGAAAGTATTAAAGGCGATAGTTTGAAGATTATAAAAGAATGGGAGAAAACTTTAAGAATATTAAAAAAAGTTAATACTAAAATTTATTTTGTACCTGGTGAGAATGAAATTTCTTCGGAGACTTCAGAAAAAATTTACTTATCTTTAATTGGTAAGCCTTACTATTCTTTTTCCTATGATAACGCTCATTTTGTTATTTTAAATATTTCTCGTGAGCGTTCATTAGAAGAATTGCCCCCAGCGATGATTGATTGGTTGGAAAAAGATTTGGCCGCTCATAAAAAATATAAATGGAAATTTATTTTTTTCCATCGTCCCTTATGGCGCTACGAATACGAAAAGAAAAAATTAAAAGATTTTTATCTTCACCAAATTTTTAAAAGATATAAAATAAATTATGTTTTTTCTGGACACGAACAATTTTCTGCTTATCTTTTTTATGATAGTATCCATTATTTTCAAGTAGGTTCGGCTATTAACAAAAATAATGAATTTTCTTCCTATCTTTTTATAAAAATTAATAAAGAGGAAGTAAATGTTTGCCTCATTAAACCCGGAGCAATTTTTTCTAAAGAAAAAATTCTTTTAGAAAAACTTATTTCATTAAAAAGATTTAAAAAAGAAGGAATAAAACTTTCTTCTTTACTTTTAACTGAAGAAAAAGAAACCGATACCATTTTCCTTTATTTATCTAATCCCTTTTTATCAAAGATAAAAGGAAAATTCTTTTGGAAATATAGCCCAAATTATTCTTTTGATAGTGATAAAGGTAATTTTCTTTTAGAAAGTAAAGGTACCGGTAGATATCAATTTTTAGTAAAAATAAAAAGTCCTTACGAAATTTATCCGTTGCCAAAACTTCATTTACATTTTGACTGTAATGGAGAAAAAGATAGTTTGGTATTTATCTTACCAATAAAAAAAGAGATAAAATTAAAAAAAGGAGAATATTATCCTTTAGAAAATTTTGCCAAAGAAGATGGTAACAAAGCTGATTTAGAGGCAAAAATTTTTATTAGTTATGACCAGGAAAATTTTTATCTTAACCTGGAAAATAGAAATTCCTTTGACTCCTTAGCTTTATATTTTGCGAAAACCCCTGATTCCCTTATAGAGATTGTGGCTACTAAAGATAAAAGATTGATTTTCTATCAAATTCGTCAGTCAGCCGAAGGAATAAAAAGAGTTCAGAAAAAAGAAAAAAAATGGCAAGAAGAGATAAAAATTCCATTAAAGGAAATACTTTTTATAAATACTACTTATTTTAATATTAAATTCTACCAAAAGGAAGAAACTTATTATTTAAAAGTTCCTTTTGAATTTGATACTAAAGATTGGTATCAGATACATTTTGACATTTAAAAGTTTTGGGCTTATAATTAATTATGATTTTTTATCTCTTTTTAATTAATCTTACTTTAAACTCGCAGGTTAATTCGGTTATTATTTATCCTGATTACGCGGTTATCTTTCGGAAGGCAAAAATCTATTTAACAAAAAAAGAGGTTTTAACTTTTGCCGGTCTTTCGGGATTTTTAGAGGATAATTCGGTGAAGATAAAAAGTAAGGATTTAAAAATTGGCGAAGTTATTATAAAGAAAGGTTATTTGGAAGAGCCACCTTTAAGGGTAAAAGAATTGGAAAGAGAGATAAAACGATTGGAAGATAAGATAAAGAATTGGGAAAACGAAAAATTGGTTATCAAAAGTGAAGAAGAATTTTTATCTTCAATAAAATTGGCATCCCCCGAAATTATTTCTAAGGAACTTTTAATGGGAAAAATTTCTCCGGAAAGCTGGGAAAGGGCGTTAGCTTTTTTAGCAACCAAATTAGCTGATTTAAAAAGAAGAAATCTTTTACTAGAGGATTCTTTAAACGAAACAAAAAAACAATTAGAAGCCTTAAAAAAGGAGCTTCAAGATATTAAAGCACTTATTGAGAATAAGAAAGAAGTAACTTTTGAAGCAATTCCCGAAAAAGTTGGTGAATATGAGATTGAATTGAGTTACAATATTCCTAATGCCGTCACCTTTTCTCCATATTACGAGATAAATGCTGATGACAATTTTGTTAGTTTTAATTATTATGCCAAAATTTACCAAAAGACCGGTGAGGACTGGGAAAATACCGAGGTTTCCTTAAATACAGCAAAAATTTTACCAATTACTATCGCTCCAGAAATTACTCCTTACTATGTAGATTTTGAAAAACCCATTTATGAAAAAAGAATCCCCACAGAAAAAGTTGAATTAAAGGAAGCTCCCTTATTAGCCGAAAAGGAAGAAGTTAAAACCTTTGAAACCGGGATTTCTTTAGAATACCTTTTGCCCGAGCGGATAAGTTTAAAAAGTGGTGAAGAGAAAAAATTCTTAATAAAAAGTGTAAAATTACCAGCCGAGTTTGAATATTTTATCTATCCCCGAAAGGATAATAATGCCTATTTACAAACAAAAATTTTCAATAATTCTGATTTGGTTTTTTTAAGTGGCGAAGCTTTAACCTATATTAAAAATAATTATACCGGAAAGACTTTAATGAAAAATATGGCGCCTAAGGAAACTTTGCAATTGGATTTTGGTATTGACGAAAGGATAAAAGTGGAAAGAAAATTAATAAAATATTTGATAAAAAAAGAAGGGGTTTTTGAAAAAAAGGAAAAGCAAGAATTTTATTACCAAACAAAGATTGAAAACTATTCTCCGAAAGAGAGAAATTTAAAGATTGTTGAGCAGCTGCCAATTTCCCAAAACGAAGAAATAAAAGTAAAATTAATAAAAATTGAACCCAAGCCAAATTTAAGCGATGAAAATCTTGGTACTTTCACCTATTATAAAAATTTAAAACCTAACGAAAAATTGATCATCAATCTTTCTTATTCTATTGAATATCCGACCGGTTATAAAATTATCTTTCATTGATTTAAATAATAAAATTGTTTATAATTTTTTATGGAAAAGTATAAAGTTCCCTATGAAAAATTAAGACTGCGGATTGACGAGAAAGATTTGAAATTTTCTTCTACTAAAGATTTGGCCTGTTGCCAAGATATCGTTGGCCAAGAAAGGGCCATGGAAGCACTAAAATTGGGTTTAGAAATAAAGGCTTCCGGTTATAATATTTTTGTAACCGGACCAGTTGGTACTGGCCGAACAACAACCGTTAAATATCTTTTAGAAACCTTAGAAAAATCAATGGAAACCCCTAATGATAAATGTTATGTGAATAATTTTAAAAATCCTGACCAGCCAAGATTGATATCCTTGCCTGCCGGAATGGGCCGGGTTTTCAAAAATAGCATGGATGAGCTGATTGAATATTTAAAAAGAAATATTCCTTTGGTTTTGGAAAGTGATGCCTACCAAAAGAAAAGACAATTGATTATTGATGAATTTAAAGAGAAAAGTAACCGGATGGTTTTAGAATTTGAAAAGAAAGTAAGCAAAGAAGGATTTGCCTTACAACAGCCAGCACCCATGGTAAAACCAGAAATTGTCTATCTGATTGAAAACAATCCGGTTAAAATTTCGGACTTGCTTTTTGCCGTTGAAGAAGGAAAAATGTCAAGGCAGGAATACGAAACGATAAAAGAGAAAGCCCAAGCCTTAACCGATGAGCTTAATAATCTTTTCAAAGAGATAAGAAACTTAGAAAAAGAGACAAGGGAAAAATTAGCCAATTTAGACAAAGAAACAGTAAAGCCCATTTTGGAAGAAAGGTTAAACGAAATAAGAGAGAAATTAAAGAATGAAAAAGTTAATGAATATTTAAAAGAAGTTGAACAAGCAATTTTGGATGATATCACCATCTTTAAAAAAGAAAAAAAAGAGGAAGAAGCGCCTTTTCCTTTTATAAGGGATATTATTTCGGTTGATCCCTATTTAGAATTTCGGGTAAATCTTTTGGTTGATAATGCTGAAGAAGTTGGAGCACCAATAATTTTTGAAAACACCCCGACTTTTAAAAATCTTTTCGGCACAATTGAAAAAGTCTGGGATGCTCGCGGCCAATGGCGGACTGATTTTACCAAAATTAAAGCTGGTTCCTTAGTAAAAGCCGATGGCGGTTTTTTGGTATTAAATGCTTTAGATGTTCTTTTGGAAGGAACTTGGTATGCCTTAAAAAGATGTTTAAGGACCAGAAAAGTTGATATTACTGCTTATGACCCCTATTCCCTTTTTGGTGTTACCGCCTTAAAGCCCGAACCAATTGATATCAATGTGAAAGTGATAATGATCGGTGATACCTTTTTGTATACCCTTTTAGCAACCTACGATGAAGATTTTAAAAAGATTTTCAAAGTGCGGGCTGATTTTGACTGGACAATGAATTTGAAAGAAGAGACAATTAGAGAATATGCCAATGTCGTGAGGACAATTGTGGAGAAAGAAAATCTAAAACATTTTTCGGCTTCAGCAATTGCGAAACTGGTTGAATACGGGATAAGATTAGGTGGTAGAAAAAATAAACTATCTACCCGGTTTGGGATAATTACTGACATCTTAAAAGAAGCCAGTTATTGGGCAGAGAAAGATAATTCCGAGTTGGTTTTAGACAAACATATAAATAAGGCGATTGAGATGCGGGATTATCGGGCTAAATTAATCGAAGAGAAAATTCAAGAGATGATTGATGAGGGGTTATTATTAATTGATACTGAAGGAAAAGTTATCGGTCAGATAAATGGTCTTTCTATCTATGATACTGGTGAATATATGTTTGGTAGGCCAACAAGGATTACTGCGAAAGTGGCTGTGGGAACTAAAGGAATTATCAATATTGAAAGGGAAGCCCAATTATCGGGTAAAATCCATGATAAGGGGGTTTTAATTCTTTCTGGTTATTTGATGTCCAAATATGCCCAAGAATTTCCAATTGTGATGAATGCTTCTATCTGCTTTGAACAGAGTTATGGTGGTGTGGAAGGGGATTCGGCTTCTTCGGCCGAGCTTTTTGCTTTAATCTCAGCAATTGGTAATATTCCCTTGAGACAGGATGTAGCAGTTACTGGTTCAGTAAATCAGAAAGGAGAAATCCAGGCAATTGGTGGCGTTAATGAAAAAATTGAAGGCTTTTTTGAAGTTTGTAAAAAGAAAGGTTTCACTGGTACCCAAGGAGTGATAATTCCGGAAAGTAATGTGGAGGATTTGATGTTAAAGGAAGAGGTCTGTGAAGCCGTAAAAAAAGGACTTTTTCATATTTACGCAATAAAAAATGTTGATGAAGGGCTTGAGATTCTAACGGAAATGAAAGCGGAAGAAGTTCATAAAATTGTAAAAGAAAGATTAAAAGAACTTGCCGAGAATTATAAGAAATTTACCGCCAAAGAGGAGAAAGAATAAATTCGGGGTAAGATAAAGGCCATTATTTTCGTTATAATATATATGAACGGAAATAAAAAAGAAAAGCTTAAAGATTTTAAAGAAAAATTTAAAAAATATATTCGTAAGAGCTTTGATTTTCGAGCTTCAGAGATATCCGTTCCCCGAAGAGTTTAGGGAATAGTCCCCTAATAATTTAACCTTAACTTATTTGTATTTACGGTCTTTTAAGATAACCGCGTCCGCAAATACACTTTTTGCCTTCGTAACCACAAGAACTACACCACCAGCGGCCACAGGCACTACACTGATAGAATATTTTTTCCGATTTTTCTGTGCATCCACAGCCACTACATTTCACCGTTTTTATCTTCTTTATTCTTTATCATGACACCAAGGATAAAGAGTTTCCGTCTTAGGTGAGTGATACCTTTTTAAAAAATATAAATATTTATAAAATAAAGATTTTTTTATTTTTTATTACTGTTTTGATTTTCCCACTAAATTCTTTATTAATAAAAGGAGAGTTTTTTGATTTGGAATGGATTTTATCTTCACTATAGATAAATTTTTCTTTCGGTGAGAAGATAACTATTTCGGCTTCCCTTTTTTCTTCAATTTTTGGCTCTTCAATACCTAAAATCCTTGCTGGATTAGTGATAAATTTTTCTAATAAAGAAAAGATATCTAAATAGCCTTTTAATACCAACTCTTCGTAAGATAATAAAAAGGCGGTTTCTAAACCAATTATTCCTGCCGGTGCGTTTTCTAAATCTTGTTCTTTTTCACTGGTTAGATGGGGTGCGTGGTCAGTAGCAATCGCATCGATCAAGCCTTCCTTTAAGGCTTTTTTTATCTCTTCTTTATCTTCTTCTTTTTTTAAAGGTGGGTTTACTTTGTAGTTTGGGTCGTAATCTTTTAAATTATCTTCAGTTAAAGTAAAATAATGAGGACAGGTTTCGCAAGAAAATTGATAGCCTTGCGCTTTTAAAAATCTTAAAACTTCTATTGATTTTTTTGAAGAAAGATGGCAGAGGTGAATTTTGGCTTTTACATAATTGGCAATCAAAACATCACGAAAGACAAAGATAGTTTCGGAAATATCTGGTATTCCTTTTAGGCCTAATTTATAAGACAAAAACCCTTCGTTCATAACACCGTTGGCCAATTCTCGATCTTCACAATGACTAAGATATAATAAATCAAAGGTTTTGGCATATTCTAAAACTAATCTTAAAACTGCCGAGGAAGCGATTGGGTTGCCATCATCAGAAATAGCAACCGCCCCGGCCCTTTTTAAAAAATAATAATCACAGATTTCTTTCCCTTCTCTTTTTTTGGTTGCACAAGCTACGGGATAGATGTCACAATAATTATATTTTTTATTTTCTTCTAAGAGGTAAGTGATTAAAGATTCATTATCTAAGGGTGGTTCAGTATTTGGTAAACAACAAATTTTGGTGAAACCGCCAGCAATAGCTGCTTTGCTACCAGTTTCTAAATCTTCTTCATCTTCTCTACCGGGGGTTCTTAAATGGGTATGAAGATCAATTAAACCGGGAAAAAGATAACAGTCTTTCGCATCAATTGTGAAAAAATCTTTGTTTTTGGGAATAACTTTGCCTATTTTTTCAATCTTACCATCAACAATTAAAATATCAACTTCTTTTTTTTCTTTTTTTTGTAAATCGATTAAAGTTCCATTTTTTATTAAAAGATATTTTTCTAATTTTTCAATTTTCATACTTTTTCTTGTAATAGAAGAAAAATTACCGCCATTCTTATCGCCACACCATTAAAAACCTGTTCTAAAATCACACACCTTTCTTCATTTATTACATCATCAGCCAATTCCCAACCCCAATTTACTGGTCCGGGATGCATAAGTAAAGCATCTTTTTTCATCTTTTCTAAATCCTTTTTAGAAATTCCGTAAAGATAATGATATTCCCGCATAGAAGAGAGATAATTAAGGTTATGTCTTTCCTTTTGAACTCTTAAAGTAATCACACAATCAAAATTGGGTAATTCTTTTTTAAATTCTTTTAAATAGAAAACACCAATATTTTCAAAATCAATAGGTAAAAATTGATAGGGAGAAGCGACAAAAACCTTGGCGCCCAATTTTTTGAATAACAAAATATCCGAATGGGCTACCCGAGAATGTTTGATATCGCCAACGATTAAGATTTTTAAATCTTTTATCTTTTTAAACCTTTTATAAATAGTATAGCCATCAAGCAAAGCTTGGGTTGGATGTTCGTTAGTACCATCGCCAGCATTGATAACGAAAATATCTTTCTTTTCTAATTTTTTGGCTAAAAAATGGGGAACACCGGAAGAAAAATGGCGGACGATAATGCCATCAATTTTCATCGCTGAAATTGTTTTTATCGTATCTAATAGCGATTCTCCTTTTAAAACTGAAGAAGTAGAAAAGGAGAAATTGATGACATCGCAGGATAGCCTTTTAGCCGCCAAAGTGAAAGAAGTTTGGGTCCGGGTTGAAGGTTCATAAAAAAGGGTGACAATAGTTTTTCCTTTAAAAGTAGGAACTATCGGTATCGGTCTTTTTAAAACTTCTTCAAATTGGGAGGCATATTCAAAAATTTTATAAATATCCTTTATACTTAAATCATTAATGGAAAGTAGATGCTTCACCTTTTTCCCAAATAGATACCTTCTTTTTTATCTTCTTCTTTTAAAAAAACATCAATTAAATCGTCTTTCTTAACTTTTAATTTAAAACCAACATAATCAGGCTGAATAGGTAATTCTCGAAAGTTTCTATCTACCAGAACCAAGAGTTCAATCTTTTTTGGTCGGCCATAATCAAGGATTTCACTTAAAGCGGCTCTTACCGTTCGGCCAGTATAAATAACATCGTCAACCAAAATAACGATTTTATCTTGTAAAGAAAAATTAATTTCGCTACCCCTTACTACCGGGGCGGGAGCGATCATTTGTAAATCATCCCGATAAAAAGTGATGTCTAAGGCACCAACAGGAATTTCTAATTTGGCCAATTTTTCTAATTCCTTTTTAATTCTTTGAGCTAAGGTTATGCCCCTTCTTTTAATACCGATAAAGACTAAATCATCCAATTCCTTTTTATGTTGTTTATAGAGTTTTTGGGCGAGGCTTTTTATTTTTCTTTTTATCGCTTTTTCATTATAAAGTTTCATTTAAATCTTAAAAGAAGGGCAAGAGGAATGAGAACGCAATAACCAAGAACAAGGAGAATGGGTGCTAAAGTAATATCGCCCGTAGAAAGAACAATATAGCCCAAAATAATTGTCCCCACACCAGCAATTAATAAAAGATAATTGTTTCTTTTAAATTGAATTAAAGGAGTTTCTTTAATTTTTTTGGCCTCTTTTTTTATTCCTTTTTTCATCTTTTAGAAAGGAAGGTCATCCAAATTATCATCGGGCAGAATGATATCTTCGGGCATTTCTTCACTTACCTCTTCGGTGGGATACTTATCAAGGATTTGAACTCGGCGGGCAAAAATTTCCACAATATTTCTTTTTTCGCCGTTCTCCTTTTCAAAACTTCGGCTTCGCAATTCACCTTCGACAATTACCGCGCTGCCCTTTTTTAATCTTTCTTGCAATCTTTCTGCTTGGGGACCACTAGTGACAACCGTAAAAAAATTGGCTACTTCTTTCCATTCGTTGGTTTCTTTATCTTTATATACCCGGTTGACAGCAATTTGAAAATTTAAAAAAGGTGTTCCTTTGGGATTGTACCGCAAAGTAGGTTCCACTGTTGCCCGGCCCATTAAAATTACATAATTAATCCTTCCTAACCTAATCTCGGCCATAGTTAATAAAATAACTTCTTAAAATGTTTTCATTATGTTTAATACTTTCTTTAATTTTATCAATGGTATCAGCCGGGGATTCAAATTTGTAAAAAAGATAATAGCCGTATTCTAATTTTTTAATTGGATAGGCAAACTTTCTCTTTTCTTTTTTATCAAGAATAATATTATTGGCACCACAATTTTGGAAAATATTTTTTAAATCATTATCAATCTTATTTATCTCTTCTTCCGACATCTTTTCACTCAGAATGATTACACATTCATATTTATTATGATTATTCATACTTTAAAAATTATAAAGGAAAAAATTTAAAAGTCAAATTACTGATTACTTTTAGGCGTCTTTATGGTGTTTGATAATTTTTGCTTCCACAATATAAATCACATCTTCACCCAGATTAGTCGATAAATCAGCAATCCTTTCTAAATTTTGAGTTATTCTGATTAAATGGAAAGCCCTTTCAATAGTTTTTGGATCAGAAAGCATATAGGTGAGGAGTTCCCGAAAGATTTGGTCGCGAAGATTGTCAATTAAAAAATCTCTTTCGCAAACATTTTTGGCTAAACTGGAATCTTCGGTCATGAATGCCTTTAAAGCATCCTTTAACATTTTAGTTGTCTCTTCGGCCATTCGCGGAATATCAATCAAAGGTTTTACCGGCTCTCTTTCAATAAGAAAAAGGGCGCTTTGAGCAATATTCACAATATGGTCGCCCATTCTTTCAAAATCGTTATTCATCTTTAAAATCATCAAAATAGTCCTTAAATCTTTTGCCTTGGGCTGATAAAGAGCGATTAAATCAATACAAAGTTCATCAATTTCTATTTCCCAATCGTTAGCCCTTTTTTCATCAAGGTCAATCACCTCTTTTAAAAGTTCACCCTTTTTAGTGAGCAAACCAGCGATCGCCTTCTCCAGCATCTTTTCAATATGGTCGGCATAACCGATTATTTTTTCTTTTAAAAAATTCAACTTTTCTTCTAACATAAAGTAAGTTTACCTCAATTTAAAAAATTTGTCAATATTAACCATATTTGCCTAAAAGAAAATCTTCGGTTCTTTTATCTTTTGGTCTTACGAAGATATCTTCGGTTTTACCGAATTCAATTACTTCTCCCAAATACATAAAAGCACAATAGTCAGAAATTCGGGCTGCCTGTTGCATATTATGGGTAACAATTACAATAGTAAAATCTTTCTTTAATTTATGGATGAGTTCTTCTAATTTGGCGGTGGCAATTGGGTCTAAGGCGCTGGCTGGTTCGTCTAAAAGGATGATTTCTGGTTCGATAGCAATTGCTCGGGCCAAACAGAGTCTTTGTTGTTGACCACCAGAGAGAGTGAGGGCATTTTGATGGAGAATATCTTTAACTTCCTCATAAAGATTGGCATCCATTAAGGCTTTGATTACCCTTTCTTTAATATTTTTAAATTTATGAATTTTTAAACCAAAAGCGATATTTTCGTATATTGATTTAGGGAAGGGATTTGGTTTTTGAAAAACCATACCCACTTTCTTTCTTAAAGCAAGTAAGTCTTGCTTTTCTTCGTAAATATTTTCTTCATCGATAAAAACCTTGCCACAGGTTTTCACATTAGGAAGCAAGTCGTTCATTCGGTTGATTGAGCGTAAAAGGGTGGTTTTACCACAACCGGAAGGTCCCATGATGGCGGTAACATTTTTTTCCGGAATTTCTAAATTAATATTTTTTAAAATTTGTCTTTCGCCAAACCAAAGAGAAAAATTTTCAAAGCGAATTTTTATTTTCATATTAGTAATATTTTTTAATTTTCATCCGCAAAATATAAGCAATAATTCCAAAAGTTAAAGCAAAGAAAAGCAATACGAGCGAAGAAGCAAAGGCAATTGGTCTTACTTTTAGAATTTTTTCGTGTTGGGTGGCAAGAATATAAATATGATAAGGAAGCGCCATAAATTTTTCTAAAGGAGAAAAAGAGATGGTTTTTAAATAAAAGGCAACACCGGTAAAAAGAATTGGTGCTACTTCACCGATAAGTCGGGCAAAAGCTAAGAAAACTCCTGATAAAAGTAAAGGTTTTGCTTCCGGTAAAATTATTTTTCTGATTACTGTCCATTTTGGTATTCCTAAAGCAATAGCCGCTTCGTAAAAGGTATGAGGAACGCTTAAAAGGGCTTCTTCGGTAGTAGTAATTAGATAGGGAATGGTTAAGAGTGATAAAGTTAAAGAAGAAGCCAAAAGCGAAAGGCCAAGCTTAAAAGTTTGAACAAAAAGGGCTAAACCAAAAAGGCCAAAAACAATAGAGGGCATTCCGCTTAAACTTTTTATCAAAGTTTTTAAAGTAAAGGTAAAAAAATTATGTTGGGCATAATAGGCAAAATATATTCCGGAAAAGAGAGAAGGGATAAGGGAAAAAATAAAAGCAAGAATAGTAAGATAAAAGGAGCCAAAGATTACTGGAAAGATTCCACCGGCGGTCATTTGTTTTTCCGGATAGGAAAATAAAAATTTTAAACTTAATACGGGAATACCTTGAGCAATTAAATAACCGGTTAAAAAAATAATAACAAAAAGAAAAAGAAATAAAGGAAGGCCTAAAAAATAAAAATAAAAGGAACTTTTTAATTTCATAGGACCATTTTTATTCTTTTTTGGGCAAAATAATTACCAATCAAATTCACTATAAAAGAAATTACAAAAAGAACGACCCCTAAAGCAAATAAAGCAAAAAAGTGGGGGGTATCTTTTGCCGTTTCGCCCATTTCAATGGCGATGGTGGTTGTTAAGGTCCTCGTGGGTGAAAATAGGGATTTAGCAATGATTGGTGAATTACCTAAGACCATTAGCATCGCCATAGTTTCACCAATAGCCCTTCCAAAGCCTAATAAAATTCCGGCAATAACCCCTGATTTAGCTGCCGGTAAAACAATTTTTAAAGCAGTTTGAATACGGGAAACTCCCAAGGCATAACTGGCTTCCTTATAAATCATAGGAATTTGCGAAAGACTTGCTTCACAGATAGCGATGATTGTTGGTAATGACATCAAAGCCAGGATAAGCGAACCATTTAATACGCAGAGACCGCTTCTTAAAGAAAAAATTTTTTGAATCAAAGGAGCTAAATAAACTAAACCAAAAAACCCAATGATAACTGAAGGAAAAGCCGCAAAAAGTTCGATAATTCCTTTCAATAAATTATAAAGCCAAGGAATTCTTTTTAGTTCTTCGCTTAAAAAAATGGCAGAAAAAATGCCAAAAGGAATACCAATTAATAATGCCAAAGAGGTAACTAAAAGACTTCCCCAAAGATTTGGTAGAAGGCCATAATCGCTTTTAAAATAACCGGTAGGATTCCAAACCGGGTTAAAAAAGAAATCTTTGAAACTAATAAATTTAAACAAGCGGCTGCCATAAAATAAAAGAAAAAGGAGCATAAAAATCACTAAGAGCGAGGTGATTAAAGAAAAGGAAAAAAGAAGAAAATTTATTAATTTATGAGTTTCTTTCATAAATCTTTTCTAATGTTTTTCCCCTCAATTTTTTAATAAAAGGAACTTTTGGTTCTTTCGGCACTCTTTTAGGTGAGTTGAAGAAAGGCGCAGCAAGCATTGATTAATTTCAAACAAAAGATTATAATAAAAAAAATATTAAAATCAACAAGCATTTAAATTATTGACGAAAAACAAAAATTTATTATAATCTTTTCTATGAAAAAGCAAGAAAATCTGATAGTAACCGCTATAAAATGGGGGGCAAATTTAGACCGTTTGATTCCCTTTTCTCCAATCAGAGGGTTATCAAAACTTCTTTTTAACCTTTTTTCACCCAAATTAAAAGAAGCTTGTTTAAATAAAGAACACACAATATCTTATCAGGTAGGCTTAGATCTTTATTACATGATTTATGCAATGCTGAATTCGGCTTTAAGAGTTCCTTGGTCACTTAATTCTTTAAATACCTTTTTGAAAGCAATCTTTCAGAATAAAGATGCCCACCGAATTA
>CAZDHW010000014.1:0-49330 GCA_964505415.1 uncultured bacterium | reverse complement strand
TTTTTAATTTTTAAAATTTAGGGGTAAGATGATTTGGAAGATTTTTTGAAAATTTGGTTAATTTAATTATAATATCTCTATGGATTTGGTAATTATTGGGGGTGGTCCGGCTGGTTATGTCTGTGCTATTAAAGCCGCTCAATATAATAAGAAGGTTATTTTAATTGAAGAAAAGGAAGTTGGCGGTGTCTGTTTAAATCAAGGTTGTATCCCCACAAAAACCCTTTTACATTTAGCAAAAATAATAAATGAAAGTAAGGAATTAAGTAATTGCGGTATTGAACTTTTTTTGAATAAGATTGATATCAAGAAAGTAAAAGCTCATAAAGAAAAAGTAATTTTGCGATTAAGAAAAGGGATTGAGTTTCTTTTAAATAAGTATAATATTGAATTGGTTAAAGATAAGGCAATTTTTGAGAATGAAAATGAGATAAGATTGTTAAAAAGTAATAGAAGAATAAAAGGAGAAAGATTTGTTATTGCTTGTGGTTCCAAACCAGTTTATTTAGAAAATATCCCAAAAGATAAAGAGATTATTTGGACATCAGAGGAAGCATTAGATTTTGAAAAAGTACCAGAAAAACTTTTAATAATTGGTGCTGGGGTTATTGGTTTGGAATTGGGCACTATTTATGCTTCTTTTGGTTCTAAAGTTATCTTTGTGGAAATCGCTAAGCAAATCTTACCGGGAATTGATTTAGAAATTGCTAATTATTTGAAAAATCTTTTGGAGAAGAAAGGAATTGTTTTTCACTTAAATTCTTATTTAAAAGAGATTGATTTGAATAAAAGAATAGCCAAGATAGAAAAGAAAGAAGAAGGAGAAATAACAATTGATTTTGATAATGTTTTATTGGCTATCGGTAGAAGACCAAGAAGTGATGAGTTGAATTTAAATAAAATTAAAGTTGATAAATATGGCTATATCGAAACCAATAATAGAATGGAAACCAATTTTCCGCAAATTTATGCGATTGGTGATATAAGAAAGCCACCACTTCTTGCCCATAAAGCAATGTACGAAGGTAAAAAATTAGTGGAAATAATTTTTGAGGGAAAAGAAGAAAGGGAAATTTTTATTCCTAACTGTATTTATACCGAACCAGAAATTGCGACTATTGGTTTAACCGAAGAAGAAGCAAGAAATAAAGGCTATGATGTTATTGTGAAAAAAATTCCTTTGGCAGTTGTTGGTCGCTCATTAACAATTAATAAAAGTGAAGGTTTTTCTAAAATAATTTTTGACAAAAAAGAAAGAAAGATTTTAGGGCTTCATCTTATTATGCCTTACGCCTCAGAAATTATTGGTGAAGGTAGTATTTTTTTAGCTCTCAATTTAGAGTTAGAAAAAATAAAAGATGTGGTTTTTCCCCATCCCACCCTTTCCGAAATTATTGAAGAAACTTTTTTATCAGTAATAAAAAAGGCGATCCATTTTTATGAATAGTTTAATTTTTAAATTTTTGGAATATTTAAAGGCCGAAAGAAATTATTCGGAAGAGACCCTAAGGGCTTATAAAAATGATTTAAACCAATTTTTAGAATACCTTATTGACCGAGAAAAGGTTGATGATTTTTTAAAGGTTAATAGTCAAATGGTTAGAAATTTTTGTGGCTATCTTTTAAGATATGGCTATGATAAAAGAAGTGTTTGCCGAAAATTGTCGGCTTTAAAATCATTTTATAGATTTTTAAAAGAGAACAAAAAGATTGAAAAAAATCCAGCAACGATTGTCAAATCGCCAAGATTAGAAAGAAAATTGCCCGGCTTTTTAACCGAAAGCCAAATGAGAGAAGTTTTAGCACTAAAACCACCAAAGGAGATTAGTTATCGGGATAAGGCAATTTTGGAACTTTTTTACGCTTCCGGATTAAGAGTAAAAGAATTGGTAAATTTAAAGATTTCTGATGTTGACTTTGAAAATAAAATATTAAAAGTAAAAGGAAAAGGAGAAAAAGAAAGAATAGTACCTTTTGGCAATTATGCCTTATTGGCAATAAAAGAATATTTGGAAAAAAGAAAAGATTCTTCACCTTATCTTTTTGTCTCCAAATTTAATAAAAAATTGAGTAACCGCCAAATTCAAAAGATTGTAAAAAAATATTTGAGTAAAATAAAAAATTCCCCGGCCACTAACCCCCATGTTTTAAGACATACCTTTGCTACCCATCTTCTTGACCGGGGAGCGGATTTAAGAGCCGTTCAAGAGCTTCTTGGTCATAGTAGTTTGCAAACAACCCAGATTTATACCCATTTAACCATTGGTCAATTAAAAGCGATTTATAAAAAGACCCATCCGCGAGCTAAATTAAATTGATTTTTTAGCTATTTAGGATTATAATTTTTTATGCTTAGTATATCAAAAATCAGAAAAAATATGCGGACAATTATGTTAATTGTGGCTATCGCTTTTGTTGGCGGCTTTTTACTATCGGAATTATGGTTAGTATTGCGCGAGGGAGGTTTTAAAAAGAATCCAATAAGAAAAGGGATTATTGGCTATGTTGGCAAAAGGCCGATAAAAATTGATGAATACCAAAATGTCTTCAATTATTTGCTTTATAAATATCTGCGAACTAATCGTATAAAAAATATTTCGGAAGCGGAAAGGTTAAATTTACAAGAAGAAGCCTTTAAATATCTTATTGAAAATAAAACTTGGCAAGAAATCTTAAAATCAACTAATATTACCGTAACTAACGAAGAACTTTTTGAAATAATGAAAGCCAATCCGCCAGAAGAGTTAAAAAACCTTCCGGAATTGAAAGATAGCTTGGGAAATTTTGATTATCAAAAATATTATCAATTATTAATTAATCCGCAAAATCAAGCTTATTTTGCTGCTTACGCCCAAGAACTTTTGGATTTTTTACCTAAGGAAAAATTCCGTTTGGATTTAGAAGCCGCTATCCAAATACCTACTAAAGAAGCCGAATTTTTTACTGAGTTACAAAAAACTAGAATTGTTGCTACCCATATTTTTGTTCCGCTCTTACTTCCCGAAGATACTTTTCCGATTTCCGAGAAAGAATTAAAAAACTATTATAATAAACATAAAAAAGATTTTAAAATTCCCAAAATGGCCCAGCTAAAATATATTGAAATACCCATGGAAATCACTTCCGCGGATAGTCAAGAGGCAATTTCCATTATTAATGATGCCTATGAAGAATTAAAAAAAGGCGAAGATTTTGGTATTTGTATGGTTGATTTTTCTGAATTTGCAGAAGATACTGCCGGCAGCTGGTATAGTTTAAAAGATTTTGATAGCGTAAGTAAAAGAATTATTCAAAATTTAAAAATAAATGAATTTTCTTTACCCTTTTTAAAAGGTGATACTTGGGAAATTGTTCAATTAAGGGAAAAGAAAAATGATAGCGTAAAAATAAGAACAATTGGGGTGAAAATAAAGGTCTCCTCTTCAACCATTGAAGCCCTTTTAGATACTTTAGAAAAATTTCGGGAAGAAGCCAAGGAAAAAAATTTTGATACTTTGGCTTTAAAATATTTCAATCAATATCCCCGCCCAATAACGATTACCGAAGGTAGACCGGTTTTTTGGTTAAGATTAAGTAGCCCCAGTCAATTGGAAAATTTTGCTTTCAACTCAAAAATAGGTTCAGTCTCACCACCGATAAAAACTGCTAATTCTTATCTTGTTTTTTATTTAGAAAAAATTAATAAAGAAAGTTATCAACCTTTTGAGCGACTTAAAACCTCACTCGCCTACAAAATTAGAAGAGAAAAGGCAAAAGAAAAACAAAGAAAAATCGCCGAAGAGATAAGGGAACTCTTATTAAAAAATGTTCCTACTGATTCTATCCAATTAAAATATCCCTTTGTGGAAATTAATTTGAAAGAAGATTTTATGAATTTTGAATATTGTGTAAGAACCAGAGGACCAGAATTTGCCGGTGCTACTTATGCTCTAAATCCCGGTGAAATTTCGCCGGTAATTGAAGTTGATTGGGGATTTTATATTATCAAATGTGAAGAGAAAAATGTTTTAGGTGATATTCCAATTGATAATTATCGGAACCAAAAGACTAATCAACTCCTTCAATATCTTTGGCAAGAATTTGTTAAAGAACCAAAAGTAAAAGATTTTCGCCATTTTTTATACGAAAAAGAGTAAAATTTGCCGATGTAGCTCAGGGGTAGAGCAACGGTTTCGTAAACCGTAGGTCGGCGGTTCGAATCCGCCCATCGGCTTTTATTGACTTTTTTATTTTTAAAAATATAATTTAAAGTAATTTAAAAAGGAGGTAAAGAATGATTTATTTAGTAATTTTATTACCAATTATTAATTTAGCTCCCAATTTTAATTTTACCATTGTTCGCCACGACACCGGAAATATCATCTTACAAGTAACTGACAGAGCCCACATCGGTGGCGAAACAACCGGAACAACCAATATTCCTTATGGCTTTAGGTATCCCAGAACCGGCTCTGACCATTTATTCTTTGGCGGTTTTTGCCTCACTAATTCAATTACCTATGTGGCTGATGGCCATTACGCACCTAATTATAGGATTGACCGCGATTTTAGAACCGTCGACCCTATCCATCGGGTTTCCCGATACGGCTTACAAGAATTTGAAGCTACTTATATTGATTCCGGTCATCCAACACCAAAAAGTTTAAAAGTTACTCAATATTCCCTTGCTTCACCTGACCCTAATTATGATGATGGAGTAATTATAATCTTTACTATTAAAAATTTAGGAGCTACTCGGGTCGAAAGTTTATATGCCGGAATAATCTTGGATTTAGATTTACCCGGTGGTTCTCCTTCCGAACTCGGTGGCACCGATACCGTAAGACGTTGCGTTTATCAAAGAAGGTCAACAACGGAAAATCCAACTGTCGGAATAAAAATTCTTTGGCCAAGAAGTTGGGCAAATCTTGCCTGTCTTTATAATCCTACTTATGTTCATCCTTATTACGGTTTGCCCGATAGTTTTAAATATAAATTTTTAAAAGGAATTATTCGCCAGTATGCGGGAGTAACCGCCAGTGATTGGTCAAGCGTAGCTTCGGTAGGACCTTTTAGTTTAGAGCCGAATGAAGAATATATGTGTGCTTTTGCTCTTTTGGGTGGTTCTTCTGTAAATGAATTTTTAAACAATGCCGATAGTCTTCAGGCATTTTATGAACGACTTGTTGGAATAAGCGAAAACAAAAATGAAAAAAAAGTTACGCTTTTAACAAATCCAGTTATTATTAACAATAAAACTAAACTAATACTAAAAACAAATATTGACGAAGAACTAAAAATAAATCTTTATGACCTTTGTGGCAAATATATTGATTGCTTAGGAAAAATCAAAGGACAAAAAATACACGATTTAAAAGTTGATAAATCCTATCCCCAAGGAATTTACTTCTTAAGGATTGAAGGGAAAAAGGTATATCTCACGAAGAAAATTGTTTATCTAAAATAAATTTAATTATAACTACTGATTTCTTGGACCAAAAATAAGGGTACCAATTCTTATCATGTTGGCGCCTTCTTCAATTGCAATTTCAAAATCGCTACTCATACCCATAGAAAGATAAGGAAGAGGAATTTTAAATTTTTCTTTCACTTTTTCTCTTAATTCATAAAGGAGTCTAAAAGATTTTCGGGAATTTTCTTTGTCCTCGAGGGCAGTTACTGGTCCTAAGGTCATTAATCCTATTAATTCTAAATTAGGAAGATTTAACACATACTCAACCAATTTATCTAATTCTTCCGGCAAAACACCGAATTTTGTTTCTTCAAAAGAAGTATTTACTTGAATAAAAACTTTGATAATTTTATTTGCTTTTTGAGCTTCTTTTTGTAATTCCTCAGCTAAACTAATTCTATCTACCGATTGAATTACTGAAAAGTATTTTATCGCTTTTTTAACTTTATTTGTTTGTAAATGACCAACAAAATGCCATTCAATATTTTTGAATTCATTCTCAATAAGGGGAATTTTTTTTAAAGCTTCCTGAACCCGATTTTCACCAATTTTGTTTAAACCACAATTTATCGCTTCTTTAATCTTTTCAACCTCCACACCTTTACTTATGGCAACGATTTCAATCTCCTCTTTTTTTCTTTTAACTTTCTCACAGGTTTTTATTATTCTTTCCCAAAGGTCTTCCAAGTTTTTCTTTATATCAGCCATAATAAATAATAAAAATAAAAGGTACTATTTTCAAATTAAAAAATAAAAATTTATTCAATTGACAAATATTCAATTATTAGTTATAATTTATTAAAATTAAGTTAATGGTCGTATTACTCCAAAATATTTTTTCTTTATGGAAAAAAGAGAAGAAGATTTAATTAAAATTTCGGTTCCTTTTAAAGGGATTGACCCGATAAAACTTCTTGGTTTTCAGGATGAATATTTAAATTATATTTCCCGCTTTTTTGGCTCCCAAATTATTGCCCGAAAAGACCGGATAAGAATATTAGGACCTAAAGAGGAGGTTTATAAAATTAGAGAATTGTTTTTAAATCTTATGAAACATATTAGAAAGAATAATTTTTTAACAAAAGAGCTTATTAACGAAGAGATTAAATTGGTAAAAGGTGAAGAGGTATTGGCAGAAGAGAAAAAAGAAAGGTCTTTAAAAGAAAAAATAAAAAGCGAATACGCTATCGCCACTCCTAAAAAAATAATTGTCCCCCAAACGAAACATCAAGAAGAATATCTAAAAGCTATTGATGAGGCTGAAGTAGTAATTTGTATTGGTCCAGCCGGTACTGGCAAAACTTATTTAGCAGTAGCCAAAGCAGTATCTTATCTTTTAAATGGCAAAGTAGCTCGTATTATTTTAACCCGACCGGCAGTAGAAGCTGGTGAACAACTTGGCTATTTGCCTGGAGATTTAAAAGAGAAAGTGGCCCCTTATTTACGACCTCTTTACGATGCCCTCTATGATATGATTCCTATTGAAAAAGTAAAAAGAATGATTGAAGAAGAAATAATTGAAATTGCTCCTTTAGCCTATATGCGTGGTCGAACCCTTTCCGATGCTTTTATTATTTTGGACGAAGGACAGAATACTACTAAAACACAAATGAAAATGTTCCTTACCCGTTTAGGTTGGAATTCAAAGGCGGTTGTCACCGGTGATGTTACTCAAATTGACCTGAGTTCTAAACATACTTCCGGTCTTATTGATTGCGAAAAGCGATTAAAAAATATTTCTGGAATTAAAATTATTTATTTTGATAAAAGCGATGTTACCCGGCCGGCCATTGTCTCAGAAATTATTAAAGCCTACGAAGAAGAAAGTTAAAGTAAATATTTTTGGTATCAAAAATGGTAAATTAAAAAAAGAAATTACTAAGCTAATCAATCAAATTCTCAAAAAAGAAAAAATAAAGACTAAGGAATTAAATTTAATAATCTGTGATGATGAATTTATTAAAAAATTAAATAGAAAATTTTTAAAAAGAAATTATCCAACTGATGTGTTGGCATTTAATTTTGATAAAGATTTTTTAGGCGAAATTTATGTCTCTAAAGACCAGGCTTTAAAACAGGCAAAGGAAGATAAAGTTAAATATACTTATCGGTTAAAATACTTAATTCTTCATGGACTCTTTCACCTTTTATCTTATTCTCATTCGGAAATGGAAAGGTTAATAGTAAAATATTTATAAATGGTATTATTAATCGTTGTTCTTTTAATTTTACTTTTATTTTCGGCTATCTTTTCTGCTTCGGAAACTGCCTATTTTTCTCTTACTCACGAAGATTTTAAAAAATTAAAGATTGAAGAAGTAGCAAAAAATGAATATGCTTTTTTATTAATAATTTTATTAGCCAACTTATTGGTTAACACTTCATTTGCTTCTTTAGCCACTCTTTTAAGCATTAATCTTTTCTCATCCAAAATCCCTCATTCCCTTCTTTTACCTTTTACTTCCATACTTATTACTTTAATTATTCTTTTCTTCGGCGAAATCTTTCCAAAAATTTATGCGAATCGCTCACCCACTAAAATCGGTAATTTAATTCTTCCTGGTTTTAAAAAATTAGCAACTTTCTTAAATCCTTTGGGTCAATATTTCAGTAAAATATTTATTTTTCGTTTTTTACCTAAGACTGAACCTTTCCCTACCAAAGAAGAACTAAAAGCTCTGATTGATTTTGGTATTGAAAATAAAGAATTAACTAAAGAAGAAGGTGAAATTCTTTATAATTTAATTGAATTAGAAGAAAGAAGAGTTAACGAAATCATGACACCAAGAAATAAAATATTTGCCCTTAATAAAGATTTGCCATTAAAATTGGCTTTCGAAAAACTTAAAGAAAATCCAAAATCAAGAATACCAATCTATGAGGGAAGTATTGATAACATTGTTGGTGTTATTTATCTCAAAGATATTTTAGAAACTATGCTTTCTTATAATTTTAATCCACCAGCTGATTTAAAATTGGAAAATCTTAAAAAACCAATAAATTTTGTTTCGGAAATACAAAAATTATCAGCAATTTTTGAAGAATTAAGAAAAAAAGGGGTTCATTTAGCTTTGGTAGTCGATGAATTTGGTCAGATTTCTGGTCTGGTAACCTTAGAAGATATTTTGGAAGCGATTTTCGGAGAGATAAAAGATGAATACGATTTTGCCGAGGAATTACCTTACATAAAGATTGCAGAAAATACTTATTTGCTTGCTGGAGATATTGACTTGGTCACTCTTAACCGTTTAACCGCTAATTCCTTAAAAGAAATTGAATTTCCACGACTTTCTTTATTTTTATTTGAAAAATTAGGACGCTTACCACAGGTAGGCGATGTAATAAAAGAAAAAAATTTAATTTTTGAAATAAAAGAAGTTAAAGACCGACAAATTAAAAAAGTTTTATTAAAAATTTTATAAATGGAATTTCTTTTGGCAACTATTTTCATATTATTTCAAGGAATTTTGAGCGGAACTGAGACCGCAGTCATTCGGGCGAACTGGTTAAGATTAAAATTGAAGGCAAAAGAAAAAGAAATAAGTGAAAAAAAAATAAAATTTTTGGAAAATAAAGTAAGAAACCTGATTGTAACTCTGGTAGGCACAAATATTTTTATCATTTTTGCTGCTTCTTTTTATTCCAGTTTTTTTATCAATAATTTAGGAAAAAATTTTGTTTTCCTCGCTATTATTTTATCAACATTTTTTTCCTTTTTTATCGGTGAACTTTTCCCAAAAATTCTTGCTGGGACCTACCCAGAGGACTGGTTACTTATCTCATTTCCTTTTTATCGTTTTTTTTATTCTTTTTTAGGAATAATTTGCCAGCCTATCTATTTTTTATCAAAGGTAACTTTTTCCTCTTTTACCAAAAAAAGGGATCCTTTTCCGCTCTTTCGGCGGAACTTATTAGCCTATTTAGAAGGTTATAAAAAAACCAAATTTATTGTTCAACAAGTATTAGAGGCTAAAAATATTAAAATTAAAGATATTATGATACCTTTAGAATTAACTGTTGCTCTCCCTTATAATGCTAAACTTGATGAGATTTTAGAAGTTTTAAAAAAATATCGCTTTTCTCGCTATCCAGTTTATCGAGGTAGTAAAAACAATATTATCAAAGTAATTACCTTGAAAGATTTATTATTTTTACCTGAAATAAAATACCGTTCTCCTTTATTCGTCAACGAAAACCAAAGAATCACCGAAGTTTTTTCGGAAATGAGAAAAAAAGAAGAACATTTAGCAGTGGTTATTGATAGAAAAAATAAAGTTGTTGGCATCGTAACTTTAGAAGATATTATTGAAGAAATGGTGGGTGAAATAAGAAGAGAAGGGTAATGGCATTTTTAGAAAAAACTCAAGGTGTTATCCTTTTAAGAAAAAATTATCGTTCAAGTAGCAAAATAATTGATTTTTATTCCCTTGATTATGGTCGTTTATTACTATTTGCTAAAGGCGTTCGCGATATGAAAAATATTCTCAGCGGAGTCTTAGAACCATTAAATTATTGTGAAATAGTTTTCTATCAAAAAGAAAATCAATTAATCAATTTTGTTAAAGACGCAACTCTATTAAAAACTTTTTTAAAAATTACCCAAGATTATCAAAAATATATCAAAATTCTAACCCTTAATAAATTCCTTACCTTTATCTTACCTTTTGGTGAAAAAAGTGAGGAAATTTTTAAATTATATTTACAAACCTTATCTTTTAGCAACAATTTTTCTTTAAAATATATCCAAGGAATTATAATTTCTTTTTATTTAAAAACTGTTTCCCTTTCAGGATTTCAGCCTTCTCTCTTTAGATGTTTAAAATGTGAAGATTGGATTTTTACAAAGAAAAAAGTTTATTTTAATTTGTCGGCGGGCGGAGTTTTGTGTGCTGATTGTTCCCATAGTAAAAAGGATTCTTTTTTAATAGCTAAAAAGACTTTAGAAAATCTTCAAGAACTTTTTATTCTTTCTTTTAACAAATTATTAAACTATCAAGTTTTTCCGGAAACGATAAAAATAGTTAATTGGTATCTTAGTTACTACTTTAAAGAATCATTGATTTTATAAAAATTTTAATCATAATAATTATAATTTATTAAAAAATAAAAAAGGAGGAATAATGATTTTAAAGTTATACAATGGAAAAGAATTGCCAATAGATATGTTCAAAGCAAGGGTGGTTCAAAGGATTACTCTCCCTAATGTTTCCCAACGGTTAAAAGCCATTGAAGAAGCCGGTTACAATACTTTTCAATTAAAAACCAAAGATGTTTTTTTAGATATGTTAACTGACAGTGGAGTGAATGCAATGTCCCAAGAACAATGGGCTGGCTGGATTACAACTGACGATGCTTATGCAGGAAGTATGACTTTTTATAAATTTGCCGAAATTGTAGAGGAAGTACTTGGTTACAAATATGTAATGAATGTGCATCAAGGCAGAGCGGCCGAACACTTGTTGGCAAAAGTATTTATTAAACCAGGAATGATTGTAGCAACTAATTACCATTTTACTACTACCAAAGCTCATATTGAACTTGCTGGTGCTGAATGTGTGGAGATTTATATTGATGAAGCTTTGAATACCAAAAGTAATTTTCCTTTTAAAGGAAATATGGACCCAGAAAAATTAAAATCGCTAATTAAAAAATACGGAAGGGAAAGAATTGCGTATGTCCGAATGGAAGCCACTACTAACTTACTTGGTGGTCAACCTTTTTCTATGCAAAATTTAAAAGAAATAAAAGAAATATGCGATGAAAATAAATTGCTTTTAGTTTTGGATGGTAGTTTAGTAGCCGAAAATGCTTATTTAATTAAAAAAAGAGAGAAAGGGTACGAAAACAAATCAGTAGCTCAAATTGTTAAAGAAATTTGTTCAATACCTGATTTGTTTTATTTAAGCGGAAGAAAAAATACTTGTGTTCGGGGAGGTTTTATTGCTACTAATCGAAAAGATTTATTTGAAATAATTCAGCCCTGGTTACCAGTTTATGAAGGTTTTTTTACTTATGGAGGGATGTCAATGAGAGAGATTGGTGCGATGGCGATAGGACTAAAAGAAATGGTGGAAGAAGATGTGGCGGGATGTGCTATTGAGCAAATAAAATATTTCGTAGAAAAATTAGACGAATTAGGTATTCCTGTGGTTACTCCTCCCGGTGGGCTTGCTTGTCATTTAGACGCTGAAAAATTTCTACCCCATATTCCTAAAAATGAGTATATTGCCGGTGCTTTAACTGCTGCTTTATATTTAGCCTCGGGGATACGAGCAATGGAAAGGGGAACAATTTCTATGGATAGAGATAAAGATGGAAAAGAAGTCTTTGCTGACTTAGAATTAACAAGAATAGCTTTACCAAGGAGAGTCTTTAATCTTTCTCATATTGAATACGCCATTGACCGAATTTTATGGCTTTATAAACACCGGGAGTTAATAAAAGGATTAAAATTTGTGTATGAACCACCGGTACTCCGATTTTTTTTGGGAAAATTGGAACCTATTGGAAAGTGGGGAAAAGATTTATGCGAAGCATTTCGTAAAGATTTTGGTGACGAATTATAATTAAAATTTACCAACGACTGCCAAAGCCAGCAAACTGCCATTCATCATTCACTTTTTTAAAAAACATTTCGATTCCTCTTCGTCGCAAATGAAGATTTTTTTGTGATTCATAAATAATGGGAATTATATCTAAATAACCTTTAGCAAAATTATCAAATATCCGCACAGTACCAAAATCAATATAATATCTTAATTTCAATCGATAAGTATATTTTTTAATCTCATCAATAGTTAACCATTTTATTCGCAATTTTTCAAAAGAAAATTGATGTTCAATTTCTCGTCCTTTTTTTAATATCACTAAATAATCTGTTTTTTTAAATCCGGAAATAAATTCGGTGATTTGATTTTCATGAAAAGCAATTTCAATCATTTTTTTAAGAATTTTTTTTAATTCTTTATTATTTTTATTTCCATAATCAAATTTAGCATAGTCAAGTACTTTAGTAATCCATGCTAAATACCAAGTGTCGTTTAAATTTATCCAATTGGTAGCAAGATAAAAATAATTTTTGTTTTTACCAAAATAAATATAAGTAGACACCATAGCTGTGTAATTTGTAGGATTAATAAATCTGGTTCTCACCGCTGAAATATTTTTATCTTTTAACCAATTTTCAAGGGCTGATTTAAAACTATCGTAGCTAATTTCTTTACGAAAAGTGGGATTAAATAAATTATAAATTTTTAAAAAATCCCTTTTTATTAATGCCTGATTAAATTTTCGTGACTTTTCTAAAAGGATTAAAAAGTCTGATTGTTTATCTACATTTTTGCAATTAACAAGAATTACCAGAAAAAGAAAACCCAATAAATTTCTCATAACCGGGCCCGACCGGATTTGAACCGGCGCTCTTCGCCGTGACAGGGCGACGTGTTAATCCAGGCTACACTACGGGCCCTTTAATAAATTATAAATATTTTCTTTTTAAAGTCAAATGTTATTGAAAAATTGTAAATTTTTTAACACTTTTATTAAAAGTGGTTTCTAACAATATAAAGTATAATCCTGAAGGAACTTCTTTCCCTTTATTATCCTTTCCTTCCCAATAAGCACCGACCTCTTCTAAAATTTCTTTTTTCTCATATCTTCCGGGGGCGGTCAGCTTTTTAACATTTAATTCTTTCTCAAAGATCATTTTTCCATTAAAATTAAAAATTCTAATCCTTGCCCATTTTGATGGATTTTTCAATCTAATTGGAAAATAAACTTTTTCATTTCCATTTTTTTTAATAAAAGGTTGAGGGAAAATATCGCCTAATTCATCTTGGGTATAAGAAATTATCTTTCCTGGATAAATTTTTAATAAAGAATCAATATTAGGGATTCCATATCCTAAAGTGCAAGAAGGAACACTTTTACTAGCAGTTTTAAAAAGAGCTTCTTTTATCTGTTGTAATTTCCAATCAGGATGAACTTCCAGAATTAAAGCACAAAGACCAGCAACTAAAGCAGTAGCCGAAGAAGTACCAATTGAATATTCAAAAGCGCCGTCTTCATCAGGTTTAGCTACTACCGCATTATAAGCTAAAGCTACTAAATCTGGTTTTATTCTTCCATCAGCAGTGGGTCCTGCGCCACTTCCGCGCCAACAAGAAGAATCGGGCATAATTCCTCCAATAGTTAAAACCCCTTCGGCATCACCGGGAGCAACTAAGTACGGTTGTGGCCAAGGATAGCGTAAACTGTCAGTTCCCCTATTGCCCATAGCAGTGACAATTATCAACCCCCTTTGGGCAGCAATATTAGCAGCAATTGAAGTTATGGCAGTTTTTCCGTCAAATTCGTTATCTTCATACCACCCCCGATAGCCAAGAGAAGAAGAAATTATCTGACAACCATTATTTTCACACCATTCTAATCCTTTTACCCAATTATCTTCTTCAATAATATATTCATAATACTCGCCAGTTTTATATCGATATTCTTCAGTTTTAGCAATTAAAAATTCAACCGCTGGAGCAACACCAATTAAATATCGCGGTAAATAACCGGCAATTAAAGAAGCCATTCTTGTTCCATGATGAGGTTGTTCTTTAAAGTCCTCATCTTCTTCATAATCGGTGTTATCATCTCCGCAAGAATTATATATCAGCCAAATATCATCATTAGATTCAAAAATTAAAGGATGATAACGGAACTCACTAGTATCACTAAATAAGACTTTTTTATCTTTTAAACTCCAAAGATAAATCTTTGAAGCTTCTTCGTAAACAGAATAAACATCTTCTTTTATTAAAAAATCAAAATCTCCTAAAAAAGCTTTATTTTCTAAAATCTTCTCTTTTTCTTTAAAGTTTCTCCCAAAATCGGGTGAATAAGTGTGAACTAAATTAACTAGCGGCGGATTTTCATATTCCTTTGCCAAAATAAAAATGGTATCTCCTATCTTCTTTATTTGAAAATCACTTACATTCTTAAGGAAGTTTAAACTATCCAAATAGTAAGAATTCCCATTTTCAGTTTTCAAATAATAAATCTTTCCTTCCTTAGATAAACAAAAGAGACAGTAGTTTAAACTATCTTTTAAGATGATTATTGGTTTTTTTATTTTCGTATTAAAGAAATAAATAGTTTGAGTTTCTTGCCAATCAATTTGTGAACCAATAATATTAGCTCTTTTTAATTTTAAAATAGAATCTTTGTAAACAAAAAGAAGATATAATTTATTATCCACAAAAAACAAATCAGGATTACTGCCGTTTTCAATTTTATTTACCCCTTGAAAATTGGTATAATAAAAATAACCAAAATACACCTCTTGATTTTTTTCATAAATGTCTCTACCATCAAAAGCAACAAAAGTCATATTTAATTGGTTGTTAGTAAGTGCTATTCGATGAAAAACAGTTGAGGGTAGAAAATAAGAAACCGATTTTACTGGTTGCCAATTATTTCTTTCACAATAAGTATAAACTACAGTTCTTTTTGGTATGCCTAAATATTGAGTATCAGTAATGAAGAATAATAAAGGCAATTTTTCTCCTTGGATATTAAAAAGATAATTAATTGTTGGTGATTCAATCATTCGGAAATTTTTTAAATTGGGAATGCTCTCTTTTTGGTAATTGCTTGATTTTTTAACAACAAAAAAATCACCACCAGCTATAAAATCGTGTTCTTTAATTACTTTTATTCCCTCAACCGCCCGATTAACAGTTGTATCATCCAGACTTTTTCCTTTTCTTCTTAATCCCGTATCCAAAAGTCCAATACGAACACCCGACCCATAAATTCCTTTTTTATGTACTTTATCTACGCCAAGCATCGCGATTTGTCGATAAGAATAACCATAAAAAGAAGTATCTTTTTCTTCTTTAATCTCCACCGTTTTAGGAACCGGAAAACTTACTGTTTTTACTGGTCGAATATCATAGATAAATGGTAAATTTTCTAATAATGGTAAAATTTCTTTAGGAATTTCACAACTAACAGCATTTAACCAAGGAGAGACAGACCTTATTTTTATACCCAATTTTTTTAATTCGTCAACATACTTTTCATTAACCGGTAAATCATAAAAATCATAAACTTTTCCTAAATTTTTTAATCGCCTTTCGATTGCTTTATAAGCCAAAGGTTTTTCGAATTTTTCTAATATCTTTTGATAACTTTTTTCATTAACAAAACCTTTGTCAGTAAAAAGAACCCAAAAGCAATTCGTATTCAAATTCATCAATTTCTCATAATTGATAGGCAACGGTGAACGATAAAAATTATAAGAAAAAAATATCAAAAATATTAATTTCATCTTTTCTCCTTTTTATTTTTTTTAAGTTTATTAATAACCAAATTCCCTTAAGAAAGATAAAGAGCGAAAGGTAATAAAAATGCCCATAAAAATAATTCCCAAAATAATTCCAATAATACCTAAAACAAGATAAAGTCTACCGATTTTTTTAATTTTTATTTCTTTACTGGCGGAAAGAAAAACAATCCCTAAGATAATTCCGACAACAGGTATAAAAAAAGAAAGAATTGCTCCGTAAACAATTCCTAAAAGAGTAAAAAAATCAATAAAAAAATTTAACTTTTCAAAATCAATTTGATTCCTTTCATTTTCCATAAGTTCCTCCGTTATGGGTATATACCCCGCGCAGGAGTCGAACCTGCAGCCCTCGGATTAAGAATCCGATGCTCTACCAATTGAGCTAGCGGGGCAAAATTTAGATGCGCCCGGCGCGACTCGAACGCGCAACCTACGGGTTCGAAGCCCGGCGCTCTCTCCAATTGAGCTACGGGCGCAAAAAGGTGAGCGACGGGAGTCGAACCCGCAACCCGTGGAGCCACAGTCCACTGCTCTACCAATTGAGCTACGCTCACCATTAAATTAATTGCGCCTGGAGGGATTCGAACCCCCGACCGTCGGATTAGAAATCCGATGCTCTATCCAACTGAGCTACAGGCGCTATTATCGGGGAGACTGGATTTGAACCAGCGACCCCCTCGTCCCAAGCGAGGTGCGCTTGCCAGGCTGCGCTACTCCCCGATATTTATATAAATATAAAGAAAAACCTTTTTTAAGTCAAGTTTCAAAAAATTATCTTGAATCATAAGAAAAATTAAGGTATAATTTATTTAAATAATGTTTTTTAATAAGGAGGAAAAATGAAGTATGGTGTTGTAACTATATTCTTCTTTTTTGTTTTTATTGCCCTTAATGCTCAAGAAATAAAAATGGAAACCAAAGTCTATTTTAAAGATATTGATGAACTTTTTTCTAAAATGGGTGATTTGTTTTCCGAATTAGACATCGCGACTGCTGGCGAAGCCGAAAAAGAATATTTTATTGTGATTATTACTAATGAAGACCAGACTAAAAAGATAAGAGAAAAAGGCTTTAAGATAGAAATTACCTATTATGATATAAAAGAAAAATTTAAAAAAATGACCGGCATCGACCCAAATAACTTAGAACTTTTAAGAGATTTTGGATTTTTCTTTACTTATTGGGAAATGGTTGACACTATTCAAAGATTAGCCAATAATTTTCCTGATTTAGTTAGGATTTATGATATCGGCAGAAGCCATCAAAATCGTCCTTTATGGTGTGTAAAAATTTCTGATTATCCTGATTCTAATGAAAATGAACCGATTGTTTTCTTTAATGCTGCTACCCATGCTCGGGAACCAATGGGAGTATCAATCCTTATTTATTTTATGACTTATTTGTTAACTAATTATGAGCCTACTAATTCAGAAAATTTAATCACTTGGCTTATTAACAATCGGGAGATTTATTTTGTACCGGTTATGAATCCTGATGGTTATGTTTACAATTCAGATTCAGGTGGCGCCACTGCTAATTGGCGAAAAAATAGGAGAATTATTCAATCACCTTATATTGGAGTTGATTTAAATAGAAATTATGGTTACAAATGGGCTTATGACAACATCGGCTCTTCTTCCAACCCTTCTAGTGAAGCTTACCGTGGTCCAGAAAGATTTTCGGAGCCAGAAACAAGAGTAGTAAGAGATTTTATGTTATCTAAAAAAATACGGGCACAAATTGATTACCACACTTACGGTAGATATAATATGTATCCTTGGGGATATGATACTTTTACACCGCCAGATGTAAGAACTTTAAGAGAAGTTGTTGATTCTTTTAGGTTTTATAATAATTATTCTGCTTCGCGAACAGGTCAAATCGCTAAGGTTTTATATACCGCCAATGGCTCTTCAGTTGATTGGGAATATGCTGATACCTTGTGGGAAGGAATAAGAAAATTTATCACTTATGCTTTTACTATTGAAGCTTCCATAAATGATTTTTGGTATGGTTGGAATGACAGTGCTTTTATTAGACAAGAGTGTGAAAGAAACTTAGGTGTGAATATTTATTTAACAAAAGTTGGTGGTGCCTTTTTAGAATTGAAAAGAGTAAGAATAGATGATTTTTATGGTAATCGGAACAATATTTTAAATCCCGGTGAATCGGCTTATATTTATTTAACAATCAAAAATCGAGCAATCCATCCAATTGATTCAGTTTATAATCTTATCATTAATGCCAACACCGCCAATCCTTATTTGGTAATTATTGATTCAATATTTAATTTTCCTAATATTTTAAGAAATGATACCCAAGTAGGTTTTTTTAAAGTTTATGTAAATCAAGAAGCACCAAGAGAAAGCATTCCTATTGTTTTAAATTGTAATTATTTAGATGATAACTATTCAACCAATCAAATTTTAAGATTTAAGGTCTCCCTTGAGCCTTTACAATTGGTTGAAGAAAAAGATAATAACCATCTCCAAAAACCTAAAGCAAAATTAGCAATCTATTTATCAACCGGCCAAAGATATTATGGAAAATTAAAACAAGGAGTTTATTTTCTTTTAGAAAAAAATAAGCAACCTAAGAAAGTTTTAATTATAAAATAAAAAACCAAAGCAATTGCTGAAAACAAAATAAACCAGTCGCCAAATTGGCGATAAATAGTGTTTTTTAAAGGCATCTTTACATTAGCAAAAACAATTTCTTCGTCAAATAATTTAGATTTTTTATAAATTTTACCGAAAGGGTCGCAAACTAAACTAATTCCATTATTGGCACAACGAACCAAAGAAACTCCATTTTCTACTGCTCGGGCAATTGCTAACTCATAATGTTGGTAAGGTCCAAAAGTCTTACCAAACCAACCATCGTTAGTGATATTTACTATTACTTCAGCTCCTCTTTTTACAAACTCCCTTATCAAATCAGGAAAAATTGATTCAAAACAAATAACACAAGAAAAGGAGGTTTGATCAGTTTTAAATACAGTATATTCTTCTCCTGGAGAATAATTGCCCATATCTTCAGTTTCAATCAATTTAAATATTTTTATCTTTTCGTAATATGGAATTCTTTCGGAAAAAGGCACTAAATGAATCTTTCGATATTCACTAACTATTCCTTTCTGAGGAGCAAATAAAACACAGGCATTGTAATAGCGAAAACCTTTTTCATCTTTTTCATAACGGGGTGTGCCAATTAAAAGATAACAACCATAAGTATCACTAACGGCTTTTAAAAATTCTTTGTAAGGAGAATCAAAAGTTATATCAATAAGCGAAGCAGTTTCCGGATAGATTATTAAATGAGGTTTTCTTTCGGCAGCAATCTTAGTCATTCTAACAAGTTGGTTTAATAATCTTATCTGTTCTTCTTTTGTACCTTTCTCTTCCGGTGAAACATTCGGTTGAAGTAAAGCAACTTTAAAAAAATCAGGTAATGTTTTTACTCTTATTGAATAATAACCAATTGAAGAAGAAATTAAAATTATTAATAAAATTAAGAATCGTTTTTTATCAGAGTGAAAAATAATTTTGTAAATCAAAAGATTGAGCAAAATAACCAACGCCGAAACTCCGTAAATTCCAAAAATTGAAGCCCAATTTAAAAAGATGAGATTTTTGGTTTGGGTATAACCAATTAGTCCCCAAGGAAAACCGATTTCCGATTTTGTTCTAATAAATTCTAAAATTGGTAAAATAATCGGAGCAAAAAATAAAGAAGTGATTTTAGTTAAATAAGCGAACAAAGCAAAATAAAGAGCTAAATAGAAAAAAAGAACAATTATACCTAAATATAAAAGGAGCTTTGTCGTTTGAGTAATTTGGGGTTTTAAAAAATAAAGCCACCAAAGATGAGCTATCCAAAAAATAAGCCCGTAGAAAAAACCATAAAGAAATGCCTTTTTAGAATTTAATTTTTCTAAATAATAAAAAAAGGGGATAAAAGAAAAATAAGCAACAAAAGATATACTAATTGGTGCGTAACCCAAATTTAAGATTAATGGCGAAAGAAAAAAAAGGATATTAAAATAAGATTTTGACCCTTTTTCCTTCAATTTTTAATCTACCTTCGGCAAAAAGCCTAATTGCCATTGGATAGGCAATATGTTCTTCTTTTAAAACCCTTTCTGCTAATGTCTCCGGAGTATCATCATCTTCCACCGGAACAATTCGCTGAATAATAATTGGACCACTATCAACTTCTTCAGTAACAAAATGAACAGTACAACCAGAAAATTTTACCCCACTTTCAATTACTGCCTGATGAACCTTTTCTCCGTATAGACCTTTAAAAGCCGGCAATAGGGCTGGATGGATATTCATAATTTTATATTTATAACAATTGACAAAATAAGGACTCAAAATTCTCATAAATCCCGCTAAACAAATCAAATCTGGTTGATATTCTTCAAGTTTCTTTATTAGCTCTTTTTCAAAATCTTCTCGATTTTTATAATTCTTATGAGAAATTGCAAAATTAGGAATATTATGTCTTTTTGCCCTTTCTAAGGCATAGGCATTTTCAATATTACTAATCACGCATACTACTTTTCCGGGAATATACCCATTTTCACAAGCATCAATAATCGCCTGTAAATTCGTACCTCGACCCGATACTAAGACAGCAATTTTAATCATTGCCCAAAAACTTTTTTAACTTCTTCTAATAATTTTTTATTATCAACAAAATTGATAAAACCCACTTCTATTCTTAAAGAATGGTTAATAAAAGTTATTTTAGAACCAAAGCCAACAATTTCAATATTTTTAATATCTTTTTCTTTTAAAATTGGAACAATTTCTGAATTTAAAAGTTCATAAAGATTTTTATAACCCGTAGGATTTAATTTTGTTAAAGCTCCTCTAACCACTATCCCTAATTTTTTTGCTAGGTTAGGAATTGAATCTCGATAATAGAGAACAAAAACCAATTTGTTTGCTGGTTCCGAAATAAAATAAGCCACTTTTTTATATTCATCGACAATCAAAAAAATATCTTCTTTTAAGAAGGATATTTTAAAATTTGGTTTTAAAGGTATTTTATTAATCAAAGCGTTAGAACAAAAAGGCGCCACCACTTCTTCTTTCTGAAGAATCTTTTGAGCTTGTTTATCTGCCCGAACTTCATCAATGCCATAATTTTTAAATGCCTGCAATAAACCCACAATTTCATTAAAAACCGGGATACTTTTCAAAATTGCTCCACAGCCAATTTTTTCGCTTAAATATTCAGAAGAAATAATTAAAAATCGCTCCTCTTCTCTTTTATACATTATTCACCTCCAAGTATTTATAAAATTTTTCCTTGTTTTCTTCTTTCAAATAATAGTCCACATTTCCTAAAATAATTTGATTTTCTAAAAACCACTGAATAAAATTTTTGTAAGAAACGAACCGGTAATAGAAAGTTTGTGATTGAGGCCGTTGCGATAAAGGATCAAGGATAACCGCAGTTAGAAGATAAGGCGCTTTTTGTAAAGAAATTTGATAACCCGCTGGATAACTCTCCTTTTGGGGAATAATTTCAATATTTTTAATATTTTCTTGAGAAAAAAGTTCGTAAGGATTAATTTGGGGTAAAAAGCCCATTTTATAAGCAATTATTCCCATACCAACATTTTCCAAAAGATTGCCTTTCTGACCGCCCTTCATTACCATCCGAATAAGAAAATCTTTTACTTTAAATCTTTTTATTAACTCCTTAAAAACTTCCTTAACAATAATTTTCCCGTAACCTTTCTTTTGGTATTCTTTAAAAACATAAACATCATAAAGTATTCCCAAACTACCTTCCACTTCTCCAAAACCTTCGCCAAGCAGTTTATTATCGTCATATAAAGAAATCTTAAGGCCTTTTTTTAATTCCAAAACCTTCAACTCTCGTTTGTTCATTTTCCTAAATTTGGATTTAATCTAATCGCCTTTTCCAAATATTCCGCTGCTTCTTTTTTCTTTCCTAGATCACGATATAATAATCCTAAATTATATAAGGCAATATAATTATCTGGCTGTAAAGCGATTAATTTCTTATAATTTTCTATTGCTTTTTCTTTTTTGTTCCATTCGGTATACAATCTTCCTAATTGAAAATAAAGCAAAGGAAATTTTTTGTTTAGCTTTAATGCTTTCTGATAACTCTTCTCGGCTAAATCAAATTTTTTACTTTGAAAATAGGCATTACCCAAATTAAAATAAGCCTCAAAATAATGGGGATTCAATTCTAATGCCTTTTGAAAACCTTCAATTGCTTCTTTTAATTTATTTAAATTCAAATAGATATAACCTTGATTACAATAAACCTGAGAAAAAACAAGCTGTTTTTCTTTTTCTTCTAAATCAAGATTAACGATTTTTTCGTAAATTTTTAAAGCCTCTTCGTATTCTTCTTTTTTAGCCAGAATGTTGCCTAATAAGAGATAACCTTCGTAGGAAGCGGGGTTAATTTTACACATAATTTCGGCATTTTTTTTGGCATTAATCAAATCTTCTTTTATTAAATACAATAAAGAAAGGTTTTTTAAAGTTAAAAAATAATCATTAACTTTAAACATCTTAAAATATTCAAAAATTTTTTTCAGAAATTCAAAATTTCTTATTGCTAAATTTAAATCTTTTATTTTACTTGAATAATAATTCACATACCAACTAAAAAATTCAAAAAAAGAGATAGCCAAACCAAAATCAATCGGCACATACGAAAGTGCCGAAGGATAAGCAATTTCCCAATAAAGAGATTTTTTATTAACTTCTATTTCTAAAAAAATGTCTTTTTCCCTTTTTAAAAATTTTAGAAGAAAATTAAATTTTTTTAAAATAAAAGTTTCAATAATCAAAAGTGAAAAAAAATCAATCTCTTTTTTCTTTTGATAGGCAATTAGTGCTTCTTCAAAATCAAAAAATTTCTCGGTTATCTTTGGTCGCAAACTTAGGAGAATGTCCCTTAATCCTGTAAGAAAATTCAGCCGGTATTTTTTATCGCTATTAACTTTAATAAATTCTTGCTCAAATTTTTCTTTTATTAAAAAATAAATTTTATTAATTTCCGAAGAGAGTTCTAAGACCTTGTGGAGATTATTTGCAGTAACAAGAATTAAAGGATAAATAAAACCTGTGGCTTGCCCCATTACTTTTTCTACAGCAGAAATTCTGTCTAAAAAAAATTCTGGTTCAGAAAAAAATTTTTCATAGGAAAACGAAGGTAAATTTAAAATTTCTTCTATTTTTTCTTTTTCGTTTTCTCCAAAAAATTTTTCACCAGTTGCTATTTTTTTTAAATTTTCTTTCTCATTTTCATTTAACAAAATTAATCCCTCTTTTTCTTTGGTTAATAAATCATTAGCTTCTTTTTTTCTTTTTTCTAATTCTTTTTCCAAAATTAAAATAAAATCTGACATATATAAATTATAAATTAAAATTAACAAAAATTCAATTGATATTAGACAAATTCATTAAAAAGTTATCTAACAACTTGAAAATTTATATTTTATTTGTTAAAATATATTTGGAAAAATTAGCGCCCGTAGCTCAATAGGAAAGAGCGACGGACTACGAATCCGTAGGCTGGAGGTTCGAGTCCTCTCGGGCGCATAATTTTATGGTTTTTTCTGATATTTTATTCATGGAAGAAGCAATAAAAGAAGCCAAAATTGCTTTAAAAGAAAATGAAATTCCCATTGGAGCCGTAATTGTGTATAAAAATAGAATTATTGGTCGGGGACATAACCAAACAGAGAAATTAAAAGACCCTACCGCGCATGCGGAAATGATAGCAATATCTTCAGCTTGTAATTATCTTAATAATTGGCGATTAAAGGAAGTTACTATTTATATTACTTGTGAACCTTGCTTAATGTGTTTAGGTGCGATTCTATTAGCCAGAATAAAAAGAGTGGTTTATGGAACTAAAGAAGAAAAATTTGGTATTTTTTCAAACTATTCTAAATTTTATGAGTCTATTAAAGGAAGGATTGAAATTGTTGAAGGAATTAAAGAAGAAGAATGTAAAGAACTTTTAAAAATGTTTTTCCAAAATAAAAGGAACAAATAATATGCGGAGAGGTGGCCGAGTGGACGAAGGCACGCGACTCGAAATCGCGCGCACACCGAAAGGTGTGCCGGGGGTTCGAATCCCTCCCTCTCCGTTTTTAATTTTTATTATTTCATTATTTTTATTTAATTTTCTTTTTGCCGAAAAATTATTTATTAAAAAAAGAATTAATCCTAAAGAAGCTCAATTATATAGTAAGGTCATCCAAAGATTTACCAAATATAAATCAAGAAGAAATAAAAAAATTTATTTTCCAAAATTAACCTTTAATAAAAAAATAGATACTATTAAGGTATTGGCTTTAAGGGTTGAATTTGTTGAAGATAATGATAGTTTAACTACTGGAAATGGCAAGATGGATTTAATTGGTTTTTTAACCGAAGAAGATGGCCTTTATTACGACCCACCACATACCAAAAAGTATTTTGAAAATCTTTTGTTAAGTTTAAGAAACTATTTTTGGCATAATTCCTTAGGAAAACTCCATATAGAATTTAAAGTAATGCCGGAAGGAGTTTTAGAAGCCTATCAGCTACCTCATCCAATGAAATATTATGGTGATACAATGTGGAAAGTTCCTCCTCATTATGATTTTCAAGGAGTAGAAATGGGATTGTGTCGATTAATGGAGGATGCCTTAACAATTGCTGATAAAGATACTAATATCAATTTTAGTGATTATGATTATTTTATTATCTTCCATGCAGGCTCCTGCGCCCAAACCGATGATAAAAAAGACTCACCTTTCGACCTTTGGGCAGCCACGATAAATAGCGAAGCCTTAGAATATTATTTGGGGAAACCTTATATTGAAGTAGACGAAGGCAGAACAAAAATTGATATTGCTTGTATTTTGCCAGAAATGGCAAGGCAAGATAATGTAATGATCGGTATGCTTGGACTTCTTGCTCACGAATTTGCCCATCTTCTTGGCGCTTATGATTTATACGATGTTACCGGGAATTCTGTGGGAGTCGGGGGTTTCAGTTTAATGGGTCATGGCGGTTGGCTCGGTGGCTATGAATGTCCTAGCGGAATTATTCCTTCACAACTTGATCCTTTTCATAAAATTCTTTTTGGTTTTGTCTCGCCACAAATAATCAATTTGCCAAAAGATAGTCTTCCCTGTTTTGTTATGAGCATGGATTCTTTATTATTTTCCGAAAGAGAAACTTTACCATTTATTTATAAGATACCCATTTCTCAAGATGAATATTTTCTTATTGAAAACCGCCAAACAGATGTTCACAAAAAAGATACTATTGTAGTGAAAAGAGAAAATGGGGTGGTTATTGGCGTAGAAGATGGTGAATACGACTTTTTCTTGCCCGGAAGTGGCATTTTAATTTGGCATGTTGATGAAAAGATTATTGAAGAATACGGTCCTTATAACGCGATTAACATCAATCCTTATCATAAAGGTGTGGATTTAGTGGAAGCTGACGGCATTCAAGATTTCGATAGATTTCTTTATTATGATTCTTTCGAAATTTTTGGTTCTCAATATGACCCATTTTTTAAAGGCGGATTTTTAGATAGTCTAACCGAAAGAACCAACCCTTCAAGTGATGGTTATTATGGAAAAACTTATTATCGGTTTTATATCCATTCTGAACCTGAGACATTGATGTTTTTTTCTTTCCATAATAGGCTTTTAAGAAAAGAACTAATTAAAAATTTTCCTTCGCCTCTCTTATCACCATTAGTAGCCGATTTAAATAACGACGGTATAAAAGAAATTATTATCCCTTGTTCCACAGGAATAATTTATGCTTATGAACCCGATGGCAGCCCTTATTTAGGTTACGAAATACTATGCGAATTGCCTTTTGATTTAACTTGTGATTTATCAATTGGTGATATTAACGATGACGGAAATTTAGAAATTATTGTCCTCTCTTACAATCGGTTAATTGTGATTGACGCCTTTGGTAATAGTCTTTTTGATTTATTTTTAAATGGCGATGCCAAAAGTGAAGCGCTTCTATATGATATAGATAATGATAACAAAAAGGAGATAATTGTTGGTACTGATAAAGGTTATTTATATGTAATTAATGGCGAAGGGATAATAAAAGAAGGTTTTCCGATAAAGTTGACGGGTAAAATCAAATTAACACCAGCAATCAATTCTTCCCATATTTTTGTTTTAACCGATAATAATTGGTTATATAAAATAAATTTTAACGGTGAAATAGAAAATAATTTTCCTAAAATCCTTTCTTATTCTCCTTTTTCTTCTCCTTCCTCACCGATCATTTTTGATTTTGATGGCGATGGAAAAGAAGAAATCCTTTCTTTTGTTCCAATTGATTTAAATTACCAGTTGGTTTTAATGGATTTAAACGGCGAAGAAAAATACCGGTCTCAAAAGATAATGGAATATCCCTCCTTTTCTTCTTTGGCAATTGGTGATATAAATCAAGATGGTTTTTATGATATTGTGATTTTTGCTAAAAATAAAATCTTTGCTTTTAATTATAACTTAACTTTAATTGAAAATTATCCCCTTGTCTTTGATTCTATCTATTTTAAAGAGATTATCTTAAATGGTTATTATTTTTATGAAAAAGAAGATTTCCATCTTTATACTTCGCCAATAATTGGTGATTTTGAGGGTGATAAAATGCCAGATATTTTCATTGGCCTTCCTGATTTTGGCGTTTCAATTAATAAAAGGGAAAGATTATTTACTACTGGTGGAGTAAAGACTGTGCCGTTTTTAACCGATATTGATAATGATTCTTTCAGTGAATTAGTAGTAACAACTGATAAGAATTTTCTTTATGTTTATAACCTCTTTGGTAAGGAAGAAGATATCTTCTGGAAGACAAAATTAAATAATTTAACGCGAGACGGAAAAATTACCAAAAAATTAGAAAAGAAATTATTTCCGCAAAAAAATTTAATTTCTTCTTTTTATATTTATCCTAACCCAATAACGTTTAACGATAAAAAGAGCTATCTCCGTTTCCAATTGAATAAAGAGGTGGCCGATGTGAAAATTGATATTTATAATTTCTCTTACAAAAAGTTAAAAACGATAAACTTTCAGACTATCAACGGATTGGTACCCAACGAAATAGAGCTTAACATTAAAGATTTTAAAAGTGGAGTATATTTTCTAAGATTAGAAGTATCTTCACAACAGGAAAAAGAGATAAAATATTATAAATTTGGAATTGTTCAATAATGATTTTTCTCTTCTTTCTCTTTAATTTTTTAGATTCCCTTATCAGAAATGATTTTTTAATAAATGATGACCAAATTGGCGGCGCTGTTCAAGAAAAACCAAAAGTCGCTGCTTACTCCCAAAGAATTGCTATTACTTTTGGTGATTTTCGTGACGGTAATTCCTCTCCCTTTTTTAAAATTCTTTCGCTAAATGGCCAAATTTTAAAAACCGAAGAAAGGGTAAGCGACGATTGGGGATTAAGATGGAAAGGGGAACCAGCAATTGCTTTTCGTCAAAATCGGATAGTTATTGCTTGGGAAGATAGAAGAGAATGTAATTCAGATATTTATTATCAAGTTTATGATTCCATAGGGAACAAAATATTAAATAATCGTAAGGCAAACGATGATAATACTCAAAATGACCAAAGAGGAACAGCAATTGCCTTTTTACCAGATGGTCGTTTTATAATTGTCTGGGAAGATTGGCGCAACGATTACGGTGATATCTATGCCCAAATATTTGATTACGATGGCAATCCTTTGGGTAATAATTTCCGGGTGAACGATGACCCCATTGGCTATGCTTGGCAATATCATCCGAGTATCGGCGTTAAAAATAATGGTGAATTTATAATTGTCTGGCAAGATGGAAGGAATGGAAATTGGGATATTTATGGTCAAATTTTTGATGCCAACGGTAATCGTCAAGGAAATAACTTTAGAATTAATGATGATAACTCTTCTTCTTGGCAATTCTCGCCGAATATAAAAGTAAACAAAAATAATTACTGGTTAGTTTGTTGGGAAGATGAAAGAAATGGCAACTGGGATATTTATGCTCAAATCTTCAATGCTGCTAATCAAAGAATTGGAAGAAACTTTTTAGTAAATGACGATAATACTCAAAATTCCCAATATTCTCCTTCTTGCGAAAGTGATACTTTTGGTAATTTTATCGTTGTTTTCACCTGCGAACGGGAAGGCAATCCTGACATTTACAAACAGATTTTTAGTCAGGAAGGAATAAGAATAGGTAACAATGAAAAAGTTAATGATGATGTTAATAACTCTTACCAAGATTTTCCAAGTATTATTTCTTTAATAAACAATCACTATTTAATTGTCTGGGAAGATGAGAGAGAAGGGAATTTAGATATTTATGGTCAATTTTATGATGAGAATAATAGAAAGATTGGCAGCAATTTTAAAATTAACGAAGATTTTGCCTCATCTCACCAACGCTGTCCTTTTATCACTGCCAATAACCAATATTTTGGAGTTTGCTGGGAGGATGAAAGAGAAGGAGATTGCCATATTTATGCTACTTTTTTTGATACCTTAGGAAATTTCTTGATAGAAAATAAAAAAGTTAGTGATGAAGGTTATAATTTCTTTTCAAGTATCGGCTTAAACAATCTAAATAAAGCCCTTATTACTTTTATCTCGTGGAGAAATAATGATATTGATATTTATGGCCAGATATTAGATATCAATGGTAATTTACTTGGCAGAAATTTCAAAATTAATGACGATACAAATAATGCTTCTCAAGGTTTTCCGGTAGTTGCTGCTTCTGAAAATGATAAATTTTTAGTAATTTGGCCTGATAACCGTGAAGGAAGATATCTGATTTACGGTCAGTATTATGATTCTTTTTTAAATCCCCTTGGTAATAATTTCAGAATAAGCGATAATAATACCGGGAATGCCCTTTTTGGCTTTCTCACTTTTAACGAGACTTTACCGATTTTTGTCTGGATGGATAATCGGTTGGGAGATTACGACGTTTATTTAAAAATTGGTAATCAGCCAAGTATTTTAGTAAATGAAGAAACTAATGAATTCCAAGGATATCCCACTTGTGCCACAAAGGATTCATTAATAGTAGTTTGTTGGGAAGATGAAAGAAATGGAAATGTTGATATCTATTGTCAATTATTTAAAATTAATGGTGAAAGAATTGGCAATAATATTTTAGTCAACGATGATAATACTAACGCTGACCAGTATTCGCCTTCAGCTGTCTTTATTAATGATGAGTTTATCATAACCTTTTGTGACTTTCGGAAAGGAAGAGGTGACGTTGACGTTTATGCCCAAAGGTTTGATTACTTTGGAAATAAAATTGGTAATAACAGACTTGTCCACGAACCTGATATATTTTGGGGAAATAATCAATGGACCTTTTCCCAAAGCATTGCCCAAATAAATAACATTATTAGTTTTGCTTGGATTGACAATAGAAGACATAAAGGTTGGGATGTTTATGGAAAATTAGTAAGGAAAAATTATCTTTTGTTGAGTGAAAAAGGCGGAAGAAACTTTAATAATCAAAAAAAGAAAAAAGTTTTTTCAATTGTTGGTCAACTAAAAAAAGGAAAACAAAAGAGCGGCGTTTATTTTGTAAATCGAAAGAAAGCGATTTATTTAAAAGGAGTAAAAAATGGTTTTCTTTTTAATCATCACGATAATTAATTTAAAACCTTACAATCTTTATCCTCTCTCCTCTTTAATTATTCCTGGAACCGGTGAATTGCTTTTGAAAGAAAAAAAGGGTGAATATTTTATTTACGCTGACCTTTTCTCTCTTTTCTTTTATCAGACCTATAATTTTTTAAGCAAAAGAGAGAACGAAAATGCCAAAATTTTTGCTAGTAAATATGCCTCGGCTAATTATTTTCAAAAAGAAAATTATTTTCGTCTATTAGAAATATACTCTTCCAGTGAAGAATATAATGAAGATGTTTTAAGACAAGCAAGAAATTTTTATCCGGAGGATCCGGAGAAACAGAAAGAATACCTCCAAAAGCACGGTTATTTTGGCAAAGACAGTTGGCAGTGGGAAAGCGACGATTTAAGATTAACTTATATTGAAAAAAGAAGAAATGCAAAAAATAAAAAACTTATCTCTTCTTTCTTTCTTTCCGCCTCATTACTTTTGAGAATTGGCTCTTTTTTCAATTCATGGTTTTTAATAAAAAACCAAAAAATATCTTTTAACTTTTATCCGCAGGGGTTGAAAATAAGTTATAATTTTTAGAATTATGGAAACCTTAAAAACCGATGTTTTAGTGATTGGTAGCGGCATAGCCGGTCTATGGTTTGCTTATAAAATTGCTGAGTTTTACGAAGTAATCTTGATTACTAAAAAAGAAAGTAGCGAAAGCAATACCAACTATGCCCAAGGAGGAATCGCTGCTGCCATTGGTGAAGATGACACTCCTTTGATTCATTACGAAGATACTATTAAAGCTGGCGAAGGATTAGCCAGAGAAGAAATTGTTAAAATAGTCTGTCAAGAAGGTCCGCGATTAGTTTATGAGTTATATAATTTAGGCGTAGAATTTTCTACTTATTATAACTCTTTTGGTAAATTAAGATTTGATTTAGGAAAAGAGGGTGGTCATTCGCGAAGGAGAATTGTTCACGCCAAAGATTATACTGGTTATGCTATTGAAAAAACTTTAATAAAAAAGGTAAAAGAAAAAGAAGTAAAAATAATGGAAAATTGTTTTCTTGTTGATTTAATTGTGAAAGATAACAGAGTTTGCGGTGCCTATGTTTTAGAAAGAAATACCCAAAAGATCATAAAAATTTTATCGGCTATTACCTTCTTGGCAACCGGTGGAGTTGGTCAAGTATATCAATATACTACTAATCCACCAATCGCTACTGGTGACGGAATTGCCATCGCTTTTGAAAAGGGAGCAAAAATTGCTAATATGGAGTTCATTCAATTTCATCCTACTAGTTTATACGGTGGAGAAATTAACGGTCGGGCCTTCCTTATCTCAGAAGCCGTAAGAGGTGAAGGCGGTATTTTAAGAACACTTGACGGAAAAACTTTTATGGAGAAATATCATCCTTTAGGTTGTTTAGCACCAAGAGATGTGGTAGCTCGGGCAATTGATAACGAATTAAAAAAAAGAAAAGAGGAATATGTCTTATTAGATCTAACCCATCTCAATCCGGAAAAAATAAAAAATCGTTTTCCTAAAATTTATGAGACCTGTTTAAAATTTGGCATCGACATTACTAAAGAGCCAATACCAGTGGTTCCCGCAGCCCATTACCTTTGTGGTGGGATATTAATAAATGAAAATGGAGAAACTTCAATAGAAAACTTACTTTCGGCTGGCGAAGTTGCCTGTTCCGGAATGCATGGAGCCAATCGATTAGCTTCCAACTCTTTATTGGAATCTTTAGTTTTTGCTGAGCGGGCATATTTAAAATCAAAGGATTTATTAAAAAATGGGAAAAAAATTCTTGATATAACTTTAGAAATCAATAAAATTAGTGAGAATAATGAAAATGAAAAGGTAAAAGGATTAGTAAAAAGACTAAAAAAAATTATGTGGGATAAAGTAGGAATTGTAAGAAATGATAAGGATTTAAATTTAGCTATTGAAGAGATTTTTGATTTAAAAGAAGAAATCTATAAAATATTAAACAAAGGGATTAATATCTTTGCTTTAGAAGCAAAAAATATGATTATTTGTGGTTTATTAATTGCTTATTCCGCTTATCAGCGAAAGGAATCGAGGGGACTTCATTATAACATTGACCATCCGGAAAAAGACGATAACCATTTTAAAAAAGACACTATTTTAACTAAGGATGACCTCCTTAGATAATTTAATAGAAAATTTCAGTTACTATCTTTTAACGGAAAGAAAATTGAGTAAAATTTCGACCGACTATTATTTAAGTGATGTTAAATTTTTTTTAACCTGGCTTAAAAAGGATGTCAAAACAATTAACGAAGACGAAGTAAAAGAATTTATTCGTCATCTTTCAAAAAAGGGGATAAAACCAACTACTCTTGCTCGAAAAATCTCCTCTTTAAAAGCTTTTTTTCAATTTTTAAGCAGTGAAGGAATAATTGCCAAAAATCCCTTAGAAGAGTTGCCGGTACCAAAAATTAAAAGAAGTTTGCCCGAAGTCTTAACTGTTAGCGAAGTTGAACAGTTAATAAAAACTACGGAAACAATTAAAAATGAAGAAGGTATAAGAGCGAAAGCACTTTTGGAAGTGCTTTATGCTACCGGAATGAGAGTTTCTGAACTTTTAAATTTAAAGATAAATGATGTGAATTTAGAAGAGGGATTTGTAAGAATAATTGGTAAAAGAAATAAAGAAAGAATCGTTCCTCTTGGCGAGCCAGCAATTTTCGCCGTGAAAGAATATATAAATCTTGTTCGACCTTATTTCCTTTCTAAAAAAATTGGACTCACCTCTTATCTTTTTTTAAACCGGCGGGGCGAAAAGTTATCAAGAATGGGCTTTTGGAAAATTTTAAAAAAATATGTAAAAATGGCGGGTATTAAGAAAAAAATTACTCCCCATACTTTTCGTCACACCTTTGCTACTCATCTTTTAGAAAGGGGAGCCAATCTAAGAGTAGTTCAAGAACTGTTAGGCCATTCTAATATCTCAACAACTCAGATTTATACCAAAATGAATAAGGAATACCTAAAGGAAATTTATAATACTTTTCATCCGCGAAGATAAAATGATAAAATCTTGCCCCTATTTCCCCCAATGCGGTGGTTGTGATTATCAAAATTTAACTTACGAAGAACAATTGGCTTTAAAAATTGATTTAATAAAAAAATATTTAAATATTAAAGAAATAAAAATATTTCCTTCCCAACCCCTCCATTACCGTAACCGAATGGACTTTGCCTTTTTCAAAAATGGCATCGGGTTAAGAGAAAAAGGTAAATGGTATAAATTTGTTGATATAAACTACTGTTTAATTGCCAAAGAAAAAATAAACCAACTTTTAAAAGAAGTTAGGGATTATTTTAAAGATATTGATTATTTTGATATAAAAAAACATATTGGAACTTTCCGCTATGCGGTAATAAGAAGTGCTTTAACCTCGACAATCTCTTTTGTTATTAACGAAAAAAGCGAATACAAAGAAGAAGCCCTAAAATTAATTAAAAACTTTGTTTTTCTTACTTCCGCTGATAACATTATTATTTGCGAAGTACCACCAAATACCGATGTCAGTATTTCGGAAAATTACCAAGTAGTTAAAGGAATTGACTTGTTATATACCAAAATAAACACCAAAGAATTTTATTTCCATTCGCAAGGTTTTTTCCAAGTAAATGATGATTTAACTGAAAAACTTCATCAATATGTGAGCGAAATTCTAAATAACTACGAAACCAAAGATAGTCAACTCCTTGATTTCTATGGTGGTGTCGGAGTTTTTGGTATTATCAATAGTGAAAAGTTTAAAGATGTTATTGTTGTTGATAACCACCAGTTATCATTAAATTTAGTTAAAAAAAATTGCGAATTAAATAAAATAAAAAATGTCCATCCAATCTTATTAGAGGACAGAAATTTAAAAGAACTTTCGCTTAATAAACCCTTATTTGTTATTGCCGACCCACCAAGAGCTGGTATCCATCCAAAGGCATTAAAATATCTAAACCAATTAAAACCAGAATTAATAATCTATGTCTCTTGTAATCTAAACCAATTAATAAGAGACTTAAGAGAACTAAATAACTACCAAATAAAATCCGTCGCCTTTTTTGATTTCTTTCCCCAAACAAAAAATTTGGAATTAGTTATTGAATTGGTAAGTTCTTGAAAATAAGAACTTATAAAGAGGGGAAATGGTAGAGGGTATGACTAAAAGGAAGGATATTGTTTCCGTTTTTAAAACTTCTACAAACCTTGTTTATTAAAACCGTTAAATCTTGTATAAAGTTGACCCTTTGTCTCAGATTTAAAAAACCTGTTCTTTCTCAATATATTAAATTCGTTTTGAAGGAGATTATTATTAGCGTTCTCGGTAGGCCCTCGGTTGATATTTTTAGGTAAGATATTCACTGAGCTTTTTATTAAAAAAATTTTCTACGAATTTTAAGAGCTGATAACCTATCTATAAAATTAAAAATATTTTTCTCAGATGGTTGCACTTTTACTCTCAGAGAGATAAAGTTAAAAAGGTCTTTTTTTTCTACATCAGTAGTTATTAAATTCCCGAGAAAAATGGTCGATGAGTCCAAAATTGAAATAGGGGCAAATAAACCATCTGTTGAATACAACTTCTCCTGATAGGAAAGAATTTTTATTCTCAATTTTGGGAATTTATGCCAATCGTGATAATATCCCAACTGGCTATTCCCCAATTTAACATCTGGGCTTTCTTTATCAGATTTAAATAACCACCAAGGAAAGAAGAAAAATATGAACCTAAATTTCTGACACGGAAACCAGCAATTTCCAATTCATATCGCATTTTTCTATCCAAGATAACACCAAATGCTTTCGCATAAGCAGGGAACTCATAATACTCCTCTTTTTTTAAACCTTTTAATATTGCCATTCTTAAAAATATAGGAACTTTCGGTAATTTACTTTTGACACCTGATAAAATACTCATGATTTCTAATCCTGATTACCAAATCATCTAAAGGCGGATAGCTACTCTACCTTTACCGATATCTCTGTCAAAATCAATGTAAGAAATTAAGACATTAGAGAAAGAAAAACCAATGACTTTCAATAAAAAGAGGATGATTGAGAACACCTTAAATATTTTCATTTATTTCTCCTCCGTTTATGTCAGAATTATTTGAAACATTAAAGGGTGCAAGATAACTTCATTCAGCACTTTCTTACAGCAAAAAGAAAGAAAAAGAGGAGATTGACTTTTTATCATACCGAAATTATAACTTAATTGGTTCAGAAACATAGGTTGGCAGTTTTTTAACAAAAAATTATAAGAAAAACTAATAAAAATATTAAAATTTTATTTCTTGCATTTTCTATATCATAACAAATTTTTAATTTTATGTCAAATATTTCTCTTTTTGACATTAATCTTTTTTTATTTAAAATAATATAATTATGTTGCTTTTTAATACCTTGACGAATAAAAAAGAAGAATTTAAACCAATAGAAGAGAATGTTGTTAAAATTTATACCTGCGGAATGACCGTTCAAGACTCACCCCATTTAGGTCATTTACGAACTTTTATCTTTGCCGATGTTTTAAGAAGGTTTTTTGAGTTTTTAGGTTATAAGGTTATTTATATCCAAAATTTTACTGATATTGACGATAAAATCATCCAAAAAGCCAATGAAGAGAAAAGGGATTGGCGAGATATTGGTCAAAACTATATTGATGAATATTTCTATGTGGAAGAAAAGATGAATATTAAAAAAGCTAACGCCTATCCCAAAGCCAGTCAATTTATTTTGGAAATTATTAATCTTATCCAAAGATTAATAAAAAAAGGTTATGCCTATAAGACAAATTCTGGTGTCTATTTTGATATCAGTAAGTTTAAAGAATATGGTAAATTGTCTAAGAAAAAGATTGATGAGCTTTTGGCTGGTGCCCGCGTAGAAATTGATGAAGAAAAAAGAAATCCTTTAGATTTTGCTTTGTGGAAAAGATATAAAGAAAATGAACCCTATTGGTATTCACCCTTTGGTAAAGGAAGACCTGGTTGGCATATTGAATGTTCGGCAATGTCAATGCATTATTTGGGCGAGACTTTTGATATCCATATCGGTGGTGAAGATTTAATCTTTCCCCATCACGAAAACGAAATTGCCCAATCGGAGGCGGCAACTGGTCGGCAATTTGTTAGGTATTTTCTTCATAATGGTTTACTTTTATTAAAAGGGGAAAAGATGGCAAAATCAACCAAAAATTATTTCTTAGCAAAAGAAGCCTTAAAAGTTTACGAACCGGATGTTATCCGACTTTTTTTATTAAAAGCCCATTACAAATCACCTTACGAATTCACTTTTGAAAGTTTAGAAGAGACAAAAAGTCAGTGGAAAAGAATAAAGGAGTTTCTTCTTTTTGCCCAAAGAGAAAGTACTCCCTCCGGATCTTTTATTGTTCCCGAAAAAATTGTTAATGCTCTCTTAGATGATTTAAACACTCCTTTTGCCTTAGGTGAGATTTTTAAAATGATTGAGGAATTTTTTAAAACCAAAAATTATTCTTTATCTTCTTCGGTAATTGCTTCTTTGAAATTATTGGGCTTCAAAATGGAAGAAAAAGAGAAACTTTATTTGAAAAATAAAAATAAAATTGAAAATTTTATTAAAGCTCGAAATATCGCCCGGGCAAATAAAAGATATGATATTGGCGATAAAATTCGCAGCGCCCTTAATTTTTTAGGCTACGAGCTGAGAGATACTAATGGGGAAACGATTTATTTTCCAAACGAAGAAAAAACGATTGACGAAAATCAATTTGAAAATATTATTAGCGAATTGAAAACTCTTTTGGAAAAAGAACTCAAAGAAAAGGAAGTAGCCTATTTAAAAGAGATTTTAGATTTAATCAAGGAGAGTTAATGAATGAGATAAAAGATTTTAACAAATATATTGACCACACAATTTTGAGACCAGAAGCCACTAAAAAAGAAGTGATTGAAGCTTGCGAAGAAGCAATAAAATATAATTTTGCCACTTGTTTTGTTTTACCTTGTTATCTCTCTTTAGCAAAATCGATTTTAAAAGGTAGTGGTGTAAAATTGGGTGCACCTATCAGTTTTCCTTTTGGTTATCAAGATACCGAAATAAAGGTCTGGGAAACTAAAAAAGCGATTGAGGCTGGCGCCGATGAAATTGATATGGTAATTAACATTTCTTATCTAAAATCTCAAGAATACAATCTGGTTTTGGAGGATATTAGTAAAGTAGTATCTGCCGCCAGACCTTTAGGAGTAAAAGTAATCGTGGAAACCTGTTATCTAACTAAAGAAGAAAAAATTAAAATTTTAGATATCGCAATAAAAGCTGGAGCGGAATATATAAAAACTTCTACCGGTTTTGGACCAAAGGGAGCAGAATTGGGAGATGTAAGACTTTTTAAAGAGTTAGGTAAAGATAAGATAAAGATTAAGGCTTCTGGTGGAATTAGAAGTTATTTACAGGCAAAAGATTTTATTTTGGCCGGTGCCGCAAGAATCGGCACGAGTGCCGGGGTGAAAATAATGAAAGAATATTTAGAATTAATTAGGAGGGAAAAATGAAAATGAAAGCTGTAAGAAAGGTAAAACCAGCGTTTGGAGCCGAATTATGTGAAATTGATATTCCCAAAATTCCCGATGATTGGGTTTTAGTAAAGGTGAAGGCCACTTCTATCTGTGGTACCGATGTCCATATTTATAAATGGGATGAATGGTCACAAAAAAGAATTGGTGAAAAAAGATTACCTCAAACTTTGGGACACGAAGTGGCGGGTGAAGTGGTGGAAGTTGGCAAAAATGTAAAAAGAATCAAGGTTGGTGATTATGTATCAGCAGAAACCCATATTTATGACCCAGGAGATTTAACCTCTCTTTTAGGAATTTTCCATGTGGGAGAAAATATGAAGATTTTAGGTGTTGATTGTGACGGTGCTTTTGCCGAATATTTCGCTATTCCGGAAATTGTCTGTTGGAAAAATGACAAAGAGATACCACCGGAATTTGCTACTGTCCAAGAACCTTTAGGGAATGCTACTTACGCGGTGTTAGGCGAAGATGGTGACGTCTGCGGCAAGACCATGTTAATCACTGGTGACGGACCAATATCATTATTTGCTATTGGCGTCGCCAAGGTAGCCGGGGTTGCAAAAATTATCCATTTTGGCAAATATGATTTCAATATGGAAATTGGCAAAAAAATGGGTGCTGATTTCCAAGTTTGGACTAATAAAACTACCAGAGAAGAAAGGATTAAGATTGTGAAAGAGCTAACCGATGGTAACGGTGTTGATGTCGCTTTAGAAATGACCGGTAGCGAAGATTCAATCTTAGATTGTTTCCAATTAGTTCGGAAAGGTGGAAGGATAACAGCTTTTGGCATTGCTTCCGTATCACCTTTACCTTTTGGTTTCGATTATAACAACGGCATTGTTTTCAAAGGCTGTCAAATTCACGGAATAAATGGCCGAAAAATTTTTGATACCTGGTATCGGGTAAGAAATTTATTAAGTTCTAAAAAATTGGATATCAGTCCAGTGATTACCCATCTTTTTTCTTTAGAAGAATTTGAAAAAGGATTTAATGCGATGCTGGAAAGACCAAGAAAAAGCGCAAAAGTTGTTCTTTTCCCAGACAAAGAAGAATTGAAAAAGGCCAAAGAAAGATTGAAGTTATGATTGAAGGGGTAGAAATAAAAAAATTAAGGTTAATTCCTGATGAGCGAGGCTTTGTAATGGAGATTTTACGGGCCGATGATACTATTTTTATGAAATTTGGTCAAGTTTATATCTCGGTAGCCTATCCGGGTATTATTAAAGCCTGGCATTATCACAAAATTCAAACTGACTTTTTTACTATCATCAAGGGAATGGCAAAAGTCGTTCTTTTTGACAACCGTGAGAATTCCAATACCTATAAAGAGATTAATGAATTTTTTATTGGCGAATTAAACCCTTTATTGATAAAAATTCCGCCATTGGTCTTACATGGTTTTAAACCCTTAGGGAATGAGCCGGCTTATCTGTTAAATATTCCAACCCATGTCTACAATTACGAAAATCCTGATGAATACCGAATAGATTATAAATCACCGGAAATTCCTTACCAATGGTAAAGATTCTTATTACTGGTGGTGCTGGTTTTATCGGCAGCCATTTAACCGAAGAATTGATTAATCATGGTTACGAAGTCTATGTTCTTGATAAATTAACTTATGCGGGAAATATTGATAATATTAAAAATCTCCTGTCCAATAAAAATTTCCATTTTATCCGCGGTGATATTAATAACAAAAAATTGGTGAAAGATTTATTTAAAAAAGTTGATAAGGTGATCCATTTGGCGGCGGAAACTCATATTGACCGTTCGCTTTTGAATCCGGATATTTTTGTAAAAACTGATTTTTTAGGTACTTATAATTTATTAGAAATTTTAAAAGAATACCCAAAAGAAAGATTTCTTCATATTTCTACCAGTGAAGTCTACGGCACGGCAACTTATTCACCCATTGATGAAAACCATCCACTAAATCCCCAAAGTCCTTATGCGGCTACTAAAGTAGGTGCTGAACGACTCTGTTATGCCTATTATACTACTTATAATTTACCGATTATTATCTTAAGACCTTTTAATATCTATGGCGAAAGACAATATCCAGAAAAATTAATTCCCTTTTTCATTACTCAGGCATTGGAAGATAAACCCCTATTTATTTATGGTGATGGAAAGAATACCCGCGATTACCTTTATGTAAAAGACCTTTGCGAAATTCTTATAAAATTTTTAGAAGTACCAATAGAAAAATATCAAGGAAAAGTTTTTAACATTGGCAGTGGTAAAGAATACAGCGTAAACGAGATTGCTCAGCAGATATTGGAATATTTAAAAAAACCGAAAAGTTTGTTAAAATATATAACCGATAGAAAGGGACATGTAAAAAGGCTTATCTGTGATTATTCGCAAGTGAAAAAAGAACTTGATTGGGAGCCAAAAATCATTTTTGAAGAAGGTTTAAAAAAAACTATTGAATGGTACAAAGAAAACGAAGCCTGGTGGAAGAAAATTAAAAAGAGAAAGGTTTTTAGAAGATTTTATTATTTAAATTATATAAAAAGAAAATGAAAAAAAGATTTGCTACTATCGAAGAAGCAATAAAAGAGATTAAAAAAGGAAAAATGGTGATTGTGGTTGATGATGAAGAAAGAGAAAATGAAGGTGATTTTGTCTGCGCTGCCGAAAAAATAACTCCCCAAAAAATCAATTTTATGGCAAAATACGGAAGAGGATTAATCTGCGTTGCTTTGGAAGAAGAAAGAATTGAAGAGTTAGAATTACCTTTAATAATTGACAATAAAAATCCAGCCAAATATGGTACTCCCATGGCAGTACCAGTGGATGTTAAAAAAGGCACTACTACCGGTTCTTCCGCCTATGATCGAGCAAAAACTATTAAAGCCTTAATTGACCCCAAATCTAAGCCAGTAGATTTTGCCCGACCTGGTCATGTATTTCCTTTAAAAGCCGCTAAAGGTGGAGTATTAAGACGAGCCGGTCATACGGAAGCAAGTGTTGATTTAGCTCGTTTAGCCGGACTTTATCCAGCTGGAGTGCTTTGCGAAATAATGGCGGAAAACGGAAAAATGGCAAAATTAAAAGATTTATTTAAATTAGCTGAAAGGTTTAATATTAAAATCATTACCATAAAAGATTTAATTGCTTACCGAAAGAAAAACGAAAAACTTATTGAGAGAAAAGTAATTACCAAATTACCAACCCCTTATGGTGAATTTGATCTTTATTTATATGAAGATCTAATTGAACACCATTTACATTTGGCTTTGGTAAAAGGAAATGTAAAAGAAGAAGAAAGTGTTTTAGTAAGGGTTCATTCCCAATGTTTAACCGGTGATGTTTTCCATTCTTTAAGATGTGATTGTGGAGAACAACTTCATACAGCGTTAAGAATGATCAGCAAAGAAAAAGCAGGTGTTCTTCTCTATATGCGCCAAGAAGGAAGAGGTTTAGGTTTACTTTTAAAATTAAAATCTTATGAATTACAGGATTTAGGTTTAGACACCGTAGATTCAGCCAAAGTCTTGGGCAAAAAACCGGATTTGCGAGATTACGGAATTGGTGCCCAAATTCTTGCTGATTTGGGAGTAAAAAAAATAAGATTGCTTACCAACAATCCTAAAAAAATTATTGGTTTGGAAGGTTTCGGTTTAAAAGTAATTGAAAGGGTACCTTTAATAATAAAACCAAACAAAAGAAATTTGAAATATTTAAAAACCAAAAGAGATAAACTGGGACATTTATTAGGTAATTTAGAAAGTGAGGTGAAAGATGGAAGTTAAGGAATTTAAAGGTTATTTAGATGCCAGAAACAAAAAGTTCGCCATTGTAATCTCTCGTTTTAACGAATTTATCACCCAAAATTTGTTAAAAGGTGCCTTAGACTGCTTAGAAAGACACAATGCTTTAGCTTGCGATATCTATTGGACTTTTGGGACCTTTGAAATTCCTGGCGTCGCTCGTCAAATTGCCGAGAAGAGAAATTACGATGCGATTATCTGTTTAGGAGCAATTATCCGAGGCGAAACTCCCCATTCGGAGTATATTGCCAACGAAGTAACCAAAGGAATTGCCAAGATTTATTTTGATACTGGAATTCCGACGACTTTCGGTATTATCACCGCCGAAACTCTGGAACAGGCAATTGAAAGGGCTGGGACTAAAGAAGGCAATAAGGGCTTCTTGGCGGCTTTAGCCGCTATTGAAATGGCGAATCTAAAAGAAAAGATTTGACAGTTCCCCAAAGAAGGAAAGTTCGAAAAGTTCTTTTGACTATTCTTTACATTAATGATTTAATTGGCATACCTCTTGACGAAGTAGTTAAAGAAGTTTTAAAAAAAGTAAAATTGAACGAAAGAAATTTGGAATTTCTTGATAAACTGATAGGTAAAATAAAAGAAAATAAAAAGACGATTGATAAAACAATCAAAAAACATTTAATAAATTGGGAATTTAATCGCCTTTCCTACATTGACCGGGCAATCCTGCGCATTGCCACTTGCGAACTTCTTTATTTTGAAGATATTCCCCCGAAAGTAAGTATCAACGAAGCAATTGAATTAGCCAAGGAATTTTCTGATGAAGAAGCCAAAAGATTTATTAATGGTGTTCTTGATGCTATATATAAAAATTTAAAAAAATGAAATTCGGAATAATCTCTGATATCCACGGAAATTTAGAAGCCTTAGAAGTCGTTTTAAAAGAAATAAAAAAAGAAGATTGTAACGAGATAATTTTTTTAGGCGATTTGGTTGGTTACGGTGCCAATCCCAATGAATGTATTGAATTATTGAGACAAGAAAAGATTGTTGGCGTCGCGGGGAATCACGACTACGCAGCTTTAAAAAAGACGTCAATTGACGAGTTTAATCCTTACGCTAAAGAGGCTATCCTCTGGACGCAAAAAGTTTTAACCAAAGAATCCCAATGGTATCTTGATGCTTTTCTCTTGGTTAACAAATCCTACCCCTTCCATATTGTTCATTCTTCGCCGGCGGAACCCAGTGACTGGTATTATCTTTTTACTATTGAAGAAATTATTCCTCAATTTAATTATTTTAGCTATCCGGTATGTTTGGTTGGTCATACTCACATACCTTTTTGCGTTGCCAAAACAACTGACGGTCGGATTGAAATTATTAAAGAAAATAAATTTGAATTAAAAAGCGATCGCCAATATATAATTAATGTGGGTAGTGTTGGTCAGCCTCGGGACCGAAATCCAAAAGCAAGTTTTGCTATCTATGATACTAAAACTAATATTTTTGAAATTCGAAGAATTGAATACAATATTAAAAAAGCTGCTGACAAAATTATTAAAGCTAATTTACCACCAATATTAGCCGAAAGATTATTTTATGGTCAATAATTTCCAATAGCTAACCTCTTTCTTTCCTTTTAAAATTAAATAATAAAGCCCAGAAGAAAGATTGTTAAGATTTAAGGTTAGTTGTTTTTCTAAAGTTCCCTGATAAATCTTTTTTATGATTTGACCATTAATTGCTGCCAAATAGATTTCGCCGGCAAAAGGTTTTTCCAAGGAAATAGTTAAACGACTTTTTACGATAGAGGTTCGGTAATTATTTTTTAAAGAAATAACCATTGGTATCTCTTCTTCAATACTGTAGGGTAAGGTTTCACCAAAGAAAATAAGGATTCTTCTCAATAAGGCTGGTCTTTGAATATATCTGGTAGCCACATAATCAACGGCTTCAAAAGGAAAGGCAAAATAGACTAAACGATAATTTCCCTCATATCTTATACCAGCATAACTATTAGGCTGGTCTTTATAAAAATGGGTAGCAATACTACCATTTATTGGTTCAATAATATCATTAGAACGGGCATTATTGGCACCGCCGCCACCAGCCGCCACTATGGTATCGCCACCGCCAATGGGATCGCCAGAAATACCAACTATCCAATAGGTATTGGCATTAGGACCAATATATCTTGCTTTCAGATAATTTTGGTAAAAAGATGTTTGCCCGATATTTTGCCCGATATTTTGACCAGAGATAAAGAGATTGCCACCATTATTTAAGTAATTGGCTAAAAGATTCTGTTCAGCTTCGGTTAAAGAATTTATACTATCTAAGCCAGTAAACCAAATAACTACTGGATAATGGTTCAAGGTCTCTTGGGGTGGCAATCCCAAAGTATCTATTGACCAATAACGATAAAAGGCACCAAGGGAATCAATTGCTCCTAAATAAAAACGTTGATAATCTTTGCGGTCATCATCATCAACAACCAAAATCCTCGGAAAACCACACTTAACTTTAATCTTCCAAGGTTTTTCAATATAAGGCATTGGGGAAGCAGTAATTTTTATTTCAAATTCAACTGCCTGCGAGGGGGCGTTATCGCGCATTCTAAAGGCAAAAGAATCACTGCTTAACCAAACACTGTCACCAGCTGGAATCTGGGAAATAGTAGCAATCGGTTTTATAATCTCAATATAAGGATTTCTGGTGGATAAAGAACAGCGGACATTGGTAGCATTTTGCCAAAATTTAGAATTTCTAATCTGAATAATAAGACCAACCGGCTCACCCCTTTCCGGAACACCATTATTATTTCCCATCTGGTCATTTATCCGAAATCTTCTTAAAACCAAATCGGATTTTGTTCTCATAGAAAGGGCTTTACCGACATTAATTCTGCCAAATCCTAATAAACGGCGGGGATAAAGGGTATCAGGCATAGTATCGCAAGAATAGAAAATCATTGTTGTACATTCGGCATTAGTAAGCGAAGGAAAAGCGGCTTTCAAAAGGGCAGCCAAACCAGCAACACAAGGAGAAGCTGCTGAAGTGCCATCAAATCCCACATAACCATTATTAAGAGTTGTAGTGTGGACATTTGTTCCGGGAGCAGAAACATCAACCCAAGGAGCATAATTTGATTCTTGACCACCTCCCCAGACCGAATGGTAATCATTGGGATCAGAAGCAGCAGTGGCAATTACTCGGTCGTAACAAGCCGGATAGCGAGGAGCACCGCCAGAATAAGTATTTCCCGCTGAAGCCGAAAGGACACACCCCCTATCCCAAGCATACTGAATGGCGGAATCTAAAGGTGGATAATAATAAGGACCGCCCCAACTCATACTTATTGCCCAAGCACCATTCTGAGCAGCATATTGGATAGCCGAAATGGCGTGATAAATATTAATTCCACCACCAGTTCCGCATCTTAAAGCCATCAATCGACATTTAAAACCAAAAGAAGCAACCCCTATTTCATTATTAGTAACCGCACTGGCGGCTCCCGCACATAAGGTTCCATGTTCATCAGTTCCCGGATGAGGATCAGGAGAAGAATAAACAAAATTATAGCCACAGACATCATCAACAAAACCATTACCATCATTATCAACACCGTCTAAATCACCACCAGGGATAGGATAAGGGTCAAAACGACCATTATGATTCCAATCTTCCGGCTGGTTTATCCACATATTATCAACCAAATCTTCGTGGTTATAATCAATGCCATCATCAACGATAGCAATTACTACTGAAGTATCACCTTGCGATATTGACCACGCGATTGGACAATCAGTCTTTTTCAAATGCCATTGATAGATATATCTGGGGTCATTGGGAATAAAAGTATCAATTTTATCCATTGGTACCAACAGATTAGGCAAAACATATTCAAAGATTCCCAATTTTTCATATTCCTTAATTACTTTGCCAACCTTTTCTTCTTTTTCATAATGAAAAAGATACAACAAATCAAAGCCGTATTTCAAAAAAAGTTCATCTTTTCTGCCTTTTATTCCTTCAATCTTTCTTACTAAAAAATATTCGTTTAACTTATCACAGGTTTTTATTCCGGTATAAAAAATCCCTTCTTTAAGTTGCGGATTAATAAGCGAGCGGAACTCCTTTTTAAATTTCACCACCACTTGATTGGGAATAGTTTCATCGGCGATTAAAAAATTAAATAAAAGAATTAAAATTAAAGGAATTACTTTCTTCATCTTCTCCTCCATTTTGTTTTTTAAAATTATAATAACAAATTAAAAAAGTTCAATAAGTTTGACTAATTAACTTTTTTAAATATAATTTATGATTGATAAATATTAAAAAATTAAAAATCGGCTTCATTGGTTACGGAAAGGTAGGTAAAGTATTTGTTTCTTTTTTAAAAAGGAAGGGTTTTAAAATTGCTGCCATTAGCGATAAAAAAATGAAAAATTTTGATAATTTAAAAGTGGCTAAAAATTGCGATTTAATTTTTGTTGCTACTCCGGATAAAGAGATTAAAAAGGTCTATTTAGAAATTGAGAAATACCTAAAACCTAATACTTATCTTGGTCATTTTTCTGGTTCTTTGCCGGCCGATATCCTCCATTGGCAAAAAAAGAAGAAAAAGATTCATCTTTTTTCTCTTCATCCTATTCAAACTTTTGGTAATTTTAAAAAGGCAATAGCATATCTGCCAACCACTTATTTTGCGATTGAGGGAACAAAAAAAGGAAAAGAGATGGCTAAAAGAATTGTTAAAGAAATTTCTAATAAATATTTTTACCTAAATAAGAAAGATAAACCATTATACCATTTAATGTGTACCACCACCAACTTTCTTTTTCCGCTTTTTAATTTTACTTTCCAAATTGCCAAAAAATTAAAAATCAAAAAAGAAGCAATTTTTCCTTTGGTAAAAACCACAATAGAGAATATTTTTGAAAAAAAGATAAAAGAGGTGATCACTGGTCCAGCAGTAAGAAAAGAAAAGGAGGTTATTACCCTTCACAAAAGATTTTTGAAAAAATTCTTTCCCCAATACCTTAAAATGTATAAAATTTTAACAAAGGAATTAGCAAAGATAGCAGAAAAAAAATGAAAAAACTTTTTTTTATCATTTTATTATTAATATTCGGCTGTGCCCAAAAATTACCACCACCCAATCCGGATATCTTTCCACCGGAAATTGTTGATTATTTTGTTCCTAATAATTACACTCTAAAAATCAAATTTAATGAAAACCTCTCTCCCCAAATTGAAAAAGAAAAGTTTATCATTTTCTCTTCAAAAGAGACCTTAAAAATCCTCTCACTCTTTGTAGAAAAAGAATTTTTAACAATTATTACTAATCCCCAAAAACCAATAACTTACTGGCTTAAAGGTGAGGCGCGCGATTTAAATAATAACCTTTCCCATCTTAAATTAAAATTTAAAGGTAATCCTCTTCCGGATACCGTAAAACCTTTTATCCAAAATATTACTATCAATAAAGAGGCAGTATTAATAAGTTTTTCTGAACCGCTGGTTACTAATAATTTATATTTTTTAGCTTCAACAATAATAGCCGAAACTATTTGGCAGGAAGATAAAAAGAATCTTTCATTAAAATTTAAAGAAGCACCAAAAGAATTTTCTTCTTTTATTATTTTGCCAACCTTAAAAGATTTAGGTGGTAATCCTTTAGCCGAAGGTGAAGAAAAGTTTCAAATTTTTGATACCGCAATAAAATTTATCAATTTAGCGGGAAAAGTATTTTTAAAAGAAAGCCTAGTGGAAAATTCAATTCTTATTTTTAAAAATAAAAATGATAATTCGCTCGCTTTTTCTTTAACCAAAAAGGGGAACTTTAAAACCAAAGTAAAAAAGGGTAAATATCAACTTATTGCCCTTTTAGATATTAACTTAGATTTCTATCCCGATTTTTCTTATGAAGCCGAGCAAGAATGGCAAACCGATACGACGATAGCTATTAACCTTTTGCCCGTAAAAGAAGCCAAAAAACTTGATGAGTATCTTCAATAAATTTTCTTTTTTACGAATAATTATGACTATCCTCTTGATTTTTATTCTTTTTAATTTCACCTTAAATTTTACTCTCTCTAAAAGAAAAAAGATTTTTATCTTTTTAGACAATTCTCTAAGTATGGCTGATGAAAAAAAATTTCCCTTAGCTATAAACTTTTTGGAAACTTTAAAAAGAGAATTGGATAAAGCTAAACTATTTTCTTTCAGCGAAACAATTAAAGAAATCTCTTCCCTTAAAAATATCACTTGCGAAGGGAAAAGAACAAATTTAAAAAAAGTGATTGATTTTTCTCTTTTAAAAAAACCGGATATAATTTTACTTTTAAGCGATGGTCTTCATAATGAGGGCGATTTGCTTTTCAAAGAAAGTCTTCCTTTCCAAATCTTTACTGTTGGTTTTGGAATGCCCCAAATAAAAGACTTTGCTATTGATGATGTTAGCTATCCTAATTTTGTTTTTACCGAAGAAAGTGTAAAGATTGTTTTTCGAATAAAAAGCATTAACCTCAAAGGTCCTTTAGAAGTAAGTTTGACTTTAGACAAAAAGCCCTTAGAAAAAAAAGTAATAAATTTCCTTACGGAGAATATAATTTTAGAAGATTCCTTTAAAATAATTTTCCAAGAAGAAGGAAAAAAATTTTTAACCTTAAAAATCCCTTATTTTACTGATGAAATTGACCAACAAAATAATCAATACTTTTTTACGATTGAGGTCAAAAAGAAAAGCGCCAAAATTCTTTATCTTTCCAACCAACCAACTTTCAATTTGAAATTTATAAGAAGAATTTTGGAAGATAAAACTGATTACCAAACCGAATTTCTCTTTTCTTTTGAGAAAAAAATTCTTTTACCTAAGGAAAAAAATTACGAAGTTCTTATCTTTGACAATTTTGACTTTTCGGCTTTATCTTCGGAAGAAAAAAATAACCTTAAAAATTTAATAACTAAGGCTAAAGGAATTTTATTTTTAGCTGATAAAAACAGCAACTTTAACAATTTTTCTGAATATCTGCCAATCAATATTGAAAAGAATATTACCCAAAAAGAAGTTTCTTTTTTATTAACCGAAAAAGGAAGGGAACATATCATCTGGGAAGAGATTTTAGATGCTCTTAACCAATTGCCACCTTTTTGGGGTTATTTAAAAGGTAGACCAAAAGAAAATTGTTCAACTTTATTGATAAGTGAAAAAGATTCTTCTCCCCTTTTTGCTTATTCAGTTTATCCTGATAAAATAATTGCCTTTTTTACTGCTTATCCTTTCTGGCGTTGGTTTTTTATTCCGGACGAAATATTACAAAATAAAGTTAACAACTTTTTTCTCTCTTTGATTTCTTTTTTAAAAGAAGGCAATTATCGGGTTGATGTTTATTTAGAAAAAGAGTTTTATAATTTAGCTGAAGAGGTAAAAATCAAAACAACTATCTTAAACGAGATTGGCCAACCGGCTAAAAATTTAAATCTTCTTTTAGAAATTCCCCAATACGAAATAAAAGAGCTCTTTTCGGAAATTAGTGACGGTCTTTACCAAACAAGTTTTTTTCCACCGGATACCGGGGAAATTGCTTTTAAAATATCGGTTTTTAAAGATAAAGAGAAAATAAAAGAAAGTTTTCACAAAATAAAAGTTTTTACCAAGATAGCCGAAGAAAAGACACCCTATTTAGACACTTTAACTTTAAAAAATTTAAGTGAAATAAGTAACGGCAATTTTTATCTTTTCCCCAATATCCCCTCTTTTTCCTTTTTAAATCAGGAAAAGAAAAGGGTTAATTTTAAAATCTATTTCCAAAATAACTTTTATATCTACCTCTTATTAATTTTCCTTTACATCTTAGATATCTATTTAAGAAAAAGAAAGGGATTACCGTGAGAAAAATTATCTTTATTTTATTACTTCTTTTGTTATTCTCTAATATCTTTGCCGAAAACCGCTGGGATAAAAAAATTGTCAATTCTTTAGAAAAGAAAGGAATTTCCAAAGAGTTAATTATTTTGATCGTTGCCACCTTACCCATTGTTGAATTACGGGGCGCCTTACCTTTAGCAATCAATTATTTTTGTTTTCCTTATTTTAAAGGTCTCATCTTATCAATAATTGGTAACCTTCTGCCTATTCTGCCAATTCTTTTTCTTTTAAGATTTATTTTAAATCTTTTAACCAAAATACCTTTATTTAAAAAATTTTTTGATTGGCTCTTTAAAAGAACCCAAAAGAAGAGCAAAATAATTGAAAAATATGAAATCTTAGGACTTATCATCTTTGTTGGTATCCCTTTACCAACAACTGGTGCCTGGACCGGTGCCTTAGCCTCTTTCATCTTAGGTCTAAAACCAATTTTATCATTCTTGGCAATTACCCTTGGTGTCTTTCTCGCTTCATTAATTGTATCGATATTTTGCTTTTTAGGCAAAATTGGCGCTATTTTAGCAACCATAATTCTATTGATAATCATTGTTATTCCTTTTTTAAAAAGATAAATTTAGG
>CAZDHW010000013.1:0-52228 GCA_964505415.1 uncultured bacterium | reverse complement strand
CTAAAATCCTATGGCGCCACGGAGTAATTTTCATTGAAAAGTTAAAAAGATTTTGTTAAAATAATTTTAACGGGGCGTAGCGCAGCGGTTTAGCGCGCTTGGTTCGGGACCAAGAGGTCGCTGGTTCAAATCCAGTCGCCCCGATTTTAAATTTTATGACAATTAAAGTCTTCCCTTTAATAAAAAAAGAAGAGATCAATAAAAAGGTAAAGGAGCTTGCCGAAAAGATAAGTAAGGATTATTACGAAAAAGAATTGGTAGTTATCGGTATTTTGAAAGGGGCTTTTGTTTTTTTAGCCGATTTGATTAGAGAGTTAAAAATCCCTGTTTTTTGTGATTTTATTACGGTCAGTAGTTACGGAAAAGCAACCGAAAGCTCGGGAATAGTAAAAATTGTTGCTGATGTCTCTTTTCCCATTGAGAATAAAGATGTTTTACTGGTGGAAGATATTGTTGATACTGGTCTAACTTTGCAATATTTGTTAAACCATCTTAAACTAAAAAAACCCCGGACAATAAAAATCTGCGCCCTTTTGGCTAAACCCGAAAGACATAAGATTGAAATTCCCATTGATTATTTGGGTTTTAAGGTTGAAAATAAGTTTGTTGTCGGTTACGGTATTGACTACGCTGAAAGATTCCGCCATTTACCTTATATTGGTTATATTGAAATCGATGAAGAAAAGTGATTTAGTTTCTTTAATCCAGGCTGCCAAAGGAGAAAAGAAAGGTTCTTTACTTTTAAAAAACGGAAAGATTTTAAATCTTTTTAGTGGTGAAATTGAAGAAGATAATGTTTTGATTGAAAATGGCTATATTGCTGGCATTGGTAAAGAGTATCAAGAGGCTGAAAGAATAATTGATGTTGGTGGTCTTTATCTTCTGCCCGGATTTATTGAAAGCCATATCCATATTGAAAGCTCCCTTCTTTCCCTTCCAGAGTTTGCCCATTATGCCTTGCTTTCCGGAACAACCACCATTATCGCTGACCCCCACGAAATTACCAATGTTTTGGGTATAAAGGGGATAAAATATTTTTTGAAGGAAAGTGAAAATTTATTAGTTGATTTCTTTTTTTATTTTCCTTCCTGTGTGCCCGCAACACCTTTTGAGGATTTACCTTTTAAGATAAGTTTTTCCGACTTTAAAAATTTAATGAAAAATAAAAGAATAATCGGTTTGGGTGAAGTAATGAATTTTTTAGGAGTGATAAATTTGGAGAAGGATTTGATTGCGAAAATCCATTATACGGAAGAAAATAATAAAATTATTGATGGCCATTCACCTTATCTTTCGGGCAAACAGCTGAATGCCTATTTAGCTTCGGGAATCTATTCTGACCACGAGATAACTAATTTAAAAGAAGCCAAAGAGAAATTGAAAAAGGGAATGTGGATAATGATCAGGGAAGGAAGTGCCGCTAAGAATTTTTTAGATTTGAAGGATTTGATAAATAATGAGAATATTGACCGGTTAATCTTTGTTTCCGATGATATCCATCCAGAAGAATTAATTAATTTTGGTCATTTGAATCGGATTTTGAAAAAGGCAGTAGCTTTTAATATTCCTGCCCATTTAGCAGTAAGAATGGTAACTTTTAATCCCGCAAAATTTTTTGGTTTTAGAAGATTGGGTTTAATTGCCTGCGGTTATCAAGCCGATATTAATATTGTCGAAGATTTAAAAGATTTTAGAACTATTTATCTTATAAAAAATGGTAAGGTAGTTGTTGAAAGGGAAAGACTTTTAACTATTTTTAAAAGGGATTTTAAAAAGAGTAGCTTTAACTATGTTTACCAGACAATTAAAGTTAAGAAATTAAATAAAGAATTGTTTTTGGTCAATGCCTTTAGCGAAAAATTATTAAGGGCTATCAAAATAATCCCTAATCAGATTGTTACCGAAGAACTTTTGCTTTATCCCAAAATCGAGAAAAATCAGGTGGTTTGTGACCCATCGCGGGATATTTTAAAGCTGGTGGTTATCAATCGCCACAAAAAAATTCCTCAATTGGGTATTGGTTTTGTTTGCGGTTTTAATTTGAAAGAAGGCGCTATTGCCTCTTCGGTTGCCCACGATTCCCATCACATTATTGCTTGCGGTGCCGATGACGAAAGTTTAGTTTCGGCAATTAATAAAGTGATTCAATTAAAAGGTGGTTTGGTGGTCAGTAGAAAAGAAGAAATTCTTGGCTATCTTCCCCTGCCAATTGCCGGCTTGATGAGCAATTTAAAGGCAAAAGAAGTGGCCAGCCAATTAAAAAATTTGATTGAACTTACCAAAAAATTGGGCTCGACTTTAACCAATCCTTTTATTACCCTTTCTTTTCTTGCCCTACCAGTAATTCCCGAAATTAAATTAACCGATAGGGGCTATTTTTCTACTAAAAAATGGCAGTTTGTCTCTTTATGGGGATAACTTGCTTATTTTGATATTGATAATTATAATTATTTAAGATATAATGGTAAGAGAGAAGATGAAATTAATGATTGAAATTGGTTTACACGCAAGACCAGCCGCGGAGTTTGTTAAGATTGCGGAGAAATTTAAGTCAAAGATAAGAGTCTGTAAAGATGGAATTTGGGTTAACGGCAAAAGTATCCTTTCCCTTTTAACTTTGGCTGCCGAAAAAGGAAGTGAATTGATAATTGAAGCTGATGGTCCAGATGAAAAGGAGGCACTAAGCGCTTTAAAAAAATTTATCAGTAGAGAATGAGAGAAAGAATTTTAAGAGGAATTCCAGTTAATAGTGGTTTTGGTTACGGAAAAATAGAAATTTATCGTCCAGAATTGCCAACTATTGAGAAAAAGATAATTGAAGCTGATGAGGTGCTTAAAGAATTGGAACGTCTGGAAAAGGCCATTTCTTTAAGTAAAGAAGATTTGGAAAAAATTTACCAAAAAGTGAGGACGGAAATTGGTAAAGATATTGCCGAATTTATCCGAATCCAAATTGCTTTTCTTACCGACCCATTAATTATTGACGAGGTTAAAAATTTTATTAGTAAAGAAAAAGTAAATGCCGAATATGCTTATTTAGAAGTAATTAAAAAATACCATACTTTCTTTTTAAGTAAGGAAACAACGGTCTTTGTTGATAAGGGATTAGAAATATTTGATGTCTGTTTATCGGTTATTGGGAAATTACAAAATAGTGATAAGCTTTTTTCCCTTTTAAAGCCAAAAGAAAAATGTGTTTTACTGGCCCGCTCGTTGACGCCGATGAATATGGCGATTTTAGACAAAGATTATATTTTAGGGGTTGCCTTAGAAATGGGCGGTAAAACTTCTCATGTGGCCATTATGGCAAAGGCGAAAGATATCCCAGCAGTTGTGGGTGTTGAAAATCTTTTAAATTACGGAACAAAGGCTTATGAAGCAATTATTGACGGAAATCGGGGAATGGTAATCTTTAATCCTTCAGAAAAAAGAATAAAATTTTATGAAAAAGAGAAAGAAGAATTTGCCAAAAAAAGAAGGTTAATAACCACTGCCAAAGAGACAAAAACCAAAGATGGTAAAGAGATTGATATTTCGGCTAATATTGAATTTCTTTGCGAAGCAGTGACCGCAAAAGAATACGGTGCCAAAGGGATTGGCCTTTTTCGGACAGAGTATCTCTTTTTATCTAAAAGAAATTTACCTTCCGAAGAAGAACAGTTCACTATTTATAAAGAAGTGGCGGAAATAATGAAACCCTATTTTGTAATTATTAGAACCTTTGATTTAGGTGGAGATAAACTAATTCCGGGTTATCAGGAAAACAATCCTTTTTTAGGTTGGCGGGGAATAAGATTTTGTCTTGCCAATTTAGATTTTTTTAAAACCCAACTGAAAGCAATTCTGCGGGCTTCGGCTTATGGCAGTATAAAGATAATGTTACCAATGGTGAGCACTATTGAAGAAGTAGTTAATACTAAAAAAATTTTAAACGAACTGAAAGAAGAACTTAGAGCCCAAAAGATTCCCTTTGACGAAAATATTGATTTAGGGATAATGGTCGAAACCCCTTCTTCGGTATTTTTAGCTGATGTCTTAGCAAAAATTTGTAATTTCTTTTCTATCGGTTCTAACGATTTAACCCAATACACTTTAGCTTGTGATCGGGGCAACGAAAAAATTGCTTATCTCTTCAGTCACTATCATCCTTCAGTTTTAAGATTGATTAAAGAAACGATTGAAAAGGCTCACAAAAATGGTATTTGGGTTGGCTTATGTGGCGAAATGGCAAGCGAAATTTTGGGGATAATTCTTTTAATCGGAATGGGAATTGACGAATTATCTATGGCACCCCAATTTATACCCCGGGCTAAGGAATTTATTTCCCTTTTGGATACTGATTTCTGTAAAGAATTAGCGGAAAAAGTGTTAAAATTTTCTACCACTCAAGAAGTAATTAGATATCTCAAAAAACGCCTTAAAAAAGAAGGAATAGCTTTGGAAAAGTATTCCTATGTTTGATTTAATCTATCGCTTTCCGGAACAATTAACGGAAGCCCTAAACCTCTCCTCAAAGGTGATTGCCGAACGAAAAGATTTCTTTAAAAGGATTAAAGAAAGCGAACAGATTCTCGTTACCGGAATGGGTGGTAGTGGTAGCGCCGGGGACATTGTTTTTAGTCTTTGCTATTTTTTATTAAAAAAACCTTTTTTGGTAATCAAGGATTATCAACTGCCTTTTTTTATCAATAACCCATCCCTTTCTTTTGTAATAAGTTATTCGGGAAATACGGAAGAGACAATTTTTACTTATCACCAATTTAAAAAAGCTAACTTTCCTTTAATAGTAATAACTTCGGGCGGAATTTTACAAAACCTCGCACAAAAAAATGATGATTTGTTATTTCTTTTACCCCCAAATTATCCGCCTCGCCAGGCTTTGGCTTATTTAATTATCCCTATTCTTTTAACTTTAAGCCATTTAGAAATTATCCCTGATTGCCAAAAAGCTATTAGAAAGGCCATCACCTTTTTAAAAGCCAAAAGAGATAAATTAAACCAAATGGCAAAAAGAAATGTGAAGTTGCTTTGTCAAAAAATTCCTTATATTTTAGTTTCTTCTTATTTCTATTTCCCCATCGCCCTGCGCTGGAAAAACCAATTGAACGAAAACGCCAAAATTCTTGCCTTCAGTAACTATCTTCCGGAACAGAACCATAACGAAATAAACGCTCTCCCCTTTTTAGCCGATTTTAAAAATTTACTTTTTATTTTTCTTTTAAAAAATCCCCATACCCACAAAAGAAACCTTTTAAGGGTAAAATTTCTTTTAAATTTGGCAAAAAAAGAAAAAATTCCTTTAAAATTGATTGAACCTTTTAAAAGAGATAATTTTGAAAATATTTTTTCTTTGATAATGCTGGGCGATTTTATTAGTTATCATTTGGCATTAAAAAGAAGGGTTGACCCTTTAAAGATTGAATTGATAGAGAATTTAAAAATTTTTTTAAATAAAAGGAGTGGTCTATGAAAAATAAAATTAAAATTGTTATTCCCGCAGCCGGTGAAGGTCGAAGGTTAAAACCTCACACCCACACAACACCGAAACCATTACTTTCGGTTGCCGGCAAACCGATTATTGGTCATATTATGGAAAGAATAAAAGATTTAAATCCGAAAGAAGTAATAATAATTATTGGTCCTAATGGTAGCCAGATAGAAAAATATTTAGAAGAAAACTATTCCCTAAACTTTCAATTTGTTATTCAAGAAGATCCAAAGGGATTGGGTGACGCGGTTTATCGAGCAAAACCTTATTTTACCGATGAACCTTGTTTGATTATCCTTGGTGACACCATTATTGATATGCCTTTAGAAAATTTATTAAAAGAAGAAAACTGGATTGGTGTCAAAAAAGTTGACGACCCCAAAAGATTTGGTATTGTGGAAATAAGAGATGGAGAAATTACCAAAATTGTTGAAAAACCAGCTGAACCAAAAAGCAATTTGGCTATTGTTGGAATTTACTATATTTTTGATAGCTCCGCACTTTTTAAAGCCTTAGAAAAAATTATAAAGGAAAATATTAAAACAAAAGGCGAATACCAACTTTCTGATGCCTTAGAATTAATGATTGAAGAAGGTATCGTTTTTCGCGCCCAGACCGTAGAATACTGGTTAGATTGCGGAACCCCAGAAGCTTTAATTCAAACTAATCGTTATCTTTTACAAAACAATAATTATTTTAAACCGCGACCTAATGCTTTAATAAGACCACCAGTATATATTCACGATACCGCAATAATTGAAAACTCAATTGTTGGTCCTTTTGTTTCTATCTCGGAAGATGTGGAAATAAGAAATTCTATAATAAAAGATTCTATTATCAATCAAGGTGCCTATATTGAAAATTCCTTATTAGAACACTCAATTTTGGGAGAAAATTCAGTAGTAAAAGAAAAACCCCTTCATCTTAATTTGGGAAGTTTTTCCATTTTTGAAACAAGTTGAAGTTCTATATAGAAAAAGAAAGCAAAAACTCTTCGGCACGTGCTGGCAAGATAATCCTTCCCCACGGAGAAGTAGCCACTCCGGCTTTTATGCCGGTAGGAACCCAGGGAACAGTAAAAACTTTATCACCAAAAGAATTAAACGAAATTGATGTCCAGATAATAACTGCTAATCTTTATCATCTTTATTTGAGACCCGGAATTGAAATAATTGAAAAAGCCGGCGGGATAAATGAATTTATCGCTTTTTATAAACCAGTTTTAACTGATTCTGGAGGTTTTCAAATTGCTTCGCTTTCACCATTAGTAAACATAAAAGAAGACGGAGTAGAATTTAAATCCCATATAGATGGTTCTCTTCATTTTTTTTCACCCCAAGAAGTGGTTCTTTATCAAGAAAGAATTAAAAGTGATATTGTTATGTGTTTAGATATTTGTTTGCCCTATCCCGTTGAGTATAACGAAGCTAAAAAAGCAGTAGAAAAAACCACTGCTTGGGCAAAAAAATCAAAAGAAATAAAAAGCCAAGAAACTAATCTTTTTGGAATTATCCAAGGGGCTACTTATTTAGAATTAAGAAAAAAAGCAACTGAAGAATTATTAACGATTGGTTTTGATGGTTACGCCATTGGTGGATTATTTTTAGGGGAAAGCCCCAAACTCGCTTACGAAATTGTTGCTCTTTGCACTTCTTTAATTCCTAAAAAAGAGGTGCGCTACGTGATGGGCTGCGGCTATCCTGAAGATATTTTGGAATGTGTGAAATTGGGGGTTGACCTTTTCGATTGTGTGCTTCCGACAAGAAACGGACGAACCGGCACCGCCTTTACCTCTCAAGGTCGAGTGATTATCAAAAATGCTAAATACGAAAAAGATTTTTCACCTTTGGACCCAGAGTGTGACTGTTATACTTGCAAAAATTTTACCCGCGCTTATCTCCGTCATCTTTTTGTTGCTGAAGAGATTTTAGGTCCTCGTTTATTAACTTATCATAACATCTTTTTCTTTATCAAATTAATGAAAAAAATCAGAGAAGCAATTTTAAATGACCACTTTGAAGAATTTTACGCCAATTTTACCCAACGCTATAATCGTAATCTTACTTAATTTCTATCAAACTTTCTATTTGGGAAAGTCTTTTTTTGCCAATGCCTTTTATTTTTAAAAGCTCCCGTTTGTTTTTAAATCCTCCGTATTTTTCCCGATAACGAATTATCCTTTGGGCAATACTTTCACCAACCCCGGGTAAACTAAGCAATTCTTCGTAAGAAGCATTATTAATATCAATTTTTTTCTCTTCTCGATTTTTCTTTGGTACTGCTGAAGTTTTCAATAGGATTTCTTCTGAAAATTTTTGGTATTCTCTTTTCTTTTGATTTTTCTGAAAAATTAATAAGAAACTCCCTATAAAAAAAACCGCAGTTAAAAAAATTAAAACTTTTTTCTCTTTTTCGTTTAGCACTTTAATTGGGTTTTTATCAATTCTGCTACTTTTTTACCAGAAAGAAACATTCCACCAAAAATCGGTCCCATTCGCGGTCCACCAAACACACTATTAGCAGCCATGCCACACACATAAAGGCGATGATATACCTCTTTGGTATTTTCAACAACAAACCTTTCCCCCATTTCAGCGTTCATTAATTTTTCACCAATAATCCCTCCGGTGGAAGTAAAAAGAACTTTTCCCATTTTCTTTTCCAAAATTCTTACAATTTCACAGGCATGACCAGTAGCATCAACAACATATTTTGAACGCATAGTCATCGGGTCAACATGAAGATTTGCCATATTTACTGCCGTCCAATTAATTACTACTCCGCTAATAACTTCTTTATGGAATAAAAGATCTTCAACAGTAATAAGGTTAAAAATTTTTGCTCCCGCTTTTATCGTTTGATAAACCAAAGCTCCCAAGGTTTCTAAAGCACAGGCCACATAACATCCCTCTTGGTATTTTTCATAATTAATTCCCAAATCTGATAAAATTTCTTTCCCTTTTTCGTCAACCACAATCTTATTAAACATCATTCCGCCACCAGTTAAACCGCCACCCGGACGAAGGTTTTTTTCTAAAATTACCGTTTTCACCCCGTTTTTCGCTAAATAATAACCAGCAGTTAAACCTGAAGGACCAGCACCACAGATTATTACCTCACATTCTAAATACTTTTTAAAATCATTTAAATAGCTTTCAATAATTGCTTGGGTTATTCTTATTTCATCAATCATTTTTTAATAATAAAAGAAAAACAATAAAAATCAATAATTACTTTAAAACCTATTTTGCCCGGCAATTTCTTTAAAATTGATTTCTCGAAAGGTTTTATTATAATAAGTTATGAATTTAAAAGTATTTTTTTTAGTTTTTTCAACAGTATTTTTAATGGAATTGGGAGATAAAACTCAATTGGCGATATTAAATTTTGCAGCCTCTTTGAAACCCTCTTGGTTAGTTTTCCTTGGCGGCATTTTGGCTTTAATAATAAGTTCCTTTTTGGCAGTATTGATTGGCAATAATCTTTTTCGCTTAATACCTTTTAAATTATTAAGATTTTTAAGTGGCGGAATTTTTATCCTCTTGGGAATTTTGATAATCTATAAAGAAATTAGACTTTAGTTTTTAAAAAATTCTCATAAATCCCAATTAATTTTTGAGCGATTTTATCCCAAGTATAATTTTCCTTCAGATGTTCTTTTAAGAAATTATTTTTTTCTTTTTTTAATGCCAAAAGGATTTTCTTTTTTATATCTTTTTGAGAATAAGGATTGAGATAAAGGGCATAATTTTTAAAATATTCTTGGGTACCACCGTATTGGGTAATTAAGATTTTAGCACCGGCTAAACCAGCTTCTAAAGCGGCTAACCCCGGCGTTTCGTAATAAGAAGGTAAAATAAAAACTTCGGCTGCGGCGTAAATAGATTTTAACAATTCCGTATCGTGAGATAATTCACCAATCAATTTGATATTTTTTGCCTGATTAATAATTTTTAGGCATTTTTCACTATATTTATTTTTAATTACTTTGCCTACCAGCAATGCCGGATAGTGGATTTCTTTCAAAACAGTTAAAAATCTTAATAAATTTTTCCGGGGATTGCCAATATGGCCAACGTACAAAATAAAATCTTTTAGTTTTAATTTTTCATAGCATAATTTGGGTGAAGCGTAATAAAAATCAATAGCCACTCCATTGGGTAAAAATGCAATTTTTTCTTCTTTAAGATTAAACATTTTTTCCAGCAATTTTTTTTCTGCTTGAGTATTACATACTATTAAATCCGCTTTAGCTACCATTTCTTTTAAAATTAAATGTTCATTATAAAAACCAAAAAGCCAATGAAAAATCGTAAAAATTTTTATTCCTATTTTATTTATCAAAGGTGAATGGGAGGAATAAAAAACTGGTGTCAAAATAATTGGTTTATTAAACGACGCAAGTATTTGAAAAAGGTGAAAGGTTTTGATGCCTGAACCGAAGAAATGAATAATCTTAAAATCCTCTATTCTTTCTTTACCAGTAAAATCTTCGCTCCAGATTTCAACTTTGTAGCCGATTTTGTTTAATTCTTCTTTTAAAGAAATAATCTGGGTCTTTATTCCGCCTTCAAAAAGGGAAAATCCGGGAAAGGTAACAAAAAGAATTTTCATTTTGTTTTCCTTATTCGATTAAAGTTCCAAATAAAACTTTTTATTTTCAAATAAAATTCATTTTTTCTAATATATTTAATGTTAGATGGTAATTTAAAAAGATTAAATTTTTTTTCTTGGTAATTTTCTGTTTGTCCTCTTTTTTGCCACCATTCAAAAAATTCGGTAAAGGTCATTATTTTTATTTGAGAAAAATTTTTGACAAAACTAAAAATTTCTTTAAAAACCTCCGGAAAGGCCAAAATTTCTTGAGGATGAGCATAAATTATAATGGGATATCCTTTGTGATAGGTTCTTAATATGTACTCTTGATAATAAGCAACCATTTCTTTTATTGAAAATTTTAAGGTTTTTAAACGACTTATTGAAATGGGATGGATAGGAATTTGCCAAACTTTTGAAAATCTATCGGTAATTATTGGCAAAATGGGTAAATCATCATAATCAAAACCAAATTCCGAAGAATAAGAAAACTCAAGTTCTTCCAAAACTTCGTTTAATGAACAATTCCATAATCCAAAAGGAGCTGCAAAACCAAAAATTTTTATCCCAATATCTTCTAACAACTTTTTGCCTTTAAAAAGATTTCGCAAAATTTTTTCTTTTTCTTTATCAAGATAATGAAGATAACAATGAAGTTGAATATCAATTTTTTCATTTTGTTTTTCACCAAAAAATTTTAAAAAATTCACACTTGATTTCACATCGACAAAAAAAGTAAATTTCAGCTCTTCTTTAATTAAAAAATCAAAAACTTTTTCAACTGTCTTTTGGGTAGCGAAATCGCCGTCTATTCGAAAAAGAAAAACAGAAGAATAATTTTCTGGATAATAAGGCAAATAATAATAAGAAAGATTATTTTGTTTAAGAATATTTACTAAACTATTAATCACCAATTGCCGAAAACTACCTTTATTTATTTTGCTAACAAATTCGTAAGGAAATTTTAAAAGTGAAAAGTAAAAATATTTTGCCCTAATTTCATAATTTTTTAAAAAATCTTTTAAACAAAAAGGAAAATAAACTTTATTTTCTAAGAAATAAACAATTTTGTTTTCTTGAGCAAGCAAATAGAGGATATCATAAATATCAAAGATATCAATTCCATAATAAAGTGATTTTTCTTCGGGTAAGAGATATTTAAAATATTTTTCTCTTATTTTGATCGTTTTTAAATGGTTTTTTAATTTCGTAACGTCAAAAAGCTCACCAATCTTCTTTTTCTGATAATAAATCTCAACATTGCTTTTTAAATCTTCTTTAACAATCTTTAGCCCGTAAGGTTTTTCGGCTATTAAAGTAGCCAAAAAACCCAGATCTTTTTCATTAACCAGAATTTCAATTTCTTTATTAGTCATTTTAATAGCTGATAATCTTTTTTAATTTTTTTTCTAAATATCATAAATAAAAAAAAATAAATTATCAAGAAAAGAAAGCTTAAACACCAAAGAGAACATTTTTTAAGCAGAAAAAGAGGAAAAAAAGTTAAACCTGTTAAAAGTAACGGTAAAGGCAGGGAATTTAAAAAATTGATCTGATGATAATTTTGAAAATGTTTAAAATTTAAAAAAAATATTAAAAATTCAGTACCAACGAGCGCCCAAGCAGCTCCTGAATAACGAAAATTTTTAATAAGAAACATCGCTAAAAAAAAATTAACAAAGGTCCCAATTAAAACATTTCTAAAATATTCCTTATCTTTTCCTAAAGCAAGCAAGCCTAACGAAAAAATTGAGTTTAAAATGGTAAAAATCCAAAAGAAAAGTAAAGTTTGAAAAACCAAAACACCCTTAAGGTATTCTTTCGGAAATAACCAAAGAAATAATTTATCGCTAATTAAATAAAGAAAAAAACTAACCGGCAAAATAAATACTAAAATTAACCGGGTAATATTTTTTAAAATATCAAAATTTCCTTCTTTAAATTTTCTTGTCAAAAATGGTAAAGCTATTTGATTGAATATTCGGTCAAAAATCATCAAAACCAATAAAAGCCGATAACCGGCACTGTAATAGCCTAATTCCTCTTTCCATTTTAGAAATCCTAAAAAGATAATATTAAAAAGAGTATAAATTTGAATCAAAATTTGAACACCACCCAAAGGTAAGGTTGTTTTTAAAAGAAAAATGTTTTCTTTAAAATTTAACCGCCAATTAAGTCGAGCTCTATATTTTTTTTGATAACTTAAAAATAAAAAAAGATTACCAACCAAAACTCCAAAAACAAAAGAGAAAGGAACGAAAAAAATTTCTTTATCACTTTTCAAAAATAATATTAACAATAAAAAATAAAGAAAATTACTTAACAACCGGTTTACAAAACAATAGCTAACTTTTTCTTTTCCTAGAAAAAACCATTCTAAGTTAAGAGCGTCAAAGAAGATAAAAAAGGAATAAATCATAATTAATTTTTTTAAAAAAAGCTCTTCTTTTATAATATTAATTATCAAAACCGCCAATAAGGTCGCCAAAATTCCTAATAAAAATCTAACTGAAAAAATTTGTTCGACGATCTCTTTAATTTTTATCCCTTCGGCTATCTTTCTTGCTCCGTAAATTAATAACCCCCAATTAGTTAAAAGAGAAAAATAATTAATATAACCTAAAGCAAAGTTTATCATTCCGAAATTCCCTAAACTTATTTTATGACTAATATAAATAATAGCTAAAAAAGAAAAACAACGGGCAAGAGTTTCACCAAAGCCTAAAAAAAGAAAATTTTTAATCATCCTCAATAATTTCTTTTAAAGCTTTTATGTTTTTTTTCCATTTTTCCATTTTTATTAATTTTAATTCTCTTATCTCTTTTTTTAAAATTTCATATTTTTCCAAAATCTCTCTTATTCCCCGTTTAATATCTTCTTTCTCATTTTTTACAAAAATAGTTCCTTTAAAAAAATATTTTTTTAAAACTTCTTTATCCGATGTTAAAAAAGGTTTTTCTACTCCCAAGGCATCGTAGCCACTTTGTAAACAAGTGTAATCACGAGTAGTAAGACCAATTATAAAATCAACAGTTACCAACAATTTTTCGTATTCTTCTTCAGATAAATAGCCCGTAAAAAATATATTCTTAACCTTAGGAAAAAAAAAGGTTTTGCTAAATTTTCGATAATCACCGCTGAAATAGAAATCAATCTCTTTCGTTTCTTCACAACTTTTAATTAACTCAGCAATTGGTTCATCGGTACTAAAAGATAAGATTATCAAAGCTTTCTTTTTTTCACTTTTCTCTTCCTTAGGCACTACTGTCTTTAATTTTCTTGGCGGTGGTTCAATAACTAATTTCCTTACCGGGCAATCTTTCACCAATTCTAAAAGTTTCTCATTATGCAGAATCAACCCTTTAGTTTTTTTTAAAAAAAATTTCAAACAGCTCAACTGAAATCGATGCCACCAGTTATCTAAAAGAAAAATGTTAGAATGAGAAACCACCATAACTTTTCTTTTAAAGAATAAAATTAAATAAATTAGATAAATTGGTGGAATTTCTAAAAAAAGAAAATCTTTTTTTTTCTTTTTTAAAATTAATAGAGTCTTTATGAAATTTAAAAGGTAGGAAAATCTATTTTTTACAGGAATTTTTATTAATTCTCCTTTTAAATCATAGGCTAACGCGAAAGCATAATGACTATCTTTTTGCCAAGAAACTATTAAAATTTTTTTCATTCATTAATTTTTTCCCTTTCTTCTTTTAAAAGTTCTAAACAAACTTTAGCGGTGTTAAAATGAATTTCTACAGTATCCATTACATCTAAAGCATAACCGCCACCCAAAACTACTCCTACCGGAATATTATTCGCTAAAGCATTTTTAATAACAATTTTGTCTCGTTCAATTAAACCTTCTTTAGTTAATCTTAAAAGTCCTAATTGGTCATTTTTATAAGGATCCGCGCCTGCAACGTAAACAATTAATTCGGGTTTATGAGTTTCAATAATTTTCGGAACAGCTTCTTTTAAATGCTGCAAATAAACATCGTCGCCAGTAAAATCTAACAAGCCGATATCCCAATCACTTTCTTCTTTAATGGGATATAAATTTTCTTGATGAATAGAAAAGGTAAAAACTGATTCATCTTTTTGAAAAATTTTAGCCGTCCCATTTCCTTGATGTAAATCACAATCAATAACCGCCGCCTTTTTAATCAGACCTTCTTTTTGTAATTTTCTTATACCAACAGCAATATCATTGATGTAACAAAACCCTTCAGCATGATCAGGAAAGGCGTGATGAAAACCGCCACCGATATGAAAACCAATTTTTTCCTCTAAAGCTATTTTTAAAGTTAAAATCGTTCCCGAAGCAGCTAAAAGATAAGCTTCCACAATTTCCCAATTTAAAGGTAATTCGCTTCTTATTGTTCTACTTGTCCATCTCAGGTTCAAAAGATCATCAAGATATTCTTGAGTATGTACCAAACGGATATCTTCTATATCCGGTTTTGGGGGTTCAATAAAATCTTCCTCTTTGGCTAAATTTTCGTTAAGAAGTTTTTCTTTAATAAGTCGGTATTTAACCGTTGGAAAAACATGAATACCGATATCAATCTCATATTTATCAGAATAGACAAATTTCATAATTCCCTCACAACTTCTTTCAATTTTCTTAAAATCAAAGGTTCCTTTTCAAAAGGTATCTTTTTCTTTAAAATCTCTTTTATTTCTTTTTCATTAAATAAAGATAAACCGTCGATGGCTAAACTTTTAAAAACCAAATTCTCATTATCAAGATAGCTAAGTAAAAGGTTTTTTACTTCTACTCTTTCGCTTAAATTTTTTAAGGTATCAAGCTGAGGAATAATCCGATTAATTGTTCTTAAAAGGCTTGCTTTTAAACCTTCTTTTTTAGTTTGTTTTAAATTCTCAATAAGAGAAGCTAATGCAGACACACCAATTTCGGAAAGAGCGATTTCGGCACTTTGACGAACAGTAAAAATGGGATCGTTTAACTTTGATATTAAATAATTAATGCCTCTTTTATCTTTCAGTTTGCCGAGAGTATAACAGGCATAAATTCTAGTTGGCTCATCAGCTATGTTTAGATATTTAACCACCTCCCAGAAAACCGAGGTGTCGCCAATTTCTGAAAAAGCATTTAAAATCCATCGAGGTTTGTTTCTTTTATCTTTTAATGCTTTAATTAATAAAGGAACAGCTTCTTTAGCCTTTATCTTTCCTAGAAGATAAATTACATTGGCTCTTGTTTGGTGGTTATTGCTATTAATACTGTCTATTAAATGCGACTTAATAAGAGTAGGAAGAGAACAAGCAATTTCTTCTATTGCTCGTAACTCTAAACTATTTTTAGTTGCTAATTTTTCTTTTAAGATATAATTTATTGCTTCTTCTTTTCGTCTTATTAATTCTTTTCTTGCTTCTCTAACAATTTCTTTAGCGCTGCCAACTTCCCATTTAGAAGCATATTTAAACACTTCTCCCACTGTCATTTTTTCTAAATTTTCTTTTAAAGTATCTTTTTTTTCAGGTTTTTCTTCTTTTTCTTTTAACTCATCAATACCGTAGGCGTAGATTCCTCCCATCCAAGTACTCCGGTCTTTTCCCATTCCTTTTTCCCCATATAAATCATTGCCTTTCAAATCAATAAATATTCCTATACCTCCAAAACCCCTTGCCTGATTGGCAAAACCCTGGCCAAATTTCTCTTCTTTATTGAAATATAAATCATTACCATTTTTATCTAATAACAATCCAAAAGAATTGTTTAAACCAATGCCTTGACCACCAGAAGAATAATAGAAATCATCACCATCTTCATCAATTAAAATCCCTATAGCTAAATCGTGACCTTCACCTTGAGAAGGACCCAAACGAGAATAATAAAAATCGTTACCAGCTTTATCAACAAGACTACCTATCGCTAAATGGATTCCCGCTCCCTGAGCATATTCGGTAGCGTAATATTTATCGTTACCATCTTCATCATATAACATTCCTAAAGAATACCAGTAGCTGCATCCTTGGCAAAAAATATCACCATTATAAAAATCATTACCGGCTAAATCACAAAGAAATCCTATGCCGCCACTAACCTCAGGGCGAAAACCAATCGCAAAACCTTGAGCAAAAGAACGGTAATCTTCTGGCAAAAGAGGAATATGTAAATATTTACCACCAGCATAATAACAATCATTTCCTTCCAAATCAAAAAGTAAACCTAAACCAAAGGTAGAGCCGAAACCTTGACCAAAATTAAAAATCCGATAATGATCATTTCCAGAAAAATCAAAAAGTAAGCCCAAACCAAAAAAACCACTACCACAAGCAAAAGTTTTACCTGAATAATAATCGTTACCTTCAAAATCAAAAAGGAATCCCAAACCTAATACTCCCGAACCTAAAGAGAAATCACCACCCAAATAAATATCATCACCTTTAAAATCAAAAAGGAAACCACTACCACAAAGACCGCTGCCCAAGGTAAATAAGGAATTTTCGTTTCGATAGTAATCGTTTCCAGCTAAGTCAATAATAAGAGTGGAAAAATTTTCTAAAATTATACCTCGATTTTTTACTTGATATAAATCGTCACCACCAAAATCAATAATTATTCGGTAATCCTTCTTATAAAAATTATTACCTTTACCCCCAAAAGCAACCGAAATACCAGCAATTTCCAATTCTTCAAAATTTTTTTCCCAATTAAAATTTTTTATCTCTCTTAAAATTTTTTCAATACCCAAAAGATAAGCGAAGTTAGCTCGGTAGATTTCTTTGAAATCAATTTTTCTTAATATCACTAATAAAGTTTCTAATGTAATTTTTTTTGTAGTATCGTAAAAAAGGTTATATTCTTTTAAAATATCCCCGCGCAAATACTCGTCTGCTTCGCTCTCTTCGTCAGAAAAAAGATAAGGAAGCTCTCCTAATAAAATTTCAACCTCTTCTTTTTTTAAACGGGAAAAGGCTTTTTTAAAATAATTATCGCCAATTAAAAAAGATGCAATAAGATAATAAAAATTGTCATCTAATGGAATAGTAACTTTTGGAATTTCTTTTTGTCGTTTTTTTATCTCTTTTTTTATTTTGTCAATCTCCTTTTTATAATTAAATCCTAAAAAACCTCTTCTTTTTAATTGGTCTAATAAAAAGATATAAGTTTTCAAAAGGGAATCGTTATTAGTCTTCAAAAAAGAAACATTTTTATCCAAATGTTTGGGTATTGTTAAAGGTTTTTTAAATAACGAATCAATAATAAAAAGGCGATAAAGAGTATCTGTGGCCCATCTTTTCTCGTAACCCAATTCTTTTTCTTTTATTCCCAAAATTTTTAAACCATTACGGATATAACTTAAAGAAACCGAATCTAAAGTTTGGCAAAAAAGAAAAGTAATAAACAAAAAAACCATTAAAAAAAGAATAATAAAAACTATTTATAAGTCAAATAATTTTTATTAATATCGGTGTCAAATATGGAACTCAATAATATCTCCGTCTTTCAAAATATGATTCTTTTCTACTCTTTGACCAAAAAAATTTTTGTTGTCCCATAAACGGGCATATTTGAGATTGCGAACGAAATCTTTATGCAAAGCTTCCGCTGCATCCAAAACGGTGGCATTTTTCTTTAAAACAATCGGCTCTTTTAACTCTGGCGGCTTTCCTGGTGGTTTGGTATAGACCCTAATAATCTCTAAAGATTCAAACAAAAGTTTTTTAAGTTCTTCTAAATTTCTTTTTTCTTTCACTGAAATGGCGATAATTTTTAATTCTTCCAAAGAAGAATAACTTTTCAAAAATTCTAAGAAAAGCTGATAACGAAATTGAGCATTCTCCCAATCAAGTTTATTACCACAAAAAACTGTTTTTTTATAATTGACTTTTTCTTTTTTAAAAATATTAATTCTTCCTTCCTCCAAAATTTTAAAATTGGCTTCGGCTTCATCTAATAAAGAATCCTGACTTAAATCAAAAAGGTATAACAGAACATCAGCAGTTCTTAAAAGATGAAAATACCATGGGGCCAAACCTTCTTTTAAAGGAGGACAGTCAATCAATTGAATCTGGATATTTTCGTATTTCATCATGCCGGCAACCGGAATTTTAGTAGTGAAAGGATAATCGGCAATTTCAGTATTAGCATTGGTTAAAAATTTAACCAAACTAGACTTACCCGAATTAGGACTTCCAAAAACTGCTATTTGGCCGGCTCCCTGTTTTTCAAAATGATACCAAACTGCCCGACTTACTTTTGGTTTTTTGCTTAATTCTTTTCTGAGTTTAGAAATTTTGGTTTTTATCTCTTTCTGCAGTTTTTCGGTGCCTTTGTGCTTTGGACAGATTGCCAGCATCTCTTTTAAATAATACAATTTTTCTTCAATTGTCTTTGCTTGACGATATTTTTCTTCAACTTCAAAATATTGAGGCGGCAAATTTGCTGGCATATTTTATTTTATCAAAACTTTTTAATTTAGTCAAGATTAAATTTTTTTGGTTTTTAAAAAGAGGCAAAAGTATAACCGCAACCTAATTTAAAAGAAAAACCTTTAGCGGTCAATAATATTCCGTCATAATATTTTTGGAGGATAAAAATATCAAATTTTTTAATTTGCAAACTAAGCCCACCACCTAGCTCTAAGGAAAAATAATTAAATGGAAGATTGTTACTAATAGGGAAATAAAAATCCAAAGAAGCAGCTAAATTCAAAAAATTAAAAGGTTGATAATTTAAGCAAGAAGAAATCTTAAAATATTCTTTCATTGCTAAATTTAAACCAAAATTGATTTTTAAATAATTTTTTAATTGATTTTCTAAAGAAAGAATAATTATTGTAGGCAAAAGATTAGTAGCAAAATTATTAATTTTTTTTTCTTCTTTAATCAAAGAATAACAATTTCCTGTTTTTAGGCGGTTAAAATTTAAAGAGTCAATTTTTAAAATAATTTTGCCCTGATAATTTTCCTTACACCAATAAACGTGTTGACAAAGGTTTTCAATGATTAACTGAAAAGTTCGCTCTTTGCCTATCTTCTTAAAAAATCCTAAATCAATACCAAAACCTTTACCACCCGAACTTTTTCGATAATTCAACTCGCCATAAAAATTAAGAAAACTGGAAGTTGTTAAAAGTTTAACATAATTGTCTTTAGTTTGCAAATAATAATAGCCATCAAAGTAATTAATAGCCCAAAAAATATTCAAACTCTTTTTTAAAGATAAGCAAAAACGATTTTTTATTTCGCCAAAGACGTAAACTTCACCGCCACTTTCTTTTATCTGATAAAATCGGTTTAATTGATTACCCCAAAATATTAATTCAAAAATTTCTTTTTCAATTCTTCCTTTACTTTTTAAATTAAGGGAAAGTGTTAATTCCCAAAATCGGTAAGTAAAAGTTAAAAAATCCAAATTCCCTTTGAAAAATAATTTCAAACCTGAAGAAGGAATAGTCTTTAAAATATAACTTTTATCTTTTTCATTTAAATACTTACCATTATAATAATTATAATCTTTGCCACTAAAAGCATTATTATAAAAATTAAAATCTATAACCAACAACCGATAATAAATTCTATCGGTTGGCAAGAAATTTAAAAAATTAAAAAAGAGTAAATGCCTCAAAAAAAGATAACTTAACATAATTAAATTTATTTTTTGCTTGCTCTCAAAATTTCTTTGGTTTTCACTTTCAAAGTAGCATAAGATTTAAAATTTATAAAATCACCAGGCTTCAAAATTACGGTTTCCCTTTCTGGTAAATTGATTTTCAAATAAGCATTAAACTCTTCATTTTGAAAAATTTTCATTTCCTTTTCATTCATTTCTAAAATTATCTCGCTCTCCTTTTCTTTTTCACAATAACCTTTATCAGAAACTTCACCGCTTAACAAAGTAAAAAATAAAATGACTGAATCCTCCATATTTTGGGCTTTCAAAATTATAGAACCTTCAAAACCGATAGGAAAATGATTAGTTGCCAACACAACTAATTCCCCACCCACTAAGTTCTCTTTTATCTTCTTTTTTTCTTCTTCACCAACGACAATTTTTTTCTCATAGGCGATAAAGGTATCTTTTTTAAAAGTAAATTTTAAAGGAGCATCTATTGCCACCTTTATCAAAATAAAATCGTTTTCTTCAATTTTACCTTCCCCTTCAACCTTTAGTGAATAATCAGATTTCAAAACTTTTGGGCCATTATTTATCAGGCTAGAAATATCAATTTTTTTATTTATATAATTTAAAGATTGCTCATTAACCGGTGGTAAACTAATTTCTTCAAAAAGGGAACAAACTTCTTGATTGCGATTAATACTTTTTCCTGACCAAAAGATTTTGATAGGCACTGACAAATTATAAATAAAATCTAAAATAAGCTCTACCTTTGCTAATTTTATTCCCTTAGGATTACCTAATAATTCACTTATTATTGAATCTTTTTTGTTAATAAGAAACAATGCGGAAGAAAATTTCCCTTTAATTTTTTTAAATTTTAATTCTTTAATCTCACCGCTAAAAGAAAAATTATTTTCTTTTTGAATATAGAAAAAATTCTCGGTATCAATTGGCTGAGCTTTTATTTCCAAAGAATAAACAAAAGTTCCTTTTTTTTCCGAAGAGTTTTGGTAAAGAATTTTTCCCTTTAAAGGAATGGTAATTTTTTGGTAATAAAAAGGTAATAAAAGCAAACTATTTTCGTAGTTAATTTCTTTTATCTTAAAAGTAAGTCCTAGTGGAAAAGGGAAATTATTTAAAAAACTCAAATCAGTATAACCTTCTTTTATTTCACCGTAATTCAAATCAAAAATCGAAGAAAGCGAAACGGAATAATTTTCTTCACAATTGAAAAAGCATTTTTTAAGCCTAAATTCACCGTAAGCCAATTTGATATTAGTAAATTTTAATACCAATTTTACAAAATCACTTTTTCTCACCAAAACTGAGTCTTCGGTAAAAATTTTAAAAATTAATAAAGAATTAAAAGGAGAAGAGACAAACAAATCACCGTCACTAATAATGGTTTCTTTTTGAGAATTGGAAAAAAGATTTTCAAAAGAGGTAGTAAACCTATCATATTTAATTTTTAAAAAATCAAAATTCAAAAAGGAATGATTTTCTAAATTTAAAACCAACAAAAATTTTTCAAAGAAAGCATAATGAAGATCCTTAATATTTGTAGCTTTTAATAATTCTCTTTCAATATTTATTGGTGGTAAAATAAGAAAAGAATCTGGAAAAGGAATACTTAAAATTTCCTCAATATTTATTATTATTTCAGTAGAAAAGGTGTCTTTAATTTCAAATTCATTAAAATAATAACTTTTATTAAAATGAAAAGTATTAAAATCAATTTTTCTTATGGGATAAATGGTATCAAATTTATTTTGGTAAAAAAAATTTAATGTAGAATCAGTAGTGAGAGTAAAATAAGAAGAATCTAAAAAAGAAAAAATAGTGAATTTTTTTTCTAATAAAGGAATAGTTATTTCTGTATTCCAATCGGGAAATTCCGGTTTTTCTAAACAAGAAAAAAAGAAAAGTGTTAAAAAAAGAAATTTTTTCACCACACACCTCCTTTTCTCCCTCCTAAGAAAAGAGGCCCCTGATACCCTGTTGACCGTTCTCGCCTCTAAAAATATTATTAAGAGGTGGCATCCTCTACCTTTTGAACGGTCCTAATCAGGTGGTATCGGAGCCTCTTTTCTTTCATCTCCTCCTCCCCTTAAATTTAACGGGGGTCTAAAAATGAGGACTGGGCTATGAACTCAAAAGGGAGGTTAGTTTTAGACCCCCAAAATCTTAGCTGGGATGCGACGCCAGCCTCAGGAAAACGAATTTTCCCAATCATCTTAAACCTCCTCTTGGCATCGCATCCCTCTCAACGTGGTAAGGAGGTGAAAATGCGAGTAATTTTTTCTTCTTTACCTTCTTACCAGATTTTCAAAGAACCTTTTAAATCTTATTAAAATTGAGACAAAAAATATGCCAAACAATTAAAGAAAAATTAAAATAAGATTTTGATTTTCAATAACTTAAAAAAAATGAAAAACAATGGAAAAATTTCGGTAATAACCAAACAGGTGCGACATTTTTAATTAATAAATTATCATATTCCATTTAAGTTATGCAATTTCAATATTTTTATCTTAAAAATGTGACCAATTTTAAAAGAAAGATAAAATAAGTTAGATTTTTGGTTTTAATAACAAATACACAAATAATAAATGAATGACAAAATTAAAAGAGAAAATGAAGATAAAGGTTATAAATTAATAAAATTCCCTAAATAACTCCCCGAATAATTCTTTTATGGTTAATTTAATAATTCTTAGAATTTTGCTTCTTCAAAATATTTTTTAACCCATTATTCCCCCATTGATTTCGCTTTGGAAAAAATGAAAAAAATTTTTATCTCTTTCCAATGTTTATCTAATCTTGATTTTTGTTCTTCAAGTAAGTATAATTATTAAGTTTTATGGAAAAGAAATTACCCGAAGAAGTTTATAATTTAATTTTAAGAACTATTAACGAAATTGGATTAGAACTTTACGATTTGGAATATGACGGAAAAAATCTACGAGTTTATATTGACATGCCTGAAGGGGTAACTATTGAGACCTGTGTTGAAGTTTCTAATCTTTTATCGTTAAGATTAGATGCTCTTGATTTAATACCCCATTCTTATATTTTGGAAGTTTCTTCGCCAGGAGTTGAAAGGAGATTAAAAACGGTAGAACATTTCAAAAGGGCAATTGGTAAGAAAGTAATGATTCAAAAAGAAAAAGAATATTTTTATGGTGAACTTTTAGCTGCTGATGAAGAAAAAATAACTTTAAAAACTTTAGAAGGTTCTAGTATAAAACCGGGAGAAATAGTTAATATTAATTATGTTGAAATAAAAAAAGCCGAGGTAAAAGTACCAACCAAGGAGCTGTTTAAAAAATGAAAAAAGATGAAATTTTAGCCTATTTAAGTGAAATTGCCCGAAAAAGAAATGTTGATGTTTTGTATGTAAGTGAAGCTTTAAAAGAAAGTTTAATTGTTGGTCTTAAAAAAAGATATGGTCAAGATTCTGAACCAGAAGTTGTTGTTAATTTGGAAAACGGTGAGATTAAAATTTTTCTGAATAAAACAGTTGTTGAAACACCGATGAAATTAGGTAAAGAAATTTCTTTAGAAGAAGCTAGAACAATTAAACCCGATGTCCAAATCGGCGAAAAAATTAAAGTTCCTTTACCTCTAAAAGAAGTAGGACGTTCTACTATTCAAAAAGCTGCTGATGAATTGGTAAATCGTCTTCGCTCGATTGAAAAAAATAAATTATACGAAGAATTTAAGAAAAAAGAAAAAGAAATTATTTCGGGCACTATTTATCAAATTGCCAAAGACCGAGTAATAGTAAATTTAGGAGCTGTGGAAGGGTATCTCTTACCTCAAGATTATCTAAAATCCGACCGTCTCCGTCAAGGAGCAGTGATTAAAGCTTATGTAGTAAAAGTAGAAAAAACACCTTTGGGACCGCGCGTCCATCTTTCAAGAACACATCAAGAATTTGTGAAAAAACTTTTGGCCAAGGAAGTCCCGGAAATTCAACAAAATATTGTTCAAATAAAGGCAATCGCTCGTGTCCCGGGGGTACGAACTAAGATCGCTGTGTATTCGGAAGATGATAAAGTAGACCCCGTCGGCGCTTGTGTTGGTTTTAAGAGACAAAGAATCGAAAATGTTTTAAAAGAATTAGGAGAAGAAAAGATCGACATTATCCAATGGTCAAAAGATTTAAAAGTTTTCATTGCTCGGGCCTTGAGTCCTGCTAAGGTCAAAGAAGTATTAAAAGAAAACGATAAATATACTGTTATTGTTCCTGATAACGATTATCCGATTGCGGTTGGCAAAAAAGGAAATAATGTCAATTTAGCCAGTCGGCTTACCGGAGCAAATATTGAAATTCTTAAATTGAGTGATTACTTGGATCGTCTAATTAAAGAAAAAGCAAAGAATATTTCCTTAAAAGAGCTGGATCTTTCTGATACTATTTTGGAAAAATTAGCAGAAAATCAAATCATTAATGCCTTTGATTTACTAACTACACCTGACGAAAACCTTAGTAAACTTATTAATTATGATCTTGAACAAGTTAAAATATTAAAAAAAGACATTGAAGAAAAAATAAAAGAAAAATTCTTCTCCCAAAAGACAGAGGCAAGTGAAACTTAATTTTATGAAAACCGACCGTTTAAAGGTGAACGAAGTAGCAAAAAGACTTAATCTTTCACCCAAAGCAGTTGTAAATTTGTTAAAAGAATTAGGTTTCAAAGAAAGAGGTTATACTTCTTTTGTTACTTGGGAAGAATATGAAGCCATAAAGAAAAAAATTAAAGAGGAGGAAAAACTATATAGCAGTAAAATTGAAAAAGAAGAAATTAAAAAAGAAGAAAAACCAATTACTATCAAACCGCAAAAAACTATTACGAAAATCAGAAAACCTGAAAAGAAAGAACCAAAAGAAATAGAAAAACCAAAGATTGAAGTAACACCCTTTATGACCGTTTCCGAATTGGCTGTCGCTTTCGATGTGTTACCGGCAGATATTATTAAAGCCTGTCTAAAAATGGGGTTGATTGCTACAATTAATCAACGGTTAGATTTGGATACTATTTATCTCTTAGCCGATGAATTTAAAAAAGAGATTGTAGTAAAAGAAGAAATTATAAGTGAAAAAAAATTAGAAAATGTTCCTTTGTTACCTCGACCACCAGTTGTAACTGTCATTGGTCATGTAGACCACGGGAAAACAACTCTTTTAGATTACATTCGAAAAACAAAAATTGCAGAAAAAGAAGTTGGCCGAATTACTCAACACGTAGGGGTTTCGGTAGTTAATTATAAAAACGAAAAAATAATTTTCCTTGATACCCCTGGACACGAAGCTTTTACTGCTATGAGAGCTAGAGGGATTCAAGTTACTGATATCGCTATTTTGGTAGTTGCTGCTAATGAAGGAGTAAAGCCTCAAACAGAAGAAGCGATAAATCATACCCGGGCAGCAGGAGTACCAATTATTGTGGCTATTACCAAAGTTGACTTGCCCGATGCAAATCCAGAAAGAGTAAAAGCTCAATTGGCTAATTACGGGATAAGGATTGAAAGTTACGGTGGGGATGTTCTTTGCGTAGAAACTTCTGCTTATACTGGTTACGGAATTGATGATTTATTAGACGCAATCCTTTTACTCAGTCATACCTATAATTTTAAAGCTCCTTATGATTGCCCGGGAAAAGGTGTAGTAATTGATAGTCGTGTTGATAAAGGAAGAGGAATTATTGCTACTGTATTAGTTAATGAAGGAAAAATTGAAAGGGGTAATTTTTTTGTATGCGGGGAAACTTATGGTAAGGTAAGAGAAATTTTTGATGTTCTTCCGGATAAATTTAAAAAGATTGATTTCGGTAATCCTAGTAACCCATGCCAAATTATTGGTTTTTCCGATATCCCGGAACCAGGGGAAAGATTAATTGTAGTTGAGAACGAAAGATTAGCACGCGAATTAGCCCAAAAACGAAAATTACAAAAGCAAAGTGAAAAGTTTAAATTACAAAAAAAATTAACTTTACAATTAATTCAGGAAAAAATTCAAAAAGGCGAAACCAAAGAATTAAAAATTGTTTTAAAAGCTGATGTAATGGGTTCTCTAGAAGCAATAAAACATGCTTTAGAAGAATTATCATTAGAAGAAGTAAAAATTAAAATTATTCATGCTGGTGTGGGACCCATCACTAAATCGGATGTTTTATTAGCTGCTGCCTCCGAAGCCATAGTGGTTGGTTATCATGTTACTCCTTTAGGTGATGCCAAGGAAATAGCTGAACAGCAACAGATTGAAATTAGAACCTATAATATTATCTATCAAGCAATCGACGACATTCGAGCAGCAATGTTAGGACTATTAGAAGAAGAGAAGAAAGAAGTTTTGGTTGGAAAAGCAGTGGTGAGAAAAGTATTTAATATCAAAGGAGTAGGTTTAGTTGCTGGTAGCTATGTATTAGAAGGCAAAATTGTTCGCGATGCGATTGTAAAGGTTTTTAGAAAAGATGTCGAAATATTTAAAGGGAAAATAACCTCACTGAAAAGATTTAAAGACGATGTAAAAGAGGTAGAAGCTGGTTACGAATGCGGTATCGGTATCAACGGCATAGAAAATCTTCAAGAAGAGGACCTTTTGGAATGCTATATGGAAGAGTAGATGACAGTTAATTTATTGATAATAGACTGCCTTTGTGGTAATGGACACTCGTTAAAGGATAAGAGAAGATTCCTTAATTCTTTATTTGCCCAATTAAAAAAAGAATTCAATATTTCCATCGTAGAGATAGATTACCAAGATTTATGGCAGCGCTCTAAATTAGCAATCTGTTTTGTTAACAATTCTTCGGAAAATTCTTTTAAAACCAAAAATAATTTATTAAAATTTTTAGAAAATTATCCTAATTTTACAATTTTAGATTATCATTATCAAAAATTATATTAAAATGTATTACACAATAAAAGTTACTACCCCAAAAAGAATTGCTTTCGTTGATATTACCAAAAAAGTGGAAGAAATCATTAACAAAAGCGTAATCGATTCCGGAATCTGTTGCCTTTATGTACCCCACACTACTTGCGGAATAACAATTAATGAAAATTATGACCCTTCGGTAATAAACGATATTAATAACACTTTAAATCGTTTAGTTCCTCTAAATAATTTTTATACCCATACGGAAGGTAATGCTGACGCCCACATTAAAACTTCCTTAATAAATTCTTTCGCAGTTATCTTTTTTGAAAATAAAAAGCTTATTTTAGGTACTTGGCAAGGTATTTTTCTTTGTGAATTTGACGGGCCGCGAGAAAGAAAGATTTATTTAAAACTCATCGCTGCCTAAAGAATTTGCCGGTAATAATTAAGCATTTTGGTTAAAACTTCTTTGATATCTAATTGGGGTTCAAAATTAGTTAGTTTTTTAAATTTAGTATTATCCCCGGAAAGATAATAAATATCCCATTTTCTCACTTTTTCCTTAACAGAAATAATTTTAATTTTCACATTCGATTGAGTTAATAAAAAATTTAAAGCATCTTTTAATTTTATTGGTTTACTGTTAGTAATATTATAAACTTCTCCTTTTACTCCATATTTAAAAGCTAAGTAATAAGCTACAACCACATCTTCCACAGCTAAATAATCCCTTTCTATTTCTAAATTGCCTACTTCTAAAATAGGTGGAATTTTCCCCTTTTCTATTTCGACAATTTTTTTACAACAATAAGGAAAAAAAAAGTTTTCATCTTGACCAATTCCCGTATGACTGAAAGGTCTTAAAATTATTGCTTCAAGATTATACACATTTACATAATGGTTAACCAATTTTTCAGCAAAATATTTACTTAAAGCATAAGGACTTACAGGATTTAATTCATCATTTTCTTTAACTTTTCTCTTTTCTTTTGGTTGTCCATAAACTTCTGCAGTAGAAATATAAATAAAACGGGGATTTAAATTCAGTTCTTTAATCGCCCAAAGAAGATTCAAAGTTCCCAAGGTGTTTACTTCATAAGTTAAATGTTCTTCTTTATAAGAGCGAGCCACAGAAGTTTGGGCTGCTAAATGGAAAATTCCATCAGGTTTTATTTTTGCCAAAAGATTTTTAACGTCTTCTTTTTTTCTTACATCCAAAAAAAAACGATTAACTTTTGTTTCGTCCTCTCGGTAATAAGTTCCGTAAACCTCGTAATTTTTATTAGCCAAAAAATCAAAAAGATACTGCCCAACAAAACCTTCGCTTCCGGTGATAAGAATTTTCATTTAAACCCTTTCTCGCCAGTAATTGAGTAAATCTTCCAAAGTTTTTTCAAAAGGAATTTGGGGTTGCCAACCACATTCTTCTTTAATTTTAGTAGCATCACCTATCAATAACTCCACATCTGAAGGTCTTAGTCGAGCGGGATCCACTTTTATTTCCACTCGGACTTTACTCATTCTTAAATAAATATCTAAAACTTCCCTTATTTTATAACCCTTTCCCGAAGCAATATTATAAACTTCGCCTGCTCTTCCTTTAATTAATACTAAATAATAGGCCCGAACCACATCCCGGACATCGGTAAAATCTCGAACCGCTTCTAAATTGCCAACATAAATAACCGGCTCCCTTTTACCTTTTTCAATTTCTGCTATTTGTTTTGCAAAATTAGAAGTAACAAAAACCTCTCCCCTTCTTGGCCCTTCATGATTGAAAGCGCGGGTTCTTACGATTTTTAGATTATAACTTTTATAATATTGAAAACCTAATAAATCTTGAGCAACCTTACTTACTCCGTAAGGGCTTAATGGTCTTAAAGGATTAGTTTCTTTGATAGGAACCTCATTTCTCAAAACTAACCCGTATTCTTCAGAAGAACCAGCAATATGAATTAAGGTGTCCATTTTTAAATTTCTTACCGCTTCTAAGATATTAATTTGGCTAATCACATTTGTAATAATAGTTTCAGAAGGAGCCGTCCAAGACATTGGTACATAACTTTGAGCTGCTAAGTGAAAAATCATATCAGGTTTAATTTCTTTTATCAAATTATAAACTGCTGTGGCATCTTTTAAATCACATTCGAAAAGTTTTAATTTCTCTTTTATGTGTGAAATATTTTCCATCCGACTTCGCCATCGATAAGTGCCGTAGATTTCACAATTTTTTAGCGAAAGTAAATATTCGGCCAAATGACTGCCAACAAAACCAGTAATCCCAGTAATCAATACCTTCATTTCTCTCTCCTAAGCCTTAACTACTTTATTGCTTTTAAGACAGCGGGTACAAACCCACGCTCTTTTTGTTTTATTGCCAATTTTAATTCTTATTCGTTGAAGATTAGGATTAAACTTTCTTTTAGTTACATTATGGGCATGACTGATATTATGTCCCGTTATTGAGTTTTTTCCACATATTTCGCATTTTCTTCCCATATCCTCTCCTTTTTAAAAATTTTTATACTCATTTCAATATCTTCTTTTATTTTCTTTTTCAATTTTTCGACATCCTCAAATTTAAATTCGGGCCTTATTCTTTGAATAAAAAATATTTCCAACTCCTTTCCTAAAATATTTTTTTCAAAATTTAAAATATGAACCTCAATATTTCTTTCCTTTTCTGAAAAAGTCGGCCTTTCGCCAATATTTAACACTCCTAAGTAAATCTTATCATCATCAGCTATTTTTACTTTACAAGCATAAACCCCATCAGCAGGAATTAACTTTTTGTTGTCCAATAATTCCAAATTAGCAGTTTTATATCCCAACAAACTTCCTCGCCCCTTACCCTTAACCACTTTCCCTTTTATAGAATATTCCCTACCCAAAAGAAGATTCGCAATTCGGATATTTCCCAATATCAATTTTTCTCTAATAGTTGTGCTTTTTACTTCGATTCCAGTTTTCTTTATTGGTGGAAGAATTTCAATTAAAATGTTTTCATTTTCACAGAAATTTTTTAAAAGATTTATATCTCCTTCTCGATTTCTTCCAAAGCGAAAGTCATTACCTACAATAATCTTTTTTGGTAATAAATCGTTTTTTAATTTGTTTAAAAACATTAATGGTTCCAGGTTGGCAAAAAAATTATCAAAATTATAAACAAAAACAAAATCTAATCCTAAAGTCTCTAAAATTTTTACTTTTTCCAAAAAAGGGGTCAAAAGAAAATGAAAATTAGGATGAAAGTATAAATAAGGTAAAGGTTCAAAAGTAACTAAGCCGCCAACAGTTTTTAAATTTTCTTTATTTTTTAACAATTTTTCGATTATTATTTGATGAGCAAAATGAACACCATCAAAACCACCTATAGTAAGAACACCGTTTTTAAATTCTTCGCTGTTTTTTTCATCAATTATCTTCATAGATAACCCTTACTAATTTCAGATAATTATTTTTTTTCTCGCCAATCAATAAGACTTTTTCGTCTTTAGAAATTATTTTATAATAACCATCTTCACTTCCGGGAGAAAAAATTTCTTTTCCATTTTTTAAATCGTTAATAACTTTTCTGTCGCAATAATATTCTTTAAATTGATAAAGAGCATCTTTTATTGGAATTAGTTTTTTTTTAATATTTTCTTCGGAAAGCTCCCAAATTTTCAAACAGTCTTCAATCTGCCATTTACCAATTTTTATTCTCTTTAAACCAGCTAATGTTCCACCACATCCAATTTTAAATCCAATATCTCTAGCTAAAGCCCGCAAGTAAAAACCTTTACCAACGACAGCTTTTATTAAAATCACATTTCGAAAATAATCAACTAACTCTATCTGATAACAGTCAACGAATCTTTTTTTAAGTATTACTTCTTCTTTTTTTCTAGCTTTAAGATAACTCGGTTCACCATTAATTTTTATTGCTGAATAAATTGGTGGCGTTTGTTCGATTCGGCCAACAAAGCTTTTCAAAATTTCCAGAATTTCTTCTTTTTTTAATCTAGGAACTTTCTTTTTCTCAATTACTTTTCCGGTAATATCATCAGTATCCGTTTGAATACCCAATTTTATCACTCCTAAATATTCTTTTTTATAATCCATTAAAAATTTGCTTATTTTGGTAGCCTCATTAAACAAAAGGATAACAACTCCGTTAGCAATCGGATCTAATGTGCCCGCATGGCCAATTTTGTAATTATTACCGATACGGTTTTTTACTATTCTAATTAAATCGTAGGAAGAAAGCCCAACTTCTTTATTCACCAGTATTATTCCCCTCATCGGCTTTTAACTTTTTAAGCAATTTATCAATTCTTTGTTGCTTTTTTAAAGTCTCATCGATTTCAAATTTTAATTCTGGCATGTATTTTAAAATAATTTTGTTTTTCAGTCTTTCTTTAATATATCCTTTACTATTATTTAAAATCTTCTTTGCCGTTAATTCTTTATTTTCATTTCCGTAACAAGTAAAAAAAATTGTAGCTTGCTTTAAATCTCTAGTCATTTCCACTGCTGTAATTGTTACTAAACCTAAATGAGGATTATCAAATTCCTTTAAAATAATTTCCGCAATTGTTTCTTTTAAAAGTTCCCCAACTCTTTTAACTCGATTTTTCATTATATATGATAATAAAAAATCGGAATTTTGTAAATATTCAAAAACATTAATTTAAAATTTTAATTATTCCCAATAGAATTGTTACAATTAAGAGAAGTCAAAAATAAAATTTAACCCGACCATTTACCGCAACGATCACCATAAATATCAATAAGTTTATCATCTCGATAAGTGTAGACAATTTCGCAACGATTTGGGCAGCCATCACATTCCTGTGCCTTTGTTTGAAAATCTGCAGCAGTAATTTCAAAACCATAAAATTTGCTCCCAACCCCGTTGGTTTCCTCTTTTGCCAAAATCGCTGCTCCAATAGCACCCATTACTAAAAAATATTCGGGAACAATTATCTCTTGCTTTAATTCTTTTTTGAAAGCTTCCCGAACCCCCACATTAGCAGCTACGCCTCCTTGAAATAAAATCAATGGTTTTATCTCTTTTCCTTTAGCAACTACATTTAAATAGTTTCTAACAATTGCTTCGCAAAGACCGGCAATAATATCTTCTAAAGGATATCCTAATTGAGCTTTATGGATCATATCGCTTTCTGCAAAAACGGTACAACGGCCAGCAATATTTACTTTGGTTTTTGCTTTCAGAGCTAATTTACCAAACTCTTCTATTGGAATACCTAATCTGCTTGCCTGATGATCAAGAAAAGACCCGGTACCTGCGGCACAAACTGTATTCATTGCAAAATCTACTGGAATACCATTACGTAAGATAATAATCTTTGAATCTTGCCCCCCAATTTCAATAACTGTTTGACAATTAGGATAAAAGAAAGAAGCAGCAATTGCATGGGCAATAATTTCATTTTTCACTACATCGGCACCAACCATCACTCCTGCAAGTCTCCGCCCACTACCCGTAGTTCCGATACCGCCAATTTTCACATTGTTTCCAATTCTTTCTTTAAAAACTTTTAACAAATTTAAAACTGCTTCAATAGGCCTTCCTTTAGTCCTTAAATACTCATAGGTAATTACTTTAAAATGATTATCCAGAACTACCCCTTTCGTTGATATTGAACCAACGTCAATGCCTATATAAACGAGTGCCATTTTGTTTTCTCCTTTTTAATAATTCCAAAAAAGCTTCAATCCGAGTTAAAAGACCTGTCTTAGAAGTATGCTCATCAAAAGAAAGAGAAAGAATAGGAAGATTATATTCTTCACTTATTTTTTCTAAAGAGTGAAGTACAATATTTTCCGGCATACAAGTAAAAGGAAAAATATGAATAACACCGTCAATGCCGTTTTTAGCAAATTCAATCGCTTCCCCAACTGTATTCATTGCTTCTCCTCCGGGAGATAATGGTAAATATTTTTTAGCGTAATAATAAATCTTTAAAAAATCAACCTCTATTTTTAAAAGATGTTTTAATCGGCGATAAAGACTTCTTTTTGACAAAACTAAAACCCCTAATTTTCCTAATTCTTTCTCAATTTCCTGGTTAGCAAAATCTTCCAATAAAAAATAAATTTCGCCTACTAAACCAATTTTTAATTTTATCTCTCCTTCTTTTAAAAACTTCTTTCTTTTTGTTTTTAACTCTTTATTCAAAATATTTAAAGCTTTTATTTTCTTTGCCGTTTCAATTTTTTTTAGATATTTTCTTTCAAATCTAATGCTTTCCTTATAATCAATCGCTCTTATTACTCTTAAACAATTTTTAAAGTTTTCACAAGTTTCGCTTTTTTTAAACATTAAATAAAAAGCTCTCAAAACTTTTAACGGCGAAACATTAAAAATCTGTGGCATCTTTTCAAAGAAAAATTCATAAGGAGAATATTGGGAAACCGGATAAAACCGAAATTGATAACCCAATTCTTTTAGAATTTTTTCTTGTAAATGATGATAATAACCAAATCGACATTTTCTAGCCCCGGCAGCCATAAATAAAGTATCGGCGCCATTTTCTAAAGCTTCAATAAAATTTCCTAAGGTAATTTTGAAAGGCAAACAAACCATTTCTGGCGAATATTTTGCTCCCAATTCTAAAGTTTTTTTTGTTAAAGGCGGCGGCAAGCAGACTTCCGCACCCAAAACAGTTAAAAAATCTTTTAAAGCCAAGGAATCGTAACCAATAAAAGGAAAAGCAGCCTTCATAAATTTTTCTTTCGCCTAATCATTTCACAAAAAGCTTCAATCCTTGTTACTATGCCTTCTCTTCCACTATGCTCGTCAAAAATAATTTTTAAAAAAGGAACACCCCTTTCTTTTGCCTCTCTTTCCATCATTTCGCCAATTAAAGAATCAGGACCACAAGCAAAAGAATAGAAAAAACAAAAACCGTCAACATACTCCAAATAATATTTAAAAGCATTATATAACTCTCTTTCAAAAGCCCACTTGATTTTTTTAGAGAAACCATCTTTTTTTCTCAAAATCTCTTTTCCCAAATCCTCTTTCAAATAAACAACAAAGCCCTCTTTTTTAAATGTTTCTAACACCACACTTCCTATCGCTTCATCATAGAGATTATAAAAATGACTAATTATTGCTACTTTTAAATGTTTATTATCAAAGGATATTTCTTTTTTTTCTTTTTTTCTTTTTATCCTTAAATAAGCCAAAATTACTCTCAAAGGGTCTTTCTTTAGTTTTAAGCCAGTAAGAAATAAAGGGAAAAAAAGATTTCCTTTTATTTTAAAAGAAAGTAATTTCTTTTTGGGGTAAAAAGCTAAAGCGATTGTTGTCAAACCAAGCATTTTCGGACAAGGATAAAGTTTTTCATAGGGATAAACAAATTGGGGAAGAAAAAGATAGTCAACCTTATTTTTTAAATAAAGTAAATGTCCTACGGTCACTTTTAAAGGCAGACAAACTTCTGAAGAAGAATGTTTCACTCCCAAATCAATAATTTCTTTGTCAGTTTTTGGTGATAAAAGATAAGAAACTCCTAAATTTTTAAAAAAGTTAATAAAAATTTCACCATAACGATAATAAAGAAGTGCCCTAATTATACCGATTTTACCTTTCACAGAATTAATTTTAAAGAGAAAGATTTAAAAAGTCAAATTAGTTATTTCTCTGATTTGACAAATCTTATTTTTTTTATAAAATTATAAAAATGCCCGAACTACCAGAAGTAGAAACAATAAAAAATGAACTTTTACCCTTTTTAATTAACAAACGATTTATTGGCGTAAAATTAGAAAATAAAAAAATTATCGGCTACCCAAAACCAATAAGTTTTTTAGAAAAAGTTATTGGTAAAAAAATTTTGAACATTGAAAGAAGGGGGAAATATTTGCTGTTTAAGTTATCTAAGAGTTATTATTTAACTTTTCATTTAAAATTGTCGGGAAGGCTAATTTATAGAGAAAATTTAAAAAATGAAGTAAAATATTCTCGCATTAAATTTTTGTTAGATAAAGGAATCTTGATATTTGCGGAACCCCGATTGTTGGGTAGGGTTTATCTTTATTTAGATAACAAATTACCGAAAGTTCTTCTATCTTTAAAAAAATTGGGTAAAGAACCCTTAATGCCTGATTTTAACTTTCATTATTTGAAAGAAAAAATTAAAAACCGAAGGGCTTTTATAAAAAGTCTTCTTTTAAATCAACAGATTGCCTGCGGTGTAGGGAATATTTATTCCGATGAGGCTCTTTTTTGTGCCCAAATCCATCCAAAAAGAAGAAGTTTTTCTTTAACAGATGAAGAGATAAAAAGATTGGTAAAATGTTTAAAAAAAATTATAAGATTGGCGATCAAAAAAAAGGGAACATCGATAAGCGATTACTTAAGACCGAATGGACAAGAAGGAAGTTTCCAAAATTATTTAAAAGTTTTTAAAAGAGACGGAGAAATATGTGTTCGATGTGGAGAAAAAATTGTGCGGATTAAAATTAATAACCGTTCTTCTTATTTCTGTCCAAATTGTCAAAAGGAGGTTTTGTGATTGCTTTAATTGTTCACGGAGGTGCTGGAAAAATTGAAGAAAAAATTACTGCCCAAAAGGGAATTGAGAAGGCTTTGATTAGAGGTTATCAAATTTTACAGAAAGATGGTAAGGCAATTGATGCGGTATGCGCAGCGGTTTGTGAATTAGAAGATAATCCTTATTTTAATGCTGGGACTGGATCAGTTTTAAATTTACTTTTTGAAGTTGAAATGGATGCTTCGGTAATGACGAGTGAAGGACATTTTGGCGCTTGCGGTGCGGTCAAGAATGTTAAAAATCCGGTTTTGGTTGCTAAAAAGATTATGGAAGAAACCGATCATTTACTTTTAGTAGGTGAGGGGGCAAAAATGTTTGCCCAAGCTATGGGATTTCCTGAATACAACCCAAAAACTGAAAAGGAAATTGAAAAATTGAAGAAATTAATTGAAAAAGGAGAAAATATTTATTTTCCCAATTTTAAAAAATTAATTGAAGTTTATAAGAAGTTAAAAAAAGAAAAAAATTTAAGCACCGTTGGCGCCTGCGCTTTGGACCGTTACGGAGTGATTGCTGTAGCCACTTCTACCGGTGGCCTAAGAGGAAAATTGCCCGGAAGGGTTGGTGATAGTGCAATTATTGGTGCGGGAACTTACGTTACTTCTTTAGCGGGGGTGTCAGCTACCGGGCACGGAGAAGAAATAATAAGAAATTTTGTTGCCAAAGAGATTTGTGAATTAGCTAAAAATTATGATATCCAAACAGCAATTAATATTTTTATGGAAGAACTGAAAAAAAGAAAATGTTTGTGCGGGGTGATCGGTGTTGATGTACGGGGCAATGTGGGTCACGGCTACACCACTAAGGATATGGCTTGGGGTTTTATTAAAGACGGAAAAATGGTTATTTTTTGATTATGAAAATTAAATGGGAAGAAAAAATTAATGTCCTCAAAGAAAAGTTAAAAGAGATCGATAAGAAATTTAGCGAACAAGAAGTAATAAATAATCCCAAATTATTAGAAGAATTAGGTAAAGAATATAAAGAGTTAAAAAAGATTTTAGAAAATTATGAGCATTTAAAGAAAAAAGAAGAAGAGTTAGCAGAAATTAGTAAAATAAAAGAAGGATGTGACCAAGAGACTTATAACTATCTCTTAGAAGAGGAAGAAAAATTGAAAAAAGAAATAAAAGAATTGGAAAAAGAGCTTTTTTATTATTTCCTTCCCCAAGGCGAGGATCTAAAAAGAAATTGTATTGTTGAAATTAGGCCGGCAGCTGGTGGAGAAGAAAGCGCTCTTTTTGCTATGGATTTATTTAAAATGTATCAGAAATATTTGGATAAAAAAGGATTTAAATACGAAATCTTATCTTTTCGTCCATCTGATTTGGGCGGTATAAAAGAGGTGATTTTTTTAGTAAGTGGTGAAGGTGCCTATAATTATTTACGTTTTGAACAGGGTGTTCACCGGGTCCAAAGGGTGCCAGTTACCGAAGCTTCGGGCCGCATTCACACTTCAACTGTTACGGTGGCAGTCCTTATGGAACCAAAAGAGGTAGAAGTGGAAATAAAAGAAGAAGATTTAAAAATTGAGGTTTTTCGAGCAAGTTCCAAAGGAGGCCAACATGTAAATGTTACTGATTCGGCAGTTAGAATTACCCACTTGCCTACCGGTATTGTAGTAAGTTGCCAAGATGAACGTTCCCAACATCAAAATCGTCAAAAAGCGATGAAAATTTTAAAAGCTCGACTGTTAGAATATGAAAAGCGAAAACAAAAAGAAGCAATTGATAAAGAACGAAGAAAACAAATCGGCACCGGTGAAAGAGCAGAGAAAATCAGAACTTACAATTTTCCGCAAAATCGAGTGACTGACCACCGAATCAATCTTACTCTTTATGAACTTGATAAAATAATGGAAGGTGATTTAGATCCAATTATTAGTCAATTACAAGAAAAAGAAATTGAAAAATTTTTAAATGAATAAAGAATTGTTAGCTATTAAAAAAAGATACCGTTTAAGTGATGAAGAGTTTAATTTTATTTTGTACGGAGTATTTGAAAAAAAACTTTATCAAATCTATTTAAGTGAAAAATTACCCAGAAGAAAAATAAAAAAAATTTTAACTATTCTAAAAAATAAAAAAAACGGTATTCCTCTTCCCTATCTTTTAAAAAAAGCCTATTTTTTAGATTTAGAACTCCATATTGAAAAAGGAGTCTTTATACCCCGGGCGGAAACCGAATTGCTAATTTCTTTTTTGGAAACTCATTATAATAAAGAAAAAATTAGATATATCATTGATATCGGTACGGGCACAGGAAATTTAGCTATTTCTTTGGCACACTTATTTAAAAATGCCGAAATCATTGCCACAGACATTTCTAAAAAAGCATTAAGAGTTGCTAAAAAAAATATCCAAAAATATTCTCTTCAAAATCGGATAAAATTATATTACGCTGACCTTTTCTATTTTCCTAATCATAAGGAATATTTTCACAAATTTGATTTAATTGTCTCTAATCCTCCCTATATTTCAAAAAAAGATTATGAAAGACTTCCGAAGGTAGTCAAAAATTATGAAAACAAAAGGGCCTTATACGGCGGCGAAGACGGTCTTTGGGTAATCAAAAGAATTTTGCAAGAAGGCAAAAAATTTCTTTCGGAAAAAGGAATAATATTTTTAGAGATTGACCACCCCTATCCTTTAAAGATCTACCAATTTGCTAAAGAATGGTATTCTTCTTTTATTTTTCTTCCTTCATTAAGTAAAAAAATTAGATTTGCTATAATTTCTTAAATGAAAGCTGGTTTGATTGTCAATTTGAAAAAGGCAGGTATAAAAAAAATTGTTGAAGAAATTGTCGATTACCTTCTTAAAAACAATATCAAACCCTCATTTTTAAAAGCCGAAGCAACCTTTTTAGGTTATGATAACTATAGCGATTTGGAGGATAATCTTTCAACAATTGATTTCGTTATTGCTATTGGAGGGGATGGTACAATTCTAAGAACTGCCCACACCTTAAAAGGCAAAGAAATTCCAACAATTGGTATTAATCTTGGAAGTTTAGGATTTTTGACCACTTTTTCCGAAGAAGAAAAAATAAAAGCGGTTGAAGATTTTTTAAATAGAAAAGTTAATATTGAAAAAAGACTGCTCATTAAAGTAATTTTTAAAAACAAAGAATATTTGGTATTAAATGATGTGGTTATTAATATGGGCGAATCTTCAAGAATGATTGAAATTAATCTTTATGTTGATGGTGAATTAGTTAACAAATTTAATGGTGACGGGATAATAATCGCTACTCCTACTGGTTCAACCGCCTATTCTTTAGCTGCTGGTGGGCCAATTGTTCATCCTTCTTCAGAAGTTTTCATTATTACCCCCATTGCTCCCCATTTATTATCGAGTAGACCATTAATTTTGCCCACTCATCTTAAATTAAAACTTCTTTTGGGAGGAAAAAACCCACCGGCTCATTTAGTCCTTGACGGCCAAAAAGTATTTTTGTTAAATTTGAATGAGGAAGTTTTTATTGAAAAGGCAGAAAATTACTTTCTTTTAGTCAACAAAAAAGAAAGAACTTATTTTGAAATTTTAAAGAAAAAATTAAAATGGGGATTTTAACAATTCCTAATCTTTTAAGTATTTCGCGGTTACTTCTTTTACCATTAATTCTTTTCTTTTTGGCTAAAAAATTATATCTTTCCAGCTTAGTTTTCATAGCAATTTCTTGGGTAACTGATGCTTTTGATGGTTATCTGGCGCGCAAATTAAATTGCGTATCCGATTTGGGTAAAATTCTTGACCATTTAGTAGATAAAATTTGGGTGGGCTCCATTCTCGTTGTGTTGGTGATGTCCAAAAACTTAGATTTCAAAATTGTTTTGGCTATAATAATTCGTGACCTCCTAATTACTGCTGGTTTTATTTTTTTAATGAAAAAAAGAAATATTGTTTCCAAATCATCAGTATTAGGAAAAATCACTGGGTTTTTTTTCGCCCTTTTAATTATTGCTGCTTTACTTAACCGAAAAAACGAACTTTTAATTATCACTTATCTAACTTGGCTATTTCTTTTTCTTTCTTTCTTTGATTATTTTATTTATTTCCTAAAAAATTTAAGATATGGAGATAAAAAAAATTAATTCAGAATTATTCTTCATTCGTTTAGAAAAAAACGAAGAAATTATAAATTCTTTAAAAGATTTTGCCACAAAAAATAAAATAAAAGGCGCTTTCTTTTGGGGAATAGGCGCGGGTAAAGATTTTCTTATTGGTTATTATGACTTAAAAAAGAAGAAATATTTAAAAAGAAAAATAAAAAAAGAATGTGAAATCGTTTCTTTTCTTGGGAATATAAGCCATGGAAAAAATGAAATTTTTGTTCACACCCACATTATCATCGCTGATAAAAATTTTAAAATTTTTGGTGGTCATCTTTTTTCGGCGTTTGTAAGTGTTACTTTAGAAATATTTTTATCTAAAATTAAAATAAAATTAAAACGTCAACCTTTTCCCGAAATTGGACTAAATTTAATAACCTTTAAAAAATATCACCAATAAGTTCAATCACATCTTCCTTTTTTAAATTAGTTCCGCGCCAAACTTGTTCGCCCGTAGTTTTATAACACATCAATTCCCACGTTTCATTAGGATAAAGGAGGAGATAAAATAAAAATTCTCGGTCATCATTTATTCGGGTAAATAATTTTTTAGTTTGCGACGGCAACAAAAATAAAGCTTTTTTAAATAACCCTCGCATTTCCACCTCCTGCTTATAAAATATTATAACTAAATTTTTTTATTTTGTCAATAATATTTGACTTTTGTGATAATTTTGGTTAAAATTAGTTTCAAAATGGAGGAAAAATGAAGATAATAAGGCAAGTAAACTTAACCGTTGAAGAAATTCCTGACAAGTGGTACAATATTTTACCAGTTTTGCCCGAACCTTTGCCACCTCCTAAAGACCCCGAAAAAGGCGAATCGCGATTAAAAAATTTATCAAAAATTTTGATTGGCGAATGTTTAAAACAAGAAATGGCAAAAGAAGAATGGATTTCTATTCCTGATGAATTGCGCGAACTTTACGCCCAAGCCGGTAGACCCAGGCCATTATTTCGGGCAATAAATTTAGAAAAAAAACTTGATACTCCGGCAGAAATTTATTATAAAGGAGAATTTTTTAGTCCTACTGGTAGTCACAAAGTAAACACCGCTTTGGCTCAATGTTATTATGCTAAAAAAGAAGGTTACCGAAGAGTAACCACGGAGACCGGGGCCGGACAATGGGGAACTGCTTTGGCGTACGCAGCTGCTTTGCTGGGTCTAAAATGCACAATCTATTGGGTAAGAGCGGTTTATAAATGGAAAAAAGAGCGGAGAACTTTGATGCAACTTTTAGGTGCCGATGTTTACCCCTCACCTAGTCCCAAAACTGATGTTGGTAAAAAATTATATAAAAAAAATCCCCACCATCCTGGCTCTTTAGCAATTGCTATTTCGGAAGGAATAGAAGATGCTTTAAAAAACGATGACACTATTTATTGTCTTGGTTCAGTATTAAACCACGTTCTTTTACATCAGACAATAATTGGTTTGGAAACTAAAAAGCAGTTAGAAAAGATTGGGGTGGAGCCGGATATAATGATCGCCTGTTTAGGCGGAGGCTCTAATTTTGGTGGTTTCACACTCCCTTTTATCGGTGAGGTATTGAAAAATAAGAAAAAAATCAGATTTATTGCTTGCCAAAGTGAAGTAGCGCCTAATTTGTCTAAAGGAAAATACGAATATGACTTTGCTGATTATGGTGAATTTACTCCTTTATTAAAAATGTATACTTTAGGACATAAAATAAAAATGAAGCCAATAAAAGCTGATGGCTTAAGATATCATGCGGCTGCTCCCATTATCAGTCTTTTGCGACACCATAATATCATTGAAACCAAAACTTATCCAGCCGATGAAAAATATGTTTTTGAAAAAGCAAGAATGTTTGTTGAATGTGAAGGATTTCTGCCGGCACCGGAATCTTCTTATGCTATTGCTTGCGCCATAGATGAAGCTTTAAAAGCAAAAGAAGAGGGAGTTAAAAAGGTAATCGTTATGAATATTTCTGGACACGGATTTTTAGATTTAACCGGCTACCGAGAAGTTTTAAAATTAAAATAAATATTGATTTTTTGAAACTTTTGCTCTATAATTTTATAGAAGCATGGTAAGGAGGTGAAATTATGGGACGAGAAGACAATATCGGATTTGAATTAGAGCAGAAATATGGGGTACCTTTTATTGATTTAACTACCTTTAAAATTGATCCCGAAGTAATGAAAATGTTTCCAGAAGAATTTTTAAGAGCGCATAAATTTGTGCCACTTTTTAAATCTGGTAATTCTTTAGTGGTTGCTATGGTTGATCCTTCAAATATTTATACTATTGATGAAATTAGAAGATTTTCTGGCATGGATGTCCAAGTAATGGTGTGTAAGGAATTAGATTTATATCAGGTTTTAAATGAATATTATGCCCAAACTCAACCCCCAGACATTCCTGATGAACCGGAAGTAGAAACTATTGAACCTTTAGGAGAAGGTGAAGTAGCAGCGGAACTTGATTTAACACCTAAAAAACTTGAAGAATTGGCTTCTGAAGCTCCGGTTGTTAGATGGGTGAACCAATTGATTATTAGGGCTGTTCGGGAAAGGGCATCCGATATTCACATTGAGCCCACGAGAGAAGGTTTACAAGTGAGATTCCGAATCGACGGTGTTCTCCATCCGGTTGTTGCTCCTAAGAAAGCCTTGCAATTAGCGGTAGTTTCTCGTATTAAGATTATGTCCCGAATGAATATTGCGGAAAAAAGATTACCCCAGGATGGTCGTTATTCAGCAATTATTGATGGTCGAGAGATTGATTTCCGAGTATCTACTTTTCCCACTACCTATGGCGAAAAAGTGGTAATGCGTATTCTTGACAGGGTAAGACTTTTATCCTTGGATGAGCTTGGTCTCCTGCCAGAAAGGCTTCAAGTTTTAAGAGAAATGATCAGAAAACCGCACGGAGTTATTCTGGTAACCGGTCCTACCGGTTCTGGAAAAACAACTACTCTTTATGCTGTTCTCCAAGAAATTCGTAGCACCGAAAAAAATATCATTACGATTGAAGACCCGGTAGAATACGATATTGATGGTCTTTGCCAATCGCAAGTAAATGAAAGGGCTGGTTATACTTACTTAGTAGGATTAAGACATATTTTGCGGCAAGACCCGGATGTTATTTTCATCGGTGAGATTCGTGACCGGGATACAGCCACGGTAGCTATCCGGGCAGCATTAACCGGTCAATTAGTATTCTCAACAATTCACACTAACGATGCCCCTGGTACGATAACCCGTTTGATTGATATGGGAATTGAGCCATTCTTAGTTGCTTCCGCGATGGAAGGGGTTTTGGCACAAAGATTGGTAAGAAGGATTTGCCCAAAATGTAAAGAAGAATACCGACCTTCACCAAAAATTTTAGAAGAATTAGAATTACCACCGGATACTATTTTATATCGCGGTCGGGGTTGCGAGCATTGTCGGTATACCGGTTATTATGGAAGAATAGGAATATTTGAAGTTATGAAAGTTGATGAAAAAATGAGAGAGTTAATTGTCACTCGACCGCCAACCAGTGCGATAAGAATGTTGGCAAAAGAAAGTGGTATGGATACTCTGTGGGAAGATGGTATAAAGAAGGTTCTTATGGGAATTACGACGGTTGAAGAGGTAATGAGGGAAGCGGAAAAAATTGTAATCTAATAAATAAAAGGGAGGCTTTATGCCCTTATTTTCTTATAAAGTAAGAGACCGAGAAGGCAAAGTATTAACTGGTACCGTAGAAGGAAGCGATGTCAATAGCGTAATTGAAAAACTGGATGCGTTGGGTTACATTCCTTTATCTATAAAAGAAATAAAACAACCTACTGGCGGTGGTTTCTCTTTGGAAAATCTTTTTGCTGGTCGGGTAAAGGCGATTGATTTAATAAACTTCACGCGCCAATTTGTTACCCTTCATAAAGCCGGCTTACCAATGCTTTCGGCTATTAGTGCGCTCCAAGCGCAAACTCGTTCCAAAGCTTTGGCTAAAGCTCTTGATGGTATCAGAAAAGACCTTATGGGTGGTGCTTCTCTATCTCAAGCAATGGCTAAATATCCAAGAATTTTTAATGAGCTATATGTTAATTCTGTTTGGGCCGGAGAAACCGGCGGTGTCTTGGACGAAATTCTAACCCGTTTAGCTGACCTTTTGGAACATGAAAGAAAATTAAGAAGTGAAGTGATGTCAGCTTTACGATATCCGATAATCTTAATGATTGGTATGATTGTAGCCGTCGTTGTTCTTTCCACTTTTGTATTACCGAAATTTATTATGCTTTTAACGGGTTTAGGGACAAAAGTTCCAACCCCGACCCGAATTCTTATTACCTTTGTTAATTTTATGAAAAATTATTGGGCAGTGGGATTTTTCTTCTTAGCCATTCTTGGTATTCTCTTTTATACTTTTATAAGAACAAAAGCTGGAAGATTATGGTGGGATAGGGTAAAATTAAGGATACCTATTGCCGGTCCATTGATCTATCAAATGATTCTTGCCCGCTTTGCTCGAATGTTTGAAACTTTAGACAGAACCGGTTTGCCGATTTTAAGAAGTTTAGCATTAGTTTCTAAAACCGTTGGTAATACCTATATTTCTCAACACATTGACGCCATCGCCGAAAGTGTACGACGAGGCAGGGGTATTGCTCCACCAATGCGAGAAAGTGGTGTATTTCCTCCGATGGTAGTTCAAATGGTTGCTACTGGTGAGGAATCAGGAGCTTTAGATGAAATGCTCCGACAGGTTGCCGATTATTATGATACCGAAGTTGAAAGAATGGCAAAAAATTTAACCGGTTTGATTGAACCGGTTTTAATTTTAATTATGGGTATCGGTGTTGTCTTTATCATAATTGCAGTAATCATGCCTTATATGAATATCCTTACTTCCTTTGGTCAACAAGGAATGAGATAATATCTTTCTTAACTAAAATTCAAAAGGTTTCTAAATTTTCGCAGATTTTAATAAGAAGATTTAAACAGTTTTGATAATCTTCTTCTGCAATTATTCCCGAATGGGAATGGATATATCTGGTGGGGATACCAATTGCTAAAGAAGGCACTCCGATACCTTTTAAATGAATAGTTCCAGTATCATAACCACCCCGAATAGTGGTTAAATGATATTTTATATTATATTTTTCAGCAATTCCAATTACCCAATCTCTTAATTTTATGTTAGGTATCATTGTCACATCATAAGTAATTATTGCGCAACCATTTTTTAATCTTTCGGGAGTTTCCTTTAAAACATAACCCGGATAATCCCGAGCAATAGAAACATCAACCGCAAAGGCAATATCCGGTTTAATCAATTCGGCTGCGGTTCTTGCTCCTCTTAAACCAACTTCTTCTTGAACCGTCCCTACCAGATATATGGAATTAGGGTGATCCATTTCTTTTAAAGAATACGCAAGCTCACAAAGAATTGCGCAACCAAAACGGTCATCCCAGGCTTTTGCTAAATGGAGATTGTTAGGTAATTTTTGGTAATTTTGGAAAGGTATAATCGGATCACCAACCCTTATCCCCAATTCCTTTTCAATATCAAAATCGGTAAAAGTCCCAAAATCAATATACATTTTCTCAATGGTAACAACTTTATCCCTTTCTTCCTCTGGTAATTCGTGAGGTGGTTTAGCACCAATTACTCCTAAAAAATCACCTTTGTGGGTTCTAATTTTAACCGTATGACCTAATAATACCTGAGAATACCAACCACCGATTGGCAGAAATTTCACATAACCTTCCTTAGTAATTTTAGCAACAAGAAAGCCAACTTCATCCATATGGGCAGCAATCATAATTTTTAAACCCTTATTTCCTTTTTGGCAGATAATACTTCCTAACCGGTCGTATTTTACTTCTCCCACTTCGGAAAAATATTCTCTCAATATTTCTCTAACTTCCTGCTCAAAACCAGAGGGACCAAAAGCCTCAGTTAATCTTTTAAAAAGTTCTTCCCGCTTTATCATATATCTAAATTCTCTACATATTTAGCATTTTCCTCAATAAACTTTCTTCTTGGTTCTACTTCTTCACCCATAAGAATAGAAAAAAGCCGATCAGCTTCCGCCGCATCTTCTAAAGTAACTTTTTTCAATTTCCTTTTTTCGGGATTCATTGTTGTTTCCCATAACTGTTGAGGATTCATCTCGCCCAAACCTTTATACCTTTGGACCTCACATTTTTCATTTTTATATTTCTTTAAAAACTTCTCCAATTCCTCATCAGAATAAAGATAAAACTCTTGTTTATCCACTTTCACCCGGTAGAGTGGCGGAAAAGCAATATAAACATAACCTTGTTCAATAAGGGGACGCATAAAACGATAGAAAAAGGTTAAAAGCAAAGTCCTAATATGAGAACCATCAACATCAGCGTCTGTCATTATTATTATCTTATGATACCTTAATTTTTCTGGATCAAAATCATCTTCACCAAAACCCCCACCCAAAGCAGTGACAATTGTCTTTATTACATCATTACTCAAAACCTTATTCAAACTTGATTTTTCCACATTTAAAATCTTTCCCCTTAACGGCAGAACCGCTTGAAATCTTCGGTCTCTTCCTTGTTTTGCTGAACCCCCGGCTGACTCACCTTCAACAATATAAATCTCAGCATTTCTCGGATCCTCTTCCTGGCAATCAGCTAATTTTCCTGGTAAAATATCAGTTTCTAACAAAGATTTTCTTCGAGCTAATTCCCGGGCTTTCTTGGCTGCCAAACGACTTTTGGCAGCACTGATTACTTTATTGATTATAATATTAGCAACCTTTGGATTCTCTTCTAAAAAAGCTTCTAATTTTTCATTAACAATTGCCTCAATAATCCCTTTAACTTCACTATTCCCCAATTTTGTTTTTGTCTGTCCTTCAAATTGGGGATCAGGAATTTTCAAAGAAATTATTGCCGTTAACCCCTCGCGGGTATCTTCACCAATTATCTCAATATCTTCTTTTAAAAGATTATTTCTTTTAGCATATTCATTTAAGGTTCTGGTTAAAGCTGATTTAAAACCAGAAACATGGGTTCCTCCTTCATGGGTATTTATCGTATTTACATAAGAAAAGATATTTTCTAAATAACTATCATTATATTCAAGGGCAATTTCTACTTCTAATTTATCTTTTTCTACTTTAAAATAGACCGGCTTGTGTAAACGGGCTCTTCCCGCATCCAAATATTTTAAAAATTCAACAATCCCTCCAGGAAAATGGAAAATATCTTTTTTATTCGTTCTTTCATCAATCAATTCAATCTTCAAATTGGGCACTAAATAGGCAAGCTCTCTTAACCGATTAGCAACCATTTCATAATCAAAGTCTATCTTCTTAAAAATCTGTTTATCCGGTTTAAAGGTAATCTTTGTTCCGGTCTTTTTGGTTTTGCCAACAATTTTTAAAGGTGTCCTTGTTTCTCCCCGCTCGTACCGTTGATAATAAATATTACCGTCCCGATAAACATAGGCTTCTAACCACTCCGATAAAGCATTAACTACTGAAACGCCGACTCCGTGTAAACCACCAGAAATCCGATAGACTTTATTTTCAAATTTAGCACCAGTATGAAGCATCGTCATCACCACTTCCAAAGCTGGCTTTTTCTCTACCGGATGAATATCAACTGGAATCCCCCGACCATTATCTTCCACTGAACAAGCATTATTTTTATGGAGAGTAACAATAATCTGCGTACAGTAACCTGCCAAGGCTTCATCCACTGAATTGTCAACCACTTCATAAATAAGATGATGAAGCCCCCGAACACCAACATCACCAATATACATTGCTGGTCGGCGGCGAACGGCTTCTAAACCCTTAAGAACATGAATTTTAGAGGCGTCGTAATCAGAATAGTTATTTTTATTCATAAGATTTTATTATAACTAAACTATCGTTAAAATCAATATTAATTTTTTGTCAATATTTGTAATTTTTTACGGTGTTCTTCAAAAGTCTTAGAAAAAATATGGGTAATTCCGTTTTGGGTAAAAAAGTAATAATAATCAGTTTTGGGTGAATTTAATACTGCCTCTAAGGAATTTTTAGAAGGATTGCATATTGGTGTTGGCGGTAAACCTTTATGTAAATAGGTATTATAAAGTGATGAAATTTTTAAATCTTCTTTACTTAATCTCTTCTTTCGCTTTTCTAAAAGATATTGAATAGTGGCGCAGGCTTCTAACCGCATTCCCTTTTTTAGCCGATTTAAAAAAACCGAAGCAATTAATGGTTTTTCCGAATCTATCTTGGCTTCCTTTTCCACAATAGAAGCCAAAATGATAATTGTTGAATCCGAAAGATTTGTTTTATATTTTCTTTTTAAAGCTAAATAAATTTCCCAAAAACGGCGACACATTTTATCAAACACAACCGCTGGTGGGGAATTGGTAAAAAATTGATAAGAATCAGGAAACAAAAACCCTTCCGCACTGGGAAAGGGGATATTATACTTTTTTAACACATCAGGATTAACACAATAATTTATAAAATCTTCTTTATAACAAATACCCTTTTTCTCCAAAAGTTCGCCAATTTCTTTTATAGTAAATCCTTCAGGAATTGTCACCCAAACCGGAATGCTATATCTTTTTAAAAGAGCAAAAAGAACTCTCAATTCCTTCATATTTTCCATTAATTGGTAATAACCATTCTTTAAATTTTTCTCTTTTAAAAAAATTTTAGCATAAAAGAAAAACAGATAATCCCTTTTTATCACTCCTTTCTTTTTCAATAATTGGCTGATTTGCGTAAGAGTAAGATTTTTAGGGATAAAAATCTCAATCTTTTTATTTGCCTTCTCTTTAATAAAAACCTGGTGATAAAAAAGAAAAAGAAAAGTCAAAAAAAGCAGAACAAAAAAATCAGTTTTCTTTTCCTTTCTCATATTTAAAATAACTTTCTAAAAGAAGAATAGCCGATAAAAGATTAATATCCTTTTTAATACTCTCTTTCCTTTTTATCTTCGTTCTTTTAAAATCCTCGGGAAAAATAATCCGTTTTGCCAAATCGGTGGTAAATCTTTCGTCAAAAAGCACAATCCTACAACTCACCAATTTTTCTAATTTTTCTTTAAATCTTTTTACCAATCTTGCTCTTTCGGTTTCTTTACCTTCTAAACTTTTAGGGTCACCAATTATTATTTGGTCAATATTTTTTTCCTCCACAATCTTTTTAATCTCTTTAATTAGTTTATTAAGACTGCTAACGGCAATTGTTTTATAACCATAAATATAATTTTTCTCCCAATCACCAAAAGCTAAACCAACCCACCGGAGACCAAAATCAATCGCCAACAAATTTTTCATTATTGCGGCGATACTGGACCGCGAATAACTCGCAAAAGTCCTAAAAGTTCCCGGAAGAAACCAAAGAATAATATTTGGGAAACAAAAAGGGATTTTTTATATTTATAAACCAATATTGGGTTTCGCCAAAAAAAGATTAAAATAGTTTTCAAAATGGCGTGACAAAGAGCCCAGGCAAAGATAAGAGCCAAAAAGAAACCAAATATATAAGTGAAGATACCGAAAGAAAAAGAAAAATAGTTATTAAAAAATCGGGCAAGAAGAAGGGAAAAAAAGAAAACCACAATAAAAGTGAGCAAATAGAAAATTGGCTGATAATCAAATTTTTTAAAGATAAGATTACTCAAATAACAAGCAAATATTATTCCGATTGTCTCGTAAAAAACCAAACTCAAATCATCAATCGCCCGAAAAAATTGAAAAGCTGCGGAGACGGAAATAACTATTAAAGAAAATAAATCAACAATATTGAATGACAATTTATTCTTTTTCTCGCTTAAAAATCAAAAGTACCTTAGTAATTGTTCCCTGGCTATCAGAACCAGGAGCAGTTCCTACTAACTCCCAACCTTCTTCACCCAATTGATTAATATATTTTTCCACATTAGGAAATTCCTTAATTATTTTTTTATTATCATCTTCAATCTGCCATCTTCCTAAAGCCAAGATTGGATGGCTATGGACCTCCAAAACCTTTATCTTATATTCCCATTTTTTCTTATTGGTATTCATAGAAACCCCTTTTTGTTTTTCTTCCCAAAAAACCAGCATTTACCATTTTCCTTAATAAAGGACAAGGACGATATTTGGGGTCGCCCAAATCTTTTTCTAAAACCTCCAATATTGCCAAGACTACATCCAAACCAATCAAATCAGCCAAAGCCAATGGACCAATTGGATGATTCATTCCCAATTTCATAATATTATCAATCGCCTCTTTATCAGCAATCCCCTCATATAAACAATAAATCGCCTCATTAATCATTGGCATCAAAACCCGATTAGAGACAAAACCTGGTGAATCGTTTACTAATACGGGCACCTTACCAATCTTTTTTGCCAAATCCATAATAACTTCCACGGTCTTCTCATCAGTTCTTAAGCCCTTGATAACTTCCACCAATGCCATCAAAGGAACCGGATTCATAAAATGCATCCCGATAAACTTTTCTGGTCTATCAGTGGCACTCGCCAATTCAGTAATAGAAATAGTAGAGGTATTAGAAGCAAAGATTGCCTCTTTTTTACAGATTTTATCAATTAAAGAAAAAGTTTTCTTCTTCTCTTCTTTATTTTCAATAATCGCCTCCACGACCAAATCGCAATCGCTTAAATCTTCTATCTGAGTAGTGGTTCTTATCCTTTTTAAAGTTTCTTCCTTCTCTTCCTCACTAATCTTTCCTTTTTCCAGAAATTTCTCCAAACTTTTTCTAATATTTATCATTCCTTTTTGTAAAATTTCATCCGTCAAATCCACCATTATTACTGAATAACCATTTTGGGCAAAAACTTGACTAATTCCACTACCCATTGTTCCGGCACCTAAAACACCAATATTTTTAAACATTCTCTCCCCCTTTTTAAATTTTAATAAATTATAAAAGAAAAGAAAAAAAAGTCAAAGAAATATTCCAATGGTTTAAATTCCTCTTTGGCAGATTGTGACCTAATGCATCAATAATTTTAGAAATCACTTTATCAAGCCTCTTCGCTCAATTATCTGCGCCCATTGTTTACCAACATCTGTCAAAGTCCACGCCTTTGCTCTTGAATTACAATCTTTACCTTCCATAAAAATCCAGTTTTCCTAACGAGCCCTTTATCTTTTAATTGTGTGAGATTTACTGAAACTTTTTGTCGTTGAAAATAACTTTCACCTTCACCAATCATCTTCGTAATACAATTCGCACAAAGTGGTTTGTTCTCTTTTAACAATAACAATAAAATTTTACTTTTAATTACTGAAATTATGTATCTCATTTTTTCAACAATTCAATAAATATTCTTAAATCATCTATTACTTCTTTCGCCTTGTTTAAATTCCTCTTTGGCAGATTGTGACCTGAAATTACATAGATGATATTGTCTCTTTTCGGCGGAAGATTTGGTATAATTTCAATATTAGATAAAGAAATTCCGTCTTTGAAACCAAAATTTAGCATTTGCCCCTTTATTTCTACACAAGTGTGTGGTGTTGAGGGAAGAGTATAAAGAAGTTTGCCAGTGATTGTAAAAATCATAAAACTTTTATCACTGAGATTTTTAATTATCATAACCTCTCCTTTAATTTTTGTTTAATTTGTTTAATCAACTCATTTTCCTCTTTAAGTTCGCCTAAAAAAAGTTTTACTAATATTTTTAGGATATAGGTTCGTGGAACTCCGTAAGACCTTGCTTCTTCTTCCAATTTTCTTCCTGTCTCAATATCAAGAGTAAAATTTACAAGTATTTTATCTTCCCTCATACTTCTCCTTTGTTAAACCTTTCTTCAATCCTATCAAGAATATCGCTAAATCTTTCGCCAACATCAATAAGAAGTTCAACACAATACTTCAATCCGCATTCTTTTGTTCCATCTTCTAATTCAATGACGAAGATACATCCATCTTCAAGTAAATTACATTCTTTTTTATTAATTGGGCAATAGTTCATTTTTCCTCCTTTTTAAATAAAAATGCGGGGCAGGTTAGATTACCTAATTGGATTAAATGGCTGGTTAAAAAGTCCCAGCCCCTTTTTTTTATTTTTCTTCAATATCTTCAATTTCTTCTTCAATTATCATTCCAGTTCATAAATCTAACTTTGAGATTAGGTTACGATAAAATTTCACGATTTCGGCTTCTTCTTTATTAATTTGTCTTATGAAAGTGTAATTGATTTGGCAATAAGGAAATCCTTTTTTGCTTTGTTGCGATGATGAGACTACCTTTGAGATTACATTATGAAATAATAAACCTTTTGAGGTTAAAAGTCCTAAATAATTTCTTAAATATTTCTGATTGATTTGAAAAATTGTTAATTTATGGTTTAAATTCCTCTTTGGCAGATTGTGACCTGAAACTTGTGAAAGATGCGGATTAAAATGGTCTAAGTTTAAATTCCTCTTTGGCAGATTGTGACTGTCTTTGAGCAACATAATTATGGTGCTCCTTATATGTTTAAATTCCTCTTTGGCAGATTGTGACGCATATGCTTTAAATTTGGAGACACAAGAAATTTTAGTTTAAATTCCTCTTTGGCAGATTGTGACTTTTTCAAATCCCATTTTCTCCTCCTTTTAAAAAACGTTTAAATTCCTCTTTGGCAGATTGTGACACAATTAAAAGAAAAAGAAGAAGAACCATATAGAATAGTTTAAATTCCTCTTTGGCAGATTGTGACGCGATGACAATGTCCCCCGCAACAAGGCGCTAACGAGGTTAAATTCCTCTTTGGCAGATTGTGACGAGGGAGAAATTCAGATTTCTAATTTAATGTTTAATGTTTAAATTCCTCTTTGGCAGATTGTGACAGAAAATGGGAACTGACGAATGGATAATGTTATTATTGTTTAAATTCCTCTTTGGCAGATTGTGACCAACTTCTTCTCCTATGTTGTTTATTATTTTTAACTTGTTTAAATTCCTCTTTGGCAGATTGTGACTATTTCGCTTCTTTCTTCTAAAAATTTCTTAAAATCGTTTAAATTACTCTTT